>SGZL01000020.1 GCA_004213955.1 Gammaproteobacteria bacterium
TTATCTTGCATAATTTTTAAAGATTAATAACCTGCATATCAATTGCATTTTGTCCGTTTATTAGAATTTTTTCCTTGATATCATCAAAGATTATTTCATGAGCAACATTGTATGCAATTAAAACTTTTCCTTTGCTCAGATCAACGTCTACTTTTTTTACATTAGTGTCTTTTTTAAATGTTTTTTCAATACCTCTAGCACAAAAATCACACACCATACCTTGAACATTCACGATTGCAATTTGGGTATCTTCAAGATCCATAACGAATTTATCAAATCTCTCAGGATCAACTTCTAATTTCTTACCATCTACAAATTCTTCATGCACATGTTGTTCATGAGTATGATGCATGCCGTCATGAGGGGTTTCTCCCCATGCCATTGAAGTAAAAATAAGAATTAATAATATATTTTTCATTTTTCCTCTCAAAATCTATACATTAGATGAATATCCCATTTAGTTTTTTTGCTATAACCAAATTCCATAAGAACATTTCCTTTAAAAAATTTTAATACAGGGTAAGTTGACCACTTATTCTCAAGAGAATTATCTTTTGCCTTAATCATTATCCATGTGTGCAAGTCACCGTAATCACCAAGATAGGGTGCAACTCCTATTTGATAGTATTGTTCTAAATAGTCTTGAATTTTTCTTTCAGTTTCCTTTATTCCAAAACCAACAAATAATCTTCTTGTTTCCCAATCTCCATGTACACCATAAAAAAATTCATCAAAACCTTTTGAACTAACACCAGATTGAAAATACAAATTTCTTTGAGAGTTTTCAGTATTCTTTCTATTTATCAAGTATGTATATCTAACATATGAATAATTATCATTAAAATATTTATTTCTTATAACTTCAATCCCAATCGAGTATTTATAGGATGGCGAATAATGGTAGTAGATAGAATTTTTTATGTTATCTGAAAACGCCATTATGGTTGAACCACCTGTGTAAGATATAGGTCTAGCATCAAGTCCAAACGACATGACAGACAAAAGACAAATAATTCTTATACCCATGGGGGGTATTTTACTATTATTTTTTTAATATAAAAGATTATTTTGTTGGTGCCCAGAGGCGGGATCGAACCACCGACACAAGGATTTTCAGTCCTTTGCTCTACCAACTGAGCTATCTGGGCTTTGAGAAGAAATTATATTAGAAGAATCGTCTTTGATGCGCAATCAATTTAAAATATAAGAATAAATTTTTAGGAAAGAAATTTTATGACGGGAGAAAAGCTTAAATGGGGTTTGATAGCTAATGGTGCTATAGCGAATGCTTTTGCTAACTCTATTAAGAATTCTAAAACTTCGGAGCTCAAATCGGTATTTGGACGCAATAAATCTAAAGCAGAGGCCTTTGCCAAAAAACATAAAATAATTTCTTTCAATGATCTCGATAGTTTTTTAGATAGCGATTTAGATGCGGTGTATGTCGCAACTCCTCATGATTCGCATTTTTATTATTCTCTTAAATGCGTTCGTCAAAATCTTCACGTGCTGTGTGAAAAACCTTTAACCATAAATTCTTCTGAATCAATGATTCTGATAAATGAAGCCCAAAAAAGAAATGTTTTTCTAATGGAGGCATTTATGTACAGATGTCACCCTCAAACATTTAAGGTTTTAGAATTAATTGAGAAACATTTTTTAAATAAGGAAGTAAAAATGCAAAGTTCCTTTGGCTTTGCAACAAATGTATCAAAAGAACATAGGCTGAGAAATCCTTATTTAGCAGGCGGGGCAATTCTCGATGTTGGATGTTATCCTCTTTCGATGGTGCGATTAATATCTGGTAGGTTAAAGAATTTACCTTTCGCAGATCCTTTAGAAATAGTTGTGGAGGGCGAGTTAGATGAAACAGGAGTGGATGCTAAGTCTACTGCGACAGTAAATTTTTCTGATGGCATTTCTGCCGAAATTAAAACCTCTATTCAAGAACAGTATAAAAACAATCTTATCGTGGAAGCAGATAGTTTAAGACTAGAAATCTCAGATCCTTGGCACTGCGGTCAATTTAACAATGGAAAGTCTTTAATTAAGTTTTCAAATAAAGGTAAAAACGAATTTTTCGAAATTACAGATGAAGTTGGTTTGTTTACAAGAGAAATAGATGAAGCAGCCAATTGCATTAAAGAAAATAAATTTGAGTCATCATTGATGTCGCATAAAGATACTTTAGGAAATATTTTATGGTTGGAAAAATGGTATTCGAAACTTGGAATAAAATTGCCGAGTAATGAAATAAAGAATTCTGCTATCAGAGGTTTAGACTTTAATTTGAACTCAAACAAAGATCACAAATTATTTTCTATTTCAGGAAAGTTAGCTCCCAGAATTGTTTTTGGATGTGATAATCAAATATCAGAACTACATGCATTTTGTATGTTTGAGCATTTCTATCAGCAGGGCGGAAGAATATTTGATACAGCATATATTTACAATAATGGCCTTTCCGACGGATACCTTGGTGCATGGATAAACGAGCGTAATCTAAGGGATGAAATAGTAATTTTAGGAAAGGGAGCACATACACCTGACTGTGAGCCAGAAAATATAAAACCACAATTAGAAGAATCTCTGAATCGCATGAATTTAGATAGGTTAGATATATATTGTTTGCATAGAGATAATCCAGAGATCCCAGTTGAAGAGTTCATTGATGAATTGAATAAATTGCAATCATCTGGTCTTTTTACAGTATTCGGAGCTTCTAATTGGACTTTGGAAAGATTTAGGAAAGCTAACGAGTATGCTACTAAAAATAATAAGGAAGGATTTAAAGTATTAAGTAACAACTTCAGTTTAGCAAAAATGAATAAACCAGTTTGGCCTGGATGTGTGAGTTGTGATGAAAAATATTTAGATTATTTAGTATCAAATAATATCTATTTACTTCCCTGGTCCAGCCAAGCCAGAGGTTTTTTTGTTCAACAAGATTTATTCCCAAAATTTATTCACGGGGCAAATCCAACTTTAGAGGAAGAAATTAGAGTATGGCATAGTAAAGATAATTTAGATCGAAGAAAAAGATGTTTCGAGTTAGCTGAGAAGTTGAACTGTAGCCCTATAGAGTTAGCTTTGGCATATGTTATTAATCGAAACGAAAATATATTTCCCTTGGTAGGGCCAAGAAACTTGTTTGAATCTGAAAGTTGTATGCAAGCTTTAAGAATTAATCTTAATCAAGAGCAACTACATTTTCTTATGGAAGGGTAAATTTTTACCAAGAAATTTTATCTCTTAACAGAATTTTGTCTGAAGAGGAACCAATCAATATTTCGTGATCCCCTTTTTTTATTTTCCAACTTTTTGAAGAGACGTCCCAATAAGAAAAATTTCTTTTATTAAGTTTTAATTTAATACGCTTAGTTTGTCCTTTCTTTATTTTAATTTTCTTGAAATTTTGTAAGGTCTTAATGGGTTCTTCTTTATCTGTTATTGGACTGCTTATATAACATTGAATAATTTCCTTTCCGTCAAATTTACCAACATTTGAAACCTCTAAACGACATAAAACCTTTCCAGCCTCATGTTCAACTTTTAAATTTTTATACTCATAATTAGTGTAAGAAAGACCATGACCAAAAGGGAATAATGGTTTAATTTCATTTTTTTCATACCATCGGTGCCCGATTAATAATTTCTCCTCATAATTCATTTGAGAATTTTCACCGGGATAAGATGAAAAAGCCGGTGTGTCTTCAATTTTATTAGGAAAGGTAGTGGGCAGTTTTCCAGAAGGATTTGTTTTTCCAAAAATGATATCCATTAAAGCGTTTCCATACTCTTGACCACCAAACCATGATTGGATTATAGCTTTAGGCTTCTCAGACCAAGACATACTTACTGGAGCACCGGTGTTTAAAACCACAACACAATTAGAATTAATATCGGTAATTTGATTAATTAGCTCATCTTGATTACATGGCAATTCAAGACTTTTTCTATCATGGCCTTCAGTTTCCCAATCGGAATTAGTTCCTGCAACTACAATTAAGATATCTGCTGACTCAGCTAATTTTTTTGCTTCATCTAATAAATTCAATTTATCAGGCGGTAGACAACCGAATTGAACTGCAGGAAATCTACCTTCAAAGGAGTAAATGATCTCAATTAAATACTTTTTATTTTTTTCTAATGTTTGCTTAGATTTTCTAGATTCACTACCAAAAGAAAAGAAAGCTTCTCCAGGCATAATGTCATTTGCATTATCAATTATTTGCTTGCCATCAATTTTCATAAAACATGGTCCAATTCCAAATACTTCAAATTCATGGATTCCTTGAACATCGGGGACATATTCACATGAAAACCTTACCTTGATATCTGGCCTTTCTTCTCGATTGATAATATCTTTTGCAAAACCATCAAAAACCCAGAATTTATTACCTTTGAGTATTTCTGTCTTGAGAAGGTTTGATTGATCTATTTCGCTATCAAAATATTCAACTTTAAATCCTTTGGAATCAATAAATAAAGATTCATCAAACTTAGGGAGATATTTATGAGTATGAGTTCCTTTCGAGTAGGAAATATCATTATCTTTCATATGTTCTTTCAAAGCTTCTAGGGGATGAACTTGATAGTGAGGTTTTAAGCTTGCACTTCCACCCCCAATGATTTGACTAACTTTTGCATTAGGACCTATTACAGCAATAGTTTTATCTTTATGGTTAGTTAAAGGCAAAAAATTTTCATTTTTCATTAAGACCATGCCTTCGCTAGCGCATTTTCTCAATAACTTTTTATGAGACTTTCTATTGTTTTCTTTTTCGGGTTTATTCTCGGGAGAATCGGTTCTACCAGTAAATTCCATTGTTGTTAGAATCCTTCTAACTTTGTCATCAATTAGTTCTTGAGACACCTCTTTTTTTTCAACAGCCTCTTTAAGTTTTTCTCCCCAAGTATGCCCTGGCCCAGGCATTTCCATGTCTAAACCACCTTTTGCATTTTTGATAGTTTCTAAAGCAGCCCCCCAATCACTAACAACGTATCCATCAAAACCCCATTCTTTTTTTAAGACTTTCACTAATAAATCTTCATTTGAACTACAGTAAATATTATTTAGTTTGTTATATGCTGACATTACAGACTTTGCTTTGGCTTTTTTTATGCCCATTTCAAATGGTAAAAGATAAACTTCTCTTAAAGTCCTTTCATCTAAGTTAGAACTTACTGTGTGTCTTTCAAATTCTGTGTCATTAGCAACAAAGTGCTTTAGGCAGGCTGAAACTCTTTTTGATTGAACACCTTTGACATATGCCACAGCAATTTCTGCAGTTAAGAACGGATCTTCAGAAAAATTTTCAAAATGTCTTCCACCTAAAGGATGTCTATGAAGATTTATAGTTGGTCCAAGAAGAACGTCTACATCCTTATCTAAAGCTTCTTCGCCTAAAGCTGTGCCAATTTTTTTAATTAATTTTTTGTTCCATGTAGATCCCATCGAGATTGGGCAGGGGAAGCAAGCAGAGCTTTTCCCAGAAGTAGAATCACCTCTTACACCATTGGGTCCATCGGACATTTTCATACTTGGAATTTTAAGCCTTGGTATTTTGTTGGAATACCATGAGTTGAAACCAGTTAATAGGGAAATTTTTTCTTCTAAAGTGAGATTTTCTAATAATTTATTTATATCCGACATTAGATTTTACTTAAATTAAATTTCTGTAAAACCTTCAGCCTTGTCGTGATCTTTATTATCTAAAAACAACTCTAGCTGAGTATTGAGATAATCTCTGTCATCTTTTCTTGAAAGATCCAATTGCTTCTCATTTATAAGTGTTGTTTGAAGTATCACCCATTCATCCCATGCTTTTTTAGAAACAGAATTGAAAAGTTCTTCACCTTTTATTCCAGGGTAGGGAGGCCTGACCATTTTTGGCAAGTCTTCTTTAAATTTTCTGCAAAATACAACTTCAATCATATTTTATTTAATATTTCTTTTACAGGTTTTGGGACTCCCATATTAACTGAATCAGATATATTTACCCAATTAAAAAGACTTCTATTAATTGGCAATCTATCTTTATTTTTTATAGTGTAAATCTTGAGAGAAATTAAGAGTTTCTTATGTGAAAGTTGATGCACGAAGCTTGGAAAATCTTCTTCAATTGGATCAAGATTTGTAATTTTTTTGAGTGATAAAATTTTCTTTTCAGGAAGCAGCCAAAGATTTTGCCATATTCCTGATTCCTTATTTCTTTTCAGGAGAACTTTAGTTTTTGTTTTAATTAAAACCCACTCAATTATTTTTTCTTTTTTTTCTATTTTATTTATTTTTACAGGTATCTCGTTTTGGATTTCTTTTTCATTGGCACTACAGTCGATAACTACTGGACACATATTACATTCAGGGTTTTTAGGCTTACATATTATGGCTCCAAGATCCATCAGACCTTGAGAATATTGTTTATGTTTAGTGCTTGGAAGTAGAATTTTAGCGAACTCTTTTAATGATTTTTCAGTCTTATACTGATTCATGGGCGATTTATTACCTGACATTCTCAATAAAACTCTTTTTACATTTCCATCAAGAATTACTCCTGGTTTTTTGAATCCAAGCGAAAGTATTGCCCCAGCTGTTGAAAATCCGATCCCGGGAAGCGTCATTAAGTCCTCTAAAGTATCAGGAAGAGAACAATTGAAATCTTTTTCTAAAATTATTGCAGTTTTATGAATATTTTTTGCCCTAGAGTAATATCCAAGACCAGACCAAAGGGACAGGACATCATCCAAACTAGTTTTTGCCAAACTTTCAATATTTGGAAATTTCGAGGTAAAGTTCTCAAAATAGGGTATTACAGTTTTAACTTGAGTTTGTTGCAGCATAATTTCAGAAATCCAGATTTTATAGGGATCTTCAACTTGCCAAGGAAGATTTTTTCTTCCGCTTACCTCATACCAAGATATAATTTTTTGAGAAAAATTATTCATAAACTTATTTTAAATCCTGTGCTCCGTTATAATAGCTCTTTATGAGAAAAATAGATTTAGAAAGAAATACAAAAGAAACTCAAATCTCTTTATCGTTAAATTTAGATGGCAGTGGAAAAAGTGACCATGCAATTGATTTGCCATTTTTTTCCCATATGCTTGAACAAGTTTCAAAGCATGGCGATTTTGATATAGATTTATCCGCAACCGGTGATCTTGAGGTAGATGCTCATCACACAGTAGAGGACGTAGGAATTTGTATGGGAGATGCATTTAATAAAGCTTTAGGCGAAAAAAAAGGCATCAAAAGATTTGGTTCTGCTTATGCTCCATTAGATGAAGCTTTGTCGAGAGTTGTTGTAGATTTTTCAGGCAGACCTGGTTTAAGTTGGAATGTAGAGTTTACTAAAGACACTATAAATGACTTTGATTTACAACTGCTAAGAGAATTTTTTCAGGGTTTTACAAATAAAGCCCTCGCGACAATACATATTGATAATTTAAAAGGTATAAATGCTCATCACCAAGCTGAAACAATTTTTAAAGCTTTTGCATTGGCGCTTAAACAAGCGTGTGCTCTCGATGAGGCTAAAATTGACCAAATCCCCTCTACCAAAGGCTCCCTTTAGGAGGTTTTTTTCGTAATGCAAATAGGTATCGTAGATTATGGTGCAAGTAATATTTTTTCTGTTCTTAGAGCAATAAGTTTTCTAGGAGCCGAAGCAAAAATAGTCACTAATCCTGAAGAATTAAAATCTATTGATAAGATAATTCTTCCAGGTCAAGGATCAATGGGTTCCTGCATCAATAACTTAAAAAAAAATGATCTGTTTGAAAGTTTAAAAAAGTCGTTATCTGAAAAACCGTATTTGGGAATTTGTTTAGGCTTACAAGTTTTATTTTCTCTTAGTGAGGAATCTCCAAAAGATAAGGGATTAAATATCTTTCCAGAAAAAGTAGAACGACTTACCAAAAAAAGGAATTTAAAGATTCCTCACATGGGGTGGAATCAAGTTGAATTTAAGAAAGATCACTTTATAAATAATGATATTCCCAATTCAAGCAACTTTTATTTTGTACACTCTTTTGCTTCAAAAAAACTAAATGAGAAAAATGTTTTTTCTCAAACTGAGCATGGAGAGATTTTTAATTCTGCAGTTCTTCATGAGAATATAATTGGTGTTCAGTTTCATCCTGAAAAAAGCGGCGATCCTGGATTAAAATTTTTAAAAAACTTTATTGATTGGAAAATATGATTCCCATCCCTGCAATAGATATTCAAAATGGAAAATGTGTCAGATTACAAAAAGGTGACCTTGATTCAACAAAAATTTACTTTGATGATCCTACTGACGCAGCCGAGCATTGGATAAGACTAGGCGCTAAACGAATACATTTGGTAGATCTTGATGGAGCGTATAATGGAAACTCTACAAATTTTGCAGCTATAGAAAAAATTAAAAAATCTTTTCCAGATATTTTTTTTCAACTGGGTGGCGGAATAAGAAATCTCGATACCTTAAAGAATTATGTGAATTTAGGCATCGATTATTTTATTTTGGGTAGTGTTGCAATTACAGACAAAGACTTTTTTGTAAATGCTTGTGAAATGTATCCTAAGAAAATTATTTTAGGATTGGATGCAAAGAAAGGCTTTGTTGCAACCGAGGCTTGGACAAAAACTTCAGACGTATTGGCAACTGATCTAGTAGAAGACTTTAAAGAATTGCCTATTTTCCAGATTATTTATACAGATATTGATAAAGACGGCATGATGATGGGTCCAAACATTGAAGAAACAAAAAAATTAGCCGAAGCGTCTAAATTTCCAGTTATTGCATCAGGAGGAGTAAGTAAGTTGGAAGACTTAGAAAAATTGTCTCTATTAAAAAATATCTACGGAGCTATATGTGGAAAAGCCTTATACGAAGGCTCGATTAATTTAGATGAAATCTTAGAGAGGTTTAAAAGTTAATGTCACTTACGGCTAGAATCATTCCCTGTTTGGACGTAAGAGATGGGCGAGTTGTTAAGGGTATAAATTTTGAAAATATCGTAGATGCTGGCGATCCTGCAGAAGTTGCAAAAAGGTATGATCTCGAAGGTGCAGATGAGATATGTATGCTGGACATAGACGCCTCTTATCAAAAGAGATCTACGACTTTAGCTACAGTTGAAGCAATAGCTAATCAAGTTTTTATACCATTCACAGTGGGTGGAGGAATTAAAAAAATTCAAGATATTGAGGTTCTACTAAAATCTGGAGCGGATAAAGTTTCTATTAATACTTCAGCAATCTTAGAGCCTGAACTAATACAGCACGCTTCCAAAGAATTTGGCTCACAATGTATTGTTGTTGCAATTGATGCAAAAAAAGAAGGAGACTCATGGTCAGTTTTCACCCATGGTGGAAAAAATAAAACTCAACTGAATGCAATTGATTGGTCAAAAAAAGTTGAAGATCTAGGAGCGGGTGAAATTTTAATGACTTCAATGGATAAGGATGGAACAAAGAGTGGGTATGACAACGAATTGAATCAAAAGCTTGCTTCTGCGTTAAAAATTCCTTTAATAGCGTCTGGAGGTGCGGGCACTTTAGATCATTTAGTTGATGCTATCAAAATCGGAGAAGCCGATGCTGTTTTAGCCGCGAGTATTTTTCATTACAAAGAAATATCAATTGAAAGAGTAAAAGAAGAGCTTATTAAAAATAAGATATCTGTAAGATCAAATAGTTAATCTTACGAACCTTTCTTCAAAAAAAGAGTAAATAATTGGCTCGCCAGTTGCAATTTCAAGCTTAACTATGTCATCAGAGGAAATATTTTCTATCTTCTTTATAAGAGCTCTCAAAGAATTACCATGAGCAGTAACCAAAATATTTTTTTTCTTATCAAGTTCAGGTCTAATAGTTTTTTCAAAGTAGGGTAAAACTCTATTCAGGGTATCTTTTAAACTCTCTCCCCCTGGAGGAGGAATATCATAAGAACGTCGCCAAATATGAACTTGTTCTTCACCCCATTCTTTTCTTGCCTCGTCTTTATTTAAGCCTGATAAATCTCCATAGTCTCTCTCATTAAGAGCAATATTCTTAAACGTTTCAATTTCTTGTTTTATTTCTTCTTGGATAATTTCTCCTGTATTTTGAGCTCTCACTAATTCAGAAGTGAAATGTAAATCAAAACTCAAACCAAGCGATTTTATTTTCACTCCAGTTTTTCTAGCTTCTTGCCTTCCAAGTTTTGTCAGAGGGGGATTTTTCCAGCCTGTGAAAAGATTTTTTTCATTCCATTCGCTTTGACCATGCCTTACCAGTACTAAATAATTATTTTTATCTTCAGTCATAGTTAATATTTTTAAATACGTTATGATACTCCTCTAATGCCTTATTTCTTTGAATTTTTAATAACAAATTGGTTTTTAGTACTTCCTTTGGTGGTAGCCATCTCTTTATTTTTTTACTCTGAGAATTCCAGAAAAGCTACAAAATTAGACCCTCAAGAAGTAATTTTTCAATTAAATAATAAAGATGCTTTATTGATAGACTTAAGAAATGAAAAAGAATTTTCCAAAGGAAAAATTAGCCAAGCCATATACGTCGGACCTGACTTAGAAAACTGTAAAAAAGAAATAGAAAAAAATTCAGAAAAACCCATAGTACTTTTTTGTCAAAACGGTAATAAATCTGATGAGTTTTCAAAAGAATTAAAAAAATCTGGAACAGATACTTTTATTCTTAAAGGGGGAATTAATTCCTGGACGGCTGATGGATTACCATTGTTGGATTAGATCAATTAAAAGTTATTTAAAGATTTAAAAATCTAATTCTTGCATTTTTCGAGCAAGAGTATTTCGACCCCATCCTAAAAGTTTTGCAGCTTCGCTTTTTTTGCCTTTCGAAGCTTTCAAAGCAACTTTGATTAGAGTTTTTTCAAACATTGGAACAGTTGAGTTGAGAATATGATCTTCACCATTAAGCAATTCTTTCGATGCCCATGTTTCAAGCATATCGTTCCAAGTTAAGTCAGGACCTTTTTTTTGAATTATCAGATCATTGGGTAAGTCAGCAATGATAATTTCTTGTGCTGAAGAAAGTACTGTTAATGAATGGCATAAGTTCTGTAATTGCAAAACATTGCCAGGCCAGATTAGATTTCTAAATAGTTCTTCAACTTCACTTGATAGAATCTTTGGTTCGGATTTTAAGTCTTCGCTATATTTATTAAGAAAGTAGTTAGCTAAAAGAGGAATGTCTTCTTTTCTTTCTCTTAAGGGCGGCAATGCAATTCTTATTACATTCAAGCGGTGAAATAAATCTTCTCTGAAAGCTCCTGATTTTACTTTGTCGTTCAAGTTTTGATTTGTGGCTGCAATAATTCTTACATCGACCTTTACAGGATCGGTGCCGCCAATTCTATAAAATTCACCGGAAGATAAAACTCTTAGAATTCTTGTTTGAGTTTCAAAAGGCATATCTCCGATTTCGTCTAAAAAAAGCGTTCCTTCATGAGCTTGCTCAAACCTTCCTAATTTTTTTTGTGACGCTCCTGTAAAAGCTCCCTTTTCATAACCAAAGAGTTCTGATTCTAATAACTCAATTGGAATATCTGCCATATTTAAAGAAATTAATTTTTTATTTTGTCTATCAGAATGTTCGTAAATCGCTCTTGCTACCAATTCTTTTCCTGTTCCCGACTCTCCATATAAAAGCACAGTGCTGCTTGAATGTGATAGTTTTCCTATCGAGTTGAACAAATCCTGCATTACATTTGACTTACCGATTAGTTTTCCACCTTTAATATCTATTTCCTCGCTTGAAATAGATTTTTTTTGACTCTTTTTTTGTTCGCTCAATGCTTTTGTAATTTTTTCTATTGCTCCGTTTAGATCAAATGGTTTTGCTATATAGTCCCAAGCGCCATTTTCAAAGGCTTCTACAGTAGTATCCAAGTCAGAATGAGCAGTCATCATAATCACTGGAATATTTGGATAGTCATTTTTAAAAGTATCTAAAAGATCCATGCCATCTCTTCCTGGCATCTTAAGATCAGTTAAGAGTACGTGAGGTTTCTCTATATCTAAGTGATTTACAACCTCATTACCGTCTTCAAAAACATTGACGTGAAATCCAGCATCTAAAAGACCCTTTTCTAATATAAATCTTATAGACTCATCATCATCTGCTATCCAAACTTTTTTTGGCCTAGGCATTTAATTCCTCCTTTGCAAATTCCGAATTTTCTTCAATTGGTAAAATCACAGAAAAAGTTGTCTCTTTAGAGTTGCTTAAGCAATCTATCTCACCTTTATGTTGATTAATTATCCCTCTAGCGATAGCTAAACCAAGCCCAGAAGTTATTTCTTTTGTAGAAACCAAGGGAAAAAAAATTGAGTCTATCAAATCATCTGGAATACCGGGTCCGTTATCAGAAATCTCAATCAAACACGCAGATTTATGAAACGTTTTATTAATAAATGTTTCATAAATAATCCTAGTTCTTAAAATTATTTTATTTCCTTTTTTACTCGAATCTATCGCCTCTACTGAGTTTCTAGCTAAGTTATAGAAAACTTGACCCAAAAGATTATCATCAACATTAAGAAGTGGAATACTGGGATCATAATCTCTTTGAACAGATATATCGGCAAGATTTAATGAATCTACAAAATTTGGAATCTTTTCAAGAATACTGTGAACATTGAAAGGCTTTTGATTAAGCTGAAAATTCTTTTTTGAAACCTGATCAATAATCTTTGTGATTCTATCTGTTTCTTTAAGAATTATATTTAAGAATTCCTGATTTTCAGGATCATCTACTTTGTTCATCAATAGTTGAGCAGAACCTTTTATACCGCTTAAAGGATTTTTTATTTCATGGGCCAAAACTTTTGAAAAAGCATTAGTAATTACATCCCCTTTAAATTGGCGCTCTCTTTTTGATTCAATAGAAGTTTTATCAGCACTGAAGAATTCAAAAACTATAAATTCATCTTTTTTTTCATCTTCAAAATAAGTTGCTAAGAAAGAAGTTTTCTTCTTTAAATCATTATTTAAAAACAATGTAGTTATATGTCTTTTTAGATGACTTTTATTTTCAAATAATTCTTTGAGCTCTAAATCATTCTTGGGCTTTTCAAAAAAAATTTTAGATATATTTTTATTTTCAGCATCTTCAAAAGTCGTATTTAAAAAATCTTCGGCAGCCTTATTGAGATAAATAATTTGAAGCTTTTTATTAGCGATTAAAATTTTTGTAGAAATAAAATCCAATGCAAAGTTTGAAAAGGATTTTGTATTATTTTTCATGTTAATTAAATTGAAAAATAGCTTTTTGTAAAAGTTAGAAAGCTTATTAAAAGTTTTTTTAATTTTTCAGATAATTCTCTTCTCATAAAATTCAGCTCGTACTCATATAGTTCTTCTATCTTTCGACAGAAGAACTATTAAACATATTAAAAGGTTTTACTTGGTTAAAGTCCCAACAATATGAGCTAGAATTTTATATGGATCAGCATTTGAGGCAGGTCTTCT
>SGZL01000021.1 GCA_004213955.1 Gammaproteobacteria bacterium
CCGCCTTCCATTAAAAAGGTTGAAAGCAGGACCCCAAAAGCAGCTGGCAAAATCCAGAAGCTTAGATTATTAAGTCTTGGAAGCGCCATGTCTGGGGCACCAATTTGCATAGGAATCATCCAATTGGCCAGACCCACAAAGGCCGGCATAATCACCCCGAAGACCATAATTAGTCCATGATTCGTAACCATTTGGTTGTAGAATTCCGGCGACACGATCTGACTGCCAGGCTCAAAAAGCTCAGCTCTAATTACCATTGCCATGGCTCCACCGACAAAAAGCATGATGAAACTAAACCAAAGATATAGCGAACCGATATCCTTATGGTTTGTAGTGTACAACCATCGAGAGAACCCTTTTGCTGGTCCGTGGTGATGGTCGTCGTGATGTGACTCTATGACTGCACTCATTTTATTTCCTCTATAATTTATTAGTTTTGTAATCTAGTATTTCTTTAGGAGCTACGATTTCAGCATTACCTGTGGGATCGTTGTTCCAGGATTTTCTGGTGTAAGTTATGACCGCAGCAATTTCTACTTCGGTTAACTGCTCAGCGTATGATTGCATAGCAGCGCCTTGAACTCCTTCCATTAAAATTTCTATTTGTCTTGCTTTATCATTCATGACGATGTCGCTTCCAGCCAAAGCAGGAAACACGGGTGCTAACCCTTGTCCATTAACTTGATGACAGGCAACGCAATTCTTTTGGTAAATTCCCTCTCCCATAGCCATCAACTCTTCAGTGGTCCAAAGTTTTTCAGTCAACGCGGCTTGTTGAAGCTTGGCTTCTTTCTTTTGCATGATGAATTCTTTGTATTGATCAGGTGAGACTGCTTCCACAACGATTGGCATGTAGCCATGATATTGGCCACAAAGCTCGGTGCATTGTCCTCTGAAAATTCCAGGTTCATTGACCTGCGTCCATCCGGTGTTTACAAATCCAGGAATTGCATCTTGTTTAATCGCAAAGTCTGGCACCCACCAAGAGTGAATCACATCATTTGCAGTTATTAGAAATCTTATTCTTGCTCCAGTTGGAATCACTAAGTGTTCATCCACTTCTAAAAGATAATTTTCTCCCTTAGGCGCAAGATTATTTCTTTCGTCCAATGAGGTAGACAAGTTACTAAAAAAACTTACCTCGTCTTCAATATACTCGTATTGCCATTTCCATTGGTGACCTGTTATCAGAATGTTTATATCGCCTTCAGTGTCATCATAGGCTCTGATCATTGTAATAGTCGCCGGAATTGACATACCGATCAAAATCAAAGCAAACAAAATGGTCCAAGTGAATTCTAAGAAAGTACTGTCGTCAAATTTTGCGGCTTCAACGCCCTCTTTTTTTCTATACCTAAACAAGATAAAAGCCATCGCTCCCAACACGGCAACGCCGATAGCAAAACATATCCAGAAAATGGTCATGTGGAGGCCAAAGATTTCCTGTCCCAAAGCCGTAGCTCCAGGAGACATATTTACGTCGTCCCAACCAGCTAAGGCTGGCAAAGATAAAAGTGGCAAAGCAAACAGAATTGTTCTAAAAATAATCATCACTCGAAACGTATAGATTGAAATTTTGCGTGTATTTTAGCTTATTCGAGCCTTAGGCTCCACGTGACTCAAGTAGGCCTGTAGTGTCTGGTTTAAAGCCTGTCCACTGTGAAAAAGACTCAGCTGCTTGTTCCACTAACATGCCCCATCCATCGAAAACCTTTACTACAGATTGTTCTTTTGCCATCTGCATGAATAAGGTATCGGTCTGAGAGTAGTATAAATCAAGGGCTACAGCTGCATCCTTAAAAATGGATGGGTCTACTTCTAAATTTTGGTCTAGTGAAGTTGAAGCAGAAGTTGCATTTATAACAAGGTCAAAAGAAGTGTTTTCTAGATTATCCAGAGTTAAACTCGAAGGCATAAGAATAGAACTTTTCATCTGAGACCCGCCTAATTCTTGGATTTGAGCCACTAACCGAATGGCTTTTTCTGGTGTTCTATTCGCTACAATTACCTGCTTAGGATTTTCATTCAATAAAGATGGAACAATACCTTTTGCCGCACCTCCAGCTCCTAGAATCAGAATTTTTTTGTCAGCAATGTCTACATTCTTTGTTTTTAAGTCAGTTACCAATCCAAGTCCATCTGTGCAATCTGCAAAAATTTTACCTTCTTTTAAAAAAAGCATATTTGCAGCTGCCGCTTGTTTAGCTCTCAAAGAAACATCGTCAGCTATTTCTAAAACTAATTCTTTAAGCGGTAGTGTGACGCTAAGACCAAGTCCTCCGTCTTCAAAAAAACTTTTGACCCATTCTAAACACTCATCTTTGTCTACCAAATATTTATCAAAAACTAAATCTAAATCAAATTGATTGGCAAAGTTTGTATGGATTTCTGGTGATTTACTGTGCTCTATTGGAGACCCTATAACGCCTAACTTCATCTTCTAATCCATTTACCAGTAATTAACTCTTGGACTGAAGATGGCTTATTTAGTTTGCCTAGCTCTCCATCGGCAATGTAAAGATCTGGACCAAAAATCTCTTTTATTTCTGTCTTGTTTTTAGCTGTCTCTTCGCCGCTCAAATTAGCAGAGGTTGAGCAAATTGGGCTGTTCAGTTCATTAGTTATATTTATGACATCAGGATGTGAAGATAACCTTAAGGCAACCATACCAGTATCTCCCTTTAACCATATTGGTATTGAATCTATCGCAGGAATTAGCCAAGTATGCGGACCTGGCCATTTTTCATACAAATCTTTTTTTTCTGATTGAGTTAAATTCTCTATAAAGGGTTGTATGTGATTTTTATTCCCTGCTAGGACAATAACTGCTTTATTTTTAGGTCTTTTTTTTAATTCAAAAAGCTTCTCTACAGCTTTTGATGAAAATGGATTACAACCTAGGCCCCAGACACCCTCGGTAGGATGGGCAAACACTTCGTTGTTGGAAAAAACACTCTTTAAAGATCTCATTAACTTCTCTAAAATTTAGCGAATATAAGCTTAACTTCCTTGAAGTTCGTCGTTCTCCTTCTTAAGTTGCTCTTTATTAGCTTTTCTTGCTTTACTTATTGAATTTTGAAGTTCTTCATCGGCTACGGAAAGGATTTGGGCAGCTAAATGTCCGGCATTTATAGCTCCTGCCTTTCCAATTGCTACAGTAGCGACAGGAACGCCTTTCGGCATTTGCACTGTTGAAAGCAAAGCATCAAAACCATTTAAAGGTCCGCCATCTCCAGGAACGCCGATCACTGGTAGAGAAGTATGGGCGGCAATGTTTCCTGCTAAGTGTGCGGCCATCCCAGCTATGCCGATAAAAACTTTTGTTCCGTCTGCGATTGTTGCTTTGATATGTTCTTGTAAATACTCAGGCATTCTATGCGCGCTAAGAACATTGATACTATATTCGACGTCAAGTTGTTTCAAAACATCCCCTGCTGCTTCCGCTAATTCCATGTCGGTTTTAGAACCGATAACTATTGATACTTTCAAAATAGACCCTACCTAAAAATATTATTTATAATTAATAAATATTCTAAATTAAAACTTAAATGACTATAAGAAAAATTTTAACTTTTCCTGATCCTAAACTTAGAGAAGTGGCTAAAGAAGTTACAGAATTTAATTCTGATTTAAAGAGTCTTGCCGAAGACCTTATAGAAACTATGTATGAATTTAAAGGAATCGGATTAGCTGCCGTTCAAATTGGTGTTAATAAAAGAGTAATAGTGGCGGATGTGTCAGAAGAAAAAAAAGAACCATTTATTTTTATCAATCCAACGATCAGAATTTTAAACGAAGATGAAAAGGGTGGTTACGATGAAGGGTGTTTATCAATTCCTGGATTTTATGAAGAAGTTGTTCGACCAACTCAAGTAGAAATAAGTTTTCAAAATTTATCTGGTAAAAAAGAAGAAATAATCCCTGAAGGATTATTAGGAGTTGTTGTTCAACATGAGACAGATCATTTAGATGGAAAGCTCATGGTAGATTATATTTCCTCAGTTAAAAGACAACGTATTAGATCAAAGCTTCTTAAACTTAAAAGATAAAAATGAGATGAAAATTATTTTTGCCGGCACTCCTGAAATTACAATAGAAACCTTGAAAAGTATTCAGGAATCAAATCATGAAATAGCATTGATTTTAACCAATGAGGACAAACCTTCCGGTAGAGGGAAAAAATTAACTAAACCACCTGTAAAAATATTTGCTGAAGTTAATAATATCGAATTTAAACAACCGGCAATGTTGAAGGATAAATTCCTTATAGATTTTTTAAAAACTAAAGAAGCGGATCTGTTTGTTGTTTTTGCCTATGGTCATTTAATACCTGAGGAAATTCTAAAAATTTTCAAGAAAGGGGCGCTAAATATTCACACTTCCTTGCTTCCAAAATTGCGAGGCGCCGCGCCAATTCAAAGAGCAATTATCAATGGAGATAAATTAACTGGCTTAACCTTTATGAAAATGGAGAAAGGTTTGGATACAGGCCCCATCTACAGACAGGACCATATAGAAATTGATCACGAAGAAACATCTGATAGTTTAGAAAAAAAAATGTCTAAAGTATCTTCTTCTAAAATTGTAGAAGTTATTGATTTAATTGCAGAAAATAAATTAAAATTAATCTCTCAAAATAATGAATTTGCTACTTATGCTCCAAAGATATCTAGAGAAGAAACAAAAATAAACTGGTCTATGAAAGCTACTGCAATAGCTAGTCTTATAAATGGACTTAGTCCTTCTCCGGCAGCTTATGGTTTGTTAAATAAACAAAGAATAAATTTTTATTTAGCTGAAGCTGTAGAAAAAGAAAGCCTGGGTCCAGGTAAAATTGTTGAAGTTTCTAAAAATAGATTATTAGTTGGGGCTAAAGATTTCTGCGTAAGTATAAAAGAACTTTCTAGATCTGGAAAAAAAAGACAAAAGTATGAGTCTTTCTACAATGGATCTAAACAAATATTTTCGGATGAAAATTTTTCAAGCTAGTTACCAAAAAAAATTAACTGAGAGTATAATTTTAGTAGGGATAAAAATTGAATATAGTAATTTTAGGTGCCGGCCAAGTCGGTTCAGAGCTTTCAGCAATTCTTGCATCCGATCATGACATAACTCTCATTGATTTAAATCAAGAAAAACTTCTAAAAATTTCTGATCATCATGATCTAAAGACAATATGCGGTAATGCTTGTTATCCGAAAACTCTAGAACAAGCTGAAATTGAAAATGCAGACTTAGCTATTGCGATGACTCAGTACGATGAAGTCAATATGGTTGCTTGTCAGATGATAAAGCACATGAGCAAAAAAACAAAAACCATGGCGCGTATTAGAGCGACTCAATACCTAGGGGGAAAAGGAAGTGAAATTTTTGAAGCAGGAGATTACACAATAGACGTTATTATTAGCCCTGAGAATTTAATTACAGATTTCATAAAAAGACTTATTGAAGTTCCAGGCGCAAACAAAGTTTTAGATTTTGGAAATGGACAAGCATCAATGGTAAGTGTTAAGGCTAAAGGAGGATTGATAACTGGTCATAAAATTTCTGAGCTAAAAGAAATAATTCCTAATGTGGATGTCAGAGTAGCCGCAATTAATAGAGATGAAAACTTAATAATTCCAAATGGCAACGACACAATAAATAAAGGTGATGAAGTTTTTTTTATTTCAGCTAAAAAAGACATAAAAAAAGTTATCTCAACAATCTATCAATACGATAAAGGTTACAAAAATATAATGATTGCTGGAGGAGGAAGAATTGGAAGGAGGTTAGCAAATTCTTTGGAGTCTAAATATAGAGTGAAGATTATTGAAGCAGACAAAGATAGATGTGTTTATCTGAATGAAAAACTTGAGAACTCATTAATTCTTCATGGAGATTCTTCCGATTCAGAATTATTGGAAGAAGAAAATATAAACAATATGGATTTGTTTTGTGCTTTAACTAACAATGATGAGGCTAATGTAATGTCATCTTTACTAGCAAAAAAGTTAGGAGCAAAAAAAATTGTTTCTTTAGTAAACAAACAAAACTATCTTGATTTGATTAAAGAAAATGAAGAAGTTGATATTACTATCGCTCCAACAGACATAGCTATTGGAGTTGTACTGAAGAATCTTTCTAAAAAAGAACTTGTTACAGCTCATTCTCTTAAAAGAGGACAAGCTGAAGCAATTGAAATAGTAGCAAAATCTTCTGAAAATCCGGAAAATATTGTAGGCAAAAATATTGGAGAGATCTCTACGCCGGAAGGAACAATTATCGCAGCTATCTCAAGCGATGATAAAATAAAAATTGCACATCATGATTTAAAAGTTGAAGAAAATGATCATTTAATAGTTTTCTTATCAGATTCTAGCAAGTTCGAAGAAGTAGAAAGAAGATTGACTAAATAAGAGAATTTTTGTGAAATTTAGGCTAATTTCAAAGATATTAGGAACTGGATTGATATTATTTTCAGTAATTCAGTTGGTACCTATTTTGATTTCACTTATCTATAGTGAAAATAACTATATAAGTTTCTTTCAGTCAGCATTGATAACGCTTGCATCAGGATTATTTCTTTATGGCGTCAATTACAATAAAGACTATGAAGATCTAAAAATAAGGGATGGATTTTTACTAATTGTTGTTTTATGGTTTGTATTCTCAATATTTGCTTCAATTCCTTTCATTTTACAAGAAAATCAAATATCAATAGTAAATGCTTACTTCGAATCTGTGTCAGGTTTAACAACAACTGGAGCAACCATTTTTACAAATCTTGATGGAGAGCTCAAATCCTTACTTTTTTATAGAGCTTTGTTGCAGTGGGTAGGTGGTTTAGGAATTATTGTCCTGGCTTTAGCGCTATTTCCTATATTAGGCATAGGAGGAATGCAATTATATAGAGGAGAGGCCTCAAACCCAGTAAATAACAATAAATTAAGGCCAAAAATGGCTGAAACAGCCAAATCTTTATGGTTTATATACCTATTTCTTACAATTATGTGCTTTTTTTGTTATCGCTTTTCAGGGATGAGTAATTTTGACGCAATTACTCACTCGTTTTCAACGATTGCTATTGGCGGATTCTCGAATTATGACGAGAGTTTTGCACATTTTTCCAATAATTTTATATATTTCTTCGCTTCAATATTTATGTTCTTTTCGGCGATGAGTTTTTCGTTACATTTTATTGCATTTAATAAGCTTGATTTCAGCGGTTATTTTAGAGACAAAGAACTAAGTTTTTATAGTTTAATTATAATAAGTTCGTTTTTAATAATTTTTGTCGTTCTTCAATCATCAATTGGATTACCCAATATAGACACATTAATCCTATCTTTATTCCAAACTATTTCCTTCGCGACTACTACTGGATTCGTAGTGACTGATCATTCTTCTTTACCTCTTTTTGTTCCATACTTATTGATTGCTTTAGCAGGTATGGGAGCTTGTGCTGGATCTACTGGGGGCGGCTTAAAAGCTATAAGAGTTTATATCCTTTATAGGCAAGCAAAAAATGAATTGAAGAAACTAATTCACCCAAGTTCTGTGATACCTCTTAAAGTAGGAGAAAATGTAATAGATTCTGATATTTCTGATTCTGTCTGGGGATTTATTGCGGTTTATTTGTTTGCACTATTTTTTGGGATATTACTCATATTGGCTACTGGCTTGAACATGGAAACTGCATTCTCAACAATATTTTCTTGCCTGAATAATCTTGGCCCAGCTTTAGGAAACGCTACAGATAATTATGCGTCTTTAAATGATGCAAGCAAAGTAATATTATCGTTTACAATGATATTAGGTAGGTTAGAAATTTATACTCTGCTAGTTTTATTTACAACATTTTTTTGGAGATCCTAGTAAGTACTTACTATTATTGAATCACAGAGATGACAGCAAAAAATATGGATGAATTAGTTGCCCTTTGTAAAAGAAGAGGCTTTATTTTTCAATCAAATGAAATTTATGGAGGCATGCAAGGTGTTTATGATTTCGGTCCTTTAGGGGTTGAATTAAAAAATAATATAAAGGATTCTTGGTGGAGTTCTATTGTTTACGAAAGGGATGATGTTGAAGGACTAGATGCATCTATTTTAACCCATCCTGAAGTTCTAAAGTATTCTGGTCATGAGGATACTTTCACCGACCCAATGATAGATTGTAAATCCTGTGGTGAAAGATTTAGAGCAGATCAAATTCCTGATTATTGTAAGAAAGAAGACCTTACAGAACCAAGAGAATTTAATTTAATGTTTAAAACAAATGTTGGTCCCATTGATGATGCTGAAAGTTTTGCCTATTTGAGACCAGAGACAGCTCAACAAATTTTTACTAATTTTAAAAATGTAACTGATGCAACTTCTAGGAAGCCTCCTTTTGGGATTGCTCAAATTGGTAAGGCTTTTAGAAATGAAATTACACCAAGAAATTTTATTTTTAGGGTAAGGGAATTTGAACAAATGGAATTAGAATTTTTTGTTTTACCAGGAGATGACGAGAAATGGCATGAATATTGGGTTAATCAAAGGCTAAAGTGGTGGGAAGAACAAGGAGTAAAAAGAGAGAGCATTGAACTTTTAAATGTTGAAAAGGATGAATTAGCACATTACTCCAAGGCTACTGTAGACCTAATGTATAAGTTTCCTCATGGTCTAGAAGAGTTAGAAGGAATTGCAAATAGAACAGATTTTGACCTAGGTTCTCATAGTAAAAACCAAAATGAACTTAATCTTCAGTCAAAAATCAAAGAAAATAAGCATTCTAATTCAAAATTGGCTGTTCAAAACGAAGATAACTCATGGAGTGTACCTTATGTAATAGAGCCGTCAGCTGGGGTGGAAAGAGGGTTTTTAGCTATTTTAAATGAAGCTTTTAGAGAAGAAGAGCTAGAAAATGGTTCAAAAAGGATAGTTTTAGGCTTAAAACCTCATCTTTCTCCTATCAAAGCAGCTATAGTGCCTTTAAAGAAAAATAACTCAGAATTAGTGGAATTAGCTAAAAAACTTAAAAAAGCCCTCCAAAATCAGAAATTGGGAAGAGTCATACTCGAAAATACTGGAAATATTGGAAAAAGTTACAGAAAACACGATGAAATTGGTACTCCAATCTGTGTAACAGTAGATTTTGATAGCTTAGAAAACAATACTGTCACTGTAAGAAATAGAGATACAATGGCCCAAGAAACTATTGCCATTGAAAACCTTCCAGAGTTTTATAAAAAATCCTTAAGTTGAAACCCAAATATATAGTTTTGGATAGAGACGGCGTAATAAACGTTGACTTGTTTGATTATGTTTTAGATACAAAAGATTTTAAGTTTGAAGAAGGCAGCTTAGATGCCTTAATAGAACTTGGAAAAAATAATTATGAAATTATTGTTGCAACAAACCAAAAATGTATAAATTTAGGATTGATATCCTCTGAAGGAATTAAAGTTGTTAATGATTATTGGGTGAATATTGTTTCTAAAGAGGGAGTAAATATAAAATCTGTAGAGGTGTGTCCTCATAGAGATGAAGAAAATTGTGACTGCAGAAAACCTAAAACAGGACTTCTAAAAAATGCAGAAAAAAAACACGGTATCAGCCTTAAAGATTGTTATTTTATAGGTGACAAATTATCAGATATTGAATGTGCTTTAGCCCACGGATGTAAGCCAATTTTGGTGGAAACCGGCTACGGATCTAGATCAATTAAAGAAAGAGGAACTAGAGAAAATTTAACTATAGTGAAAAATTTGAAAGAGGCAGTTCAAAAAATCGTTATAGGATCTTAGATATCGATATTCCCTACTAAATTTACATTCGCTTCGATAAACTCCCTACGTGTTTCGACATTATCTCCCATCAATTGCTCAAAAAGATCGCTTGCTTCATCAGCATCGTCTATTTTTACTTGAACCAATCTTCTGCCTACTGGATTCATAGTAGTCTCCCATAACTGATCTGGATTCATTTCTCCTAATCCTTTATACCTTTGAATATTCAAAGTTTTTCTAACATCTTCCATCAAGGTTTTCAGAGTTTGAAATAAATCTTCAATTATTTCAAAATTTTCATTTTTAGTTATTGAACTTGTACCGAGTTTAACTTTTTTTGATTTATCTTGATAAGTCAAAACTAACTTATAATTTTTTGATTTAAAAAAAGAAATAGGTATCAAGTCAACAATCGAATTTCCGAATTTAGTTCTTGTGCATATAATATTTTTTAGCTTTTCGTCTATAGCTAAATTATTAGTTTCTGAAATTTTATTAAATGAATTGACCCAGTTTTTTAATTCTTTTTCGGATATTTTCTTTGGAAAAGGTTTTACCTTTAAAAGTGTCATCAAAAAATCAAATGAAATATTTAAATCAGGAATTGTTGTAAGTTCTTCAAAATTCTTAAAAGACTTCAAAAGCTCTGAAAATTCTGTGGATTTCATTGACGCTGTTTTAGATGTATTTAAAGTATAGTTATCAGAAATTCTTTCGAGTAAAAAATCAGTTAGAGCAGAATCATCTTTTAGATAAACATCCTTTTTGCCTTTAGAAACCTTATATAAAGGAGGTTGGGCTATAAATATATGACCGGCTTCAACTAGCTCCGGCATCTGTCTATAAAAGAAAGTTAGAAGTAAAGTTCTTATATGAGAGCCGTCAACATCAGCGTCTGTCATTACAATAATTGAATGATATCTTAACTTTTCTAAGCTAAATTCGTCTTTTATTCCGCAGCCTAATGCAGTGATAAGAGTAACAATCTCATCGGACCCTAAAACTTTATCAATCCTCGCTTTTTCGACATTTAAAATTTTTCCTTTCAAAGGAAGGATAGCTTGATTTTGTCGGTTTCTCCCTTGCTTAGCTGAGCCTCCCGCAGATTCACCCTCAACCAAGTAAAGCTCGCTTACAGATGGATCTTTCTCCTGACAATCAGATAATTTACCAGGCAGCCCAAGCCCGTCTAGAACTCCTTTTCTTCTAGTCATTTCTCTAGCTTTTCTGGCAGCATCTCTAGCTCTAGCTGCGTCTATTATTTTTAAAGCTATCGACTTAGCATCACTTGGATTTTCTAATAGATAATCCGTCAAATGTTTGTATGTTTCCTTCTCAACGACGGGTTGAATTTCTGAAGAAACTAACTTGTCTTTTGTTTGTGAAGAAAATTTTGGATCTGGCAACTTTGCTGAAATTATTGCAGTCAAACCTTCTCTCACGTCTTCACCCGAAGTCTGTACTGATTCATTTTTTGCAAGATTTTCTTTCTCTATGTAATTATTCATAGTCCTTGTTAAAGCTGTCCTGAAACCTATAAGATGGCTTCCACCATCTTTTTGAGGAATGTTATTCGTGAAACATTGAATGTTTTCTTGGTAAGAGTCGTTCCACTGAAGTGCTACTTCTATTGAAATACCATCGGACTGCTCTTGAATAAATCTAAAAGTTTTATTTAAAGGCGTTTTATTTTTATTTTTATATTCAACAAATTCTACTAATCCTCCGTTAGACTTGAACGATTCAGCTTTTGAATTTCTTTCATCTTTTAAAATAATTTCTATTCCTGAATTCAAGTAAGAAAGTTCTCTGAGCTTTTTCTTAAGAATGTCGTAATCAAAAGATATAGATTCTCCAAAAATACTTTTGGAAGGCCTTACTCTAATTTCTGTACCTTGTTCTTTAGTAGAACCTGAAGATTTAATTTTGTTTTTTGGGTTACCGTTTTTATAAGTTTGACTCCAAATTTTACCTTCTCGCCATATTGTCAGGTCTAGATTTTCTGACAGTGCGTTTACTACAGATACTCCAACCCCATGAAGACCACCGGAGACTTTATAAGAGTTATCATCAAATTTTCCTCCAGCGTGAAGTTTTGTCATAATTACTTCAGCGGCAGACATTCCTTCTTCTTTGTGAAAATCCACAGGTATGCCCCTACCGTTATCTCTAATAGAGACTTCGTCATCTTCATGAATAATTACATCAATTTTATTGCAATAACCTGCTAGAGCCTCGTCGATAGAATTATCTACAACTTCAAATACCATATGATGAAGTCCGGTGCCATCATCGGTATCTCCTATGTACATTCCAGGTCTCTTTTTTACGGCTTCCAAGCCTTTTAAAACCTTAATATTTGAGGAATCGTAAGAAGCAGGAGATTTTGTTTTAGCGGTGCTTTTAGACTGCTTTTTAGGCATGTAATATTATAAATCAATTAGTTGTTTAATGGACTTATTTTCTATTTTTTTTACTGAAGTTATAATTTTTTGACCCTTAGTAATATCTAAAAACTGGAGAGCTAGATTTAAATTTTTTGGATCTAATTCAGAGGCCAAATCATCAATTAAATAAATTAGATTTTTATCTTTAGTTTTTGCAAAAAATTCTCCAAAAGATAAAAAAACCAATAAAATCAATAGTTTTTGCTCCCCTCTAGACAAAATATTTCCACTCTTTTCTCCTAAGACTTTTATTTCTAAATCAAATTTATGAGCTCCTGATTTCGTAAAACCCTTAATCAGGTCTT
>SGZL01000022.1 GCA_004213955.1 Gammaproteobacteria bacterium
TCTCTTCTAGGATGTCTCATTAAAATATTAAAGATTGCTTTATAACTGAGCCTTTTAATAAGTGTTTCTATAAGACCAGTGGAAAATAGTGGGATGCTTGTTCCTAAAGTTTTACCAATAGCTACACCTTCAGTTATAGTAGTATCGTAGACCCACTTTCTTAAATTGTCATTATCTATAATATTATCGGGCCAAAGTTTAATATTATTAGAGCCTTCTAAACTATCAATACGTTCAATAATATACGCACTATCTCTAACGAATTCGTCGCCTATCTTAAGAACAGGAACCACACCGGTAGGATTGATTTCTGCTAAATAATCTTTGCTAAGGTTATCAGCCTCCTCATAATGATCGCATAACCTAATTATTTTATGATCAAACTCAAGACCCTTTTCATAAAGAGCAACTCTAACCATCTGACTGCAGAGTGACCATTCAGCATGATAAAGAAATAAATTAGGAGAAGACAAGATTTGTACTATTTATCTTGAGGCATTTTACTTTTAATAAACTCAGGAATAAAAGATGAATTTGAATGATCAGAAATTCTTACTATTTTATTTTTAATAGTACCTATGCCTTCAATACTTGTTGTCAACATATCACCGTCTTTAAGTAATTTTCCTTGAGTTGCTCCAACACCTGCAGGCGTACCTGTAAATATTAAATCACCTGTATTTAATGTAATAAATTCAGATATATAGGAGATTAAATAAGGAACATCAAATATTAAGTCATCGGTATTGTCATCTTGTCGTAACTCATCATTAACAAAACATGTTATTTTCAAAGATTCTTTATCGTCAACCTCATCGGGCGATACTAGAAGAGGACCTATTGGACCAAATGTATCAAAAGATTTTCCTAAATTAAATTGAGGCGGTATGGCATGAAATTGTACTGATCGATCAGATATATCCTGACCAACAGTTATACCTGCCACATGGTTCCAAGCTTTATCAGTTGAAATATCTTTACCACCTTTACCAATAACAACAACCATTTCAGCCTCATAATCAACTATATCACTGCGCATTTCTACATCATCAAATGGTCCAACAATACAGCTTGTGTGTTTAGTAAATATCATTGGAAATGCTGGTATTTCCATTCCAGATTCTTCTGCATGATTTCTATAATTTAGCCCAACAGCAAAACAGTTTTTCGAAGTCGAAATTGGCACACCTAAAGTAATATCATTGATATTCCCAGTTGGTTCAAAATCATCAAGCTTAGAATATAAATCTGATAACATATCTTCTGATTTAATGGCTTCCAATCCTTCTGATGAAATCTTGCCATTTGATATAGTCTCTAAATCATAGTAATTATTTTCTTTAACTAAAGCGGACCGACCATCAACACTCCCTAATTTAAAACCCATATCAAAACTCCTTTTTTTTAACAATTTTAGTCATATGACTAAATAAATCAATAGTGATAAATATATTTAGTAAATATAGCTTCTCATAAAAAAGTGGCCATGAAAAAGAAGAACTAGTCTTAATCTTCATGGCCACCTGTAACAAAAGCTATAAAATAGAATGATAATTTTATAGCAAACTATTATCTTTTTTAGAATGTACCTCTTAAACTTATACCTACTTCTTTACCAGGAGCCCATAGTGCAAAGTGAGATCCAGGAACTAAAGGTAGATCTAATAATTGAGTAGCTGTTACCTCATCAGTAACATTTCTTGCAAATATAGATAGTTCTAGTCCATTAGAATTTCTAAATGAAGCGCTCACATTAACCTTAGTGTATGCTTCAGTAAACGCTTTGGGATCATTATCAGTATTTGAATAAACATCATCTTGATGATTTGCATTTACTGAAAGTACCATTTCCCATGCATCAACTAAGTTTTTGTAATAGTTTGCATACATAGAAACTGCTAGTTCTGGCGCATTATTACCTCTTTGACCAGCTTGATCCTGAACACAACCAAGTTTTGTATTATTTGCCAGTCTATAAGCAACCTCTTGATCAGCAGTACAACCACCTATATATGCCCCATAAGCAAAATCTAGTGTTGTGGCTGAACCACCAATAACGACATTATCAGTAGGTGCCCATGTAAAGTCAGCTTCTATACCATCAATTTCTGATTCACCTGCATTTGAAACTTGGAAAGATGAACCATTAAAAATAGATACTTGCATGTCTGTGTAATCAGTTGAGAAGTATGCAATGCTTCCTCTTAAGTTTCTATCTGGAGCATTAAATTTTGCACCAATTTCTAGTGTTTCGGCCTGTTCAGGCTCAAACTGAAAAGCTGCAGCAGGAGTTGTCGCGTTAATTTGAGGTGCATTTTCAGAACCATCAAAACCACCCATTTTATAACCTTCTGCATAGCTCATGTATAAGCGAGTTGTATCAGAATAATCATATAAGACTTTTATAGATGGAGTTGTATGACTTTCTGATCTTGATTGAACGGGAAAGTTATGAGGCATTCTGTCAACTAATGCTTTAAAAACACCAAGCACAGGAGGTGCTAAAGTAGGGAAGTCCCTTGTCATTCCTCCGGTCGCAGTTGAACTCATAAATTGATCACTCTTAACATCTTTTTCATCTTCAGATATACGAACACCTGCTTTGAGAGTTAACTTATCATTAACGTAAAAAGTTCCCTCTGCAAATACTGATGTAGTGGTTGCATTTTGATCATTAGATGTATGTGTAGCAGCACCGTCTGCAGAAAACCTACCTCCTGTTTGAAGTGCAAAGACATTTGGTAAAGGGAATGTTTGTCCAAATAGACCACCAACGCTCATATCAAACATACCATCATTAGTTCCATCGTAATGAATATCATCATAATAGAAACCAAATATATATTCGAATTTATCATCAGCAGGAGATGATATAGTTACTTCTTGAGTTACTGATTTAAAATCAACATCGTTATCAACTGCAATAAAATTTAATGGTCCCATGTCTGCATCAAGACCCCATTTGTAATCATAGACTGAATATGATGTTGTAGATACGACATCATGGTCATTCCAAGTAGAAGATATTTTTAATATCGCATTTTCTGAATCAACAGTTCCGCCAGTAGGATTTTGATAGATTGTGTTATCTGTGTATGTAGTTCCAGGAACACCAGATATTTGATCAGGAAAGAACTTACTTGTTATATTATAGTTAATAACAGTTGCGGTATATGGAGGTGTAGCAGTTGCCATAACAGGAAATGGAGCAGCTAGATCATATAAATATATACCTATCTCTGAACCATTTTTTTCAGAACTTAATGATGATAGTTTTAGATTAACTTCAGCATTATCTAATTCCCACAGCATAGTTGCCCTTATAGCCTCTGATTCTGTTTGAGGAGCATCTTGGCTTAAGTAAGCATTGTAAACCCATCCGTCTGATGTTTCTTTTTGTGCTGCTATTCTCATTGCAAATGAATCACTCACTGGAATATTCATTGCTCCCATGAATTTTTGTGTATTCCACTCAGGAACAAACTCCATACGCCAGTTACCATCTGTTTCCCCACCTAGTTCTGGAGATTTACTGACCATATTGATAACTCCACCAATGGTATTTTTACCAAATAAAACACCCTGAGTTCCTCTTAAAACCTCAACTCTTTCTATATCCATTAAAGGAGAAGTGTATTGAGATCCTTGTGTTATTGGCATTCCATCTATGAATGTTGTTATTGATTGAGAGAATCCTTTGTTAGTTCCTGAACCGATACCTCTCATATAAACATTCCATTCACCAGCACCCTTGGATATATGCAATCCAGGAATGTATTCACTAAGATGTTTCATTGATGTAACACCTCTAGTTTCTATCATCTCATCAGACAGAACCTGAATTGATATAGGAACTTCTGACAAACCTTCTTCTTTCTTCTGAGCTGTAACAACAACTTCCTCTAGTCTAGAATCTGATTGAGATATCGCACTAATCGAAATTAGCATTCCTGAAATTATAAAAAATAAAGATAAAATACTTTTTCCAAAATAAATTTTTGAATTATTGAATAACATAAATCCCCCCAGATTTAAAATGTTTCAAATATTCTATCCAATTGGATAAAAATACACAAGTAAAGCATACTTTATATATATATATAATTAATATGAGTATTTTGATTTAATATCAATACTTTGCTAGTCAATTGACTAAAAATATTATAATATTTTAATATGACAAACTTATCGCTTTATGGTTATGGTGAGTCTGTAGCTTCAAATATGGCTAGACTTGCTTTGTCAGAAAAAAAATTAAAATATAATTACAATTTAGTTTATCTTGAATCAAAAGGTGAACATTTAAGAGATTCATATAAAAAACTGAATCCAAAAACCTTAATTCCAACACTTGTAATAGATGATAAACCAATACCTGACAGTATTGAGATTATGAAATATATTGATAAAGAGTTCCCAAATCAAGGTGAATCACTATTTCCAAAAGATGATATAGAATTTGATAAATTATTGGATTATCTATTTTTAGATGATAAAAAGGAACTAGGTGAGACGTTTGGTACAACTGGCGGAGGTATCTCAATACCTGTATTAGCTAAATTGTTATGCAAAAGATCTTTTTTTAGTGTTCTTTGGGATTACCTAAGAAATCATGGCGTTAGTAAAAGAAAACCAATATTTATTATGGTTAGACTGTTAGGAGGTCCGCCACCAGGTGTTTATAAAAAAATGATGTCTTTTCTAGCAAAGCATCTTATTTATACTGAGAATTATTTAAATCACGGTAAAGAATTTATATATGGTGATTCTTATTCGGCAGCTGATTGTTGTTTAACAGCTTTATTACATAGAGTTCAAGAAATGAGATTTTATGGAGTTTTTGATGGTAAAAAACTTCCAAATTTATCAAAATATTGGAATAATATTTCATCTAGACCTAGTTATACGGAAGCTATAATTAACTATGAAACAGGTGAATGGAAACCAGAATTGATAGGTTTATATGGAGATGGTCCAAATGATCATAATGATTTACTATGGACAGAAATTAATAAATTAACAAAGGAGAAATAATTATGTCTAAACCAATATGCAAAGTAGCTGATATTATTTATGTAAGGTTTGAACTTACAGAATTTGAAGCTCAAAAAAAATATCTAAATCATTTTGGAATGATGCTAGCCCATGAAGATGAAAATAGTATTTTCTTTAGAGGTACTGGAACTTCACCTTATATTTATGTAGCAACTAAAGGCGAAGAAAATAAATATATTGGATCGGCTTATAAAGCTAATAATTACTCTGACTTAGAAGCGCTTTCTAAAGAATTTAATGTACCAATTGTTGATAATATGGAACCAGGTGGTGGACATAAAGTAACTGTTATTGACCCAGATGGTATTGAAGTTGAAGTATGTCATGGAATGAAAAAGGCTGAAGCAGTTGCAATTGTATCAAAGGTCATTAATACAGGAGAATCAACTCCAAGAGAAAATCAGACTCAACGTTTTGGTAAAGGAGCTGATGAGTGGCAATTACATGATGATAAGTGGGTTTACGAATTAACTTCTAAAGTAAAACGATTAGGACACACTGCTATAAATTGTAGAGACGCTCAAGCTTCAGTTGATTGGTATGCAAATGTTCTTGGTTTTATATCAAGCAATAACCTTGTAGCTCCAGATGGTAATACTATGGGTGCTTTCATGAGATGTGATCAGGGTGATAAGCCTGTAGACCATCATACTATAAATAATATTTCGTTACCTTCTCCAGAATATCCAGGTGCATACGGTCATGCTGGCTATGAAGTTTCCGATTCCGTTGACGATCTGATGGCTGGTCATTATCACTTAAAAACTATTGATGAATATTATCACGAGTGGGGAATTGGTAGACATCTTCTAGGAAGTCAGATGTACGATTATTGGAGAGATCCACATGGATTTACACATGAACATTGGACAGATGGTGATTTAATGGACGCATCAGTGCCAACTGATGACATAGGTTTATTGGAATTTGGAAAAGCTCAATATGGTCCGCCACCACCAGCAACTTTTGGTCATAGCATGCCTGTTGATCAAATAGATAAGGTGAGAGCTAAAGTTCCTGATTTATTTGAAGGTGTCTTAAAAGATGCTGAAAGAATGACTAAATCAGGAATGGAAAAATAATATGATTGAACTATCAGAAGAACAAAAAAAAGCTGTAGCTGATGCACAGGAAACTTTCATAGAATTAAAAGATAGTTCTAAACCGCTTAATAATGAACAATTAAATTTACTTTTTGGACAAGCAAGAAGTATGAACGGTTGGCAAGATAAAGAAGTATCTGATGGTATGGTTAAATCTATCTATGAATTAACTAAAATGGGTCCTACAAGCACAAATTGCTGTCCAGCCCGTTTTAAATTTATTAAATCTGATGAGGCTAAAGAAAATCTTAAGGAAGCACTATTACCGAATAATGTTCCAAAAGTTATGACAGCACCAGTAATTGCGTTAATTGGATATGATTTAGACTTTGCTGATAATATGGGAAAACTTTTTCCTCATATGGATGTTGCGCCTATGTACAAAAATAATGATGAAATGAATACATCTACAGCATTTAGAAATAGCTCACTTCAAGGCGCATATTTTATGATGGTATCAAGAGCTCTTGGATTAGATTGTGGACCCATGTCAGGATTTAATAATCAATTAGTTGATGAAAAGTTTTTTGCTGGCACAAATATAAAATCAAATTTTTTATGTTGTATTGGTTATGGTGACCCATCAAAAATATTTATGAGATTACCAAGGTTAGATTTTGAAGATGTTTGTGAAATTATCTAACAATATTTCTCAAAAGATTACCGGTAAAAAAGTTATATAATCTAAACATATTCACTATTATTTTTATTGGAAGATCTTCTTTAACTTCCTTTGAAAAATTTTTATTACTTTTTAATTTTTTGTACCATTTATTCGTATTTGGATATTTATTTTTAAGATCAAAACCAGCTTTAACTATTCTATTAATGTTTATGAACCATGCTATATCAAGAACTGTGATCTCATTATTTAATATATAACTATTTTTAGTTAACTTTAGTTCAATTTTAGTTACTGCTTCAGAAAATTTTTTAAAGGATTCATTAACCTGTTCATCTGTAATTCCAAACTTGTGATGATTCATCCAAAAATCAACTTCTTTGTCTTTCTTTATATCAATCTCACCTTTTATAGTTCCTTTATTATTTTTTTTATTATTTAATTTTTTTAAATTTTTCTTACCTAAAAAATGAGGCACAATAAATCTAAAAGTTAATATTCTTAAATCATGGTGTAAGCTATCTTCATAAGCTAAATTTTCTTCGATCTCTTTAATATATTTATTAGGAATAAGATTAATATTTGTATTAATAGATTCTATAAAAAACATTATGTCGTTACTTTCAATATACACATTTCCATTATAAACAAGGGTAGGGACCAAACCCCGCGGATTTATTCCTAAAAACCAATCATCAAATTGTTCTTGTTTTTGAAGATTTATTTGATGCGATTTCCATTTAATTTTTTTAAGACTAAGAAAAATTCTTAATTTTTGGGAACATGCTGATCCATAAAAATGTAATAGATGATAGCCCTTCCAATTGAAAACTTCTTTGGTTTTAATGTCACTAGGATCTAGCTGCACTATACTTTCTTATCATTATTATTACTGATATTAGTAATATAAATGCTCCTAAAACTTTATATTTATTTGCTAATATGAGTATCCAGATAAAAATTAGATTAGCTTTAAATGGTGGTGGTGGAGATTTAAGTTCATAATCACGTACTAACCAAGGTTCTCCAATAAATCTTTGATCATCTGTAAATCTATCACCCCAAAGATACATCATTACAGGATCTATCACAGGTGGATTCATCCATAATGTTTGGTTGTCTATTGTTTCTTTCATTTCTAAAAAAACAGATTGGTAAATTTGCGATAAATCTTTTGTTTCAAATGGATCTTCGATGATGTTAAATAGTTCATATACTTTTGGGCCATTCGTTTGAACATTTTGTCTATAGTACAATTTCCACTTTCCATTAAATAATGCTCTTTCATCATTTATTATAATATTCCCAGTATGTACATTAACCGGCTCTTTAATTTCATTTTTTAAAATTTCATTCCAACGATTAACACCCGTGAATTTAGAATCATCAACATTGATTGAGGCTACATATAAGAGTGTTGGTAATATATCCTGTGCAAAGAAAAATTGTTCAGATTTTGATTTTTCTAATACACCTTTCCAATAGAAAACAGCTGGCACTCTTATTCCACCCTCATAGGCACTCATCTTGCTACCTTTAAGTTTTCCTGAACTGCCTCTGGCACTCATTAAATCTGGAGCAATTACGTTTGCAATTGGATCGATATCAAAAACTGGTCCGTTGTCACTAAAAAAAAGGATAATAGTATTTTCAAGAATACCTTTGTCTTCAACACTTTGAATTATTTTTCCAATCTCTCTATCAAGAGAATATATATTTGCTGCATATTTTCTTTCGTAAATATCCTCTATATCTTTAAACAGCTCAATATCACTATTCTCAGCTTGTATAGGTGTATGTGGAGCATTAAATGCAACATATAAAAAAAGTGGTTTCTCCTCATTAATATTTTTAATTATTCTTACAGCTTCATCTGCAATTAAAGTTGTAGAATAACCATCTTCATACAAAGGCACACTATTTCTGTGCCAATCTAATCTTCCTGAGAAGGCATGATCAAAGTAACCAATAGCACCCATCAAATGACCATAGGTTGAATCAAAGCCACGATTTATTGGAAGAAAGCCTTCTTGAGATATTCCAAGATGCCATTTACCAGATAGGGCAGTTTGATAGCCAGCTTCTTTGAAGTATTCAGGCATTATTTTGTGTTCTAAAGGCATTCCATATGATTCAACTCTTGGATTGGCAAAAGGACGAACTACTCCATTAGCAAAACTATTAATACCTGTTAACATCGTAGCTCTTGTTGGACTGCATGAAGGATCGCTATAAAATCTATTCATTTCAAGACCTTTTGATACTAATTTATCAATATTTGGTGTTGGTATTGATCCTCCATGATATGAGACATCACCCCAACCTAGATCATCGGTAAGAATTATAATTATATTTGGTTTACCATCCATGAAGAATGACATTAATAATGGCAGCAGCAAAATAGCTTTACTTCTTAAAAACATAATATTCCCCTAAATATATTATTTTTTAATTAATTTATTTATAAATGCACTTCTTGATTCTAAGAAATATGACATAAATACTTCTTTGTCTTTTTTATTCATATCCAAAACAACATCTAAATATGAATCCATCATGCTTAATCCATACTCTAACACACATGCAATTGCTACAGCCGCTTTCATTTCACTTGTTACTACATTTTTTTTTGTTGCTACTTTTAATTGCTGAATTAATGCTCTGGGAATTGATAATCCCTCATCTATTTCAAGTGTAGCAAGTTCTAAATGCTCATCAGCAACAGCTTTTATTATTGCTTTAAAGTATTCTGGATCAGTCTTAGCGACTGATTCTTTACCTAAATTGTTAATATTGATCTTCCTTCGATCAAGTTTTTGAACATGTTCAAAAGCAAGTTGCTTATAGGTAGCTTCTAACAAACCTTTTTTCCCGCCAAAATAATGGTGTATTTGTCCATGATTTACGCCAGCATGGTCTGCAATATCTCTTATAGTAATTTTATTTGGTCCAAGATCACATATTAATTCACTAGCAGCCTGAATCAGTTTTTGTTCTACATCCTCTCTTTTTGAACCTTTAATTCTTGTCATTGAATTTCGCTAATTAATTTATTAGTCAACTGATCAATATCATTAATTATATTTGTATTATCTACACAACCATATATATGTTTATCTGGTCTTATTATTGCTGCAGAAATATTATTTACCTTAGACCATTTAAATATTTTTTTATCTTTATTGAACTCATTAGTTTCATCTATATGAAAAATATTCTCTCCAAATATAGAAGAAGAGCTAAGTTTTTTAATTTCATTAACTATATTAATACTATTATCAAAGACAAGTAATCCAAAATTATTACCGATATACTCATCAAACAACTTGTTATCTTTTTTTAATGCTAGGGAAGGGTGAGGTATGATTACTCCGTTAGCTTTATTAGGAAATAAATCTGTATCGATATTACCTTTTTTTATTCGCCATGAATAAGCAATTCTTAAATTATCTAAAAGTTTAGGAATATATTTTGAAATATTTAAATAAATGTCTCTTATGTATGCTTTAAATCTATCTTGACTTCCAATTATGTCACCCTGTTTAATAGCATTTCTAATAGTAAAATCAACAACACCTTTTCGTTCAAGTGAATACATTTCAAGTATTTTAGTATTCATTACATTATTTTTTACGCCGGTTAATCTCCAACATAGATTATAGGCATCTTTTATACCTTGGCATAAACCTTGACCCAAGAATGGAGGCATTTGATGAGCAGCATCACCAAGAAGAAAACAATTGTTGTATTTAAAATTTTTTGCCAAAACACCATGATATGTATAAGCTTTAGATCTTAATAATTTACCGCTCGAAAGATGTATTTCTGGATTAATTCTCCACAAATGAGGCTTCATCATACTTCGAATATTATCCTCATTTTCAAGATGGTCTAAGTCGTCATCATGATTTATTTTAAATTCCCATCTCACATGTTGACCTACAACAGGGACAATAGTTGTAGGTCTTTTGTAATCACATATTTGGTATCTATCAGAATTTACTTTATAT
>SGZL01000023.1 GCA_004213955.1 Gammaproteobacteria bacterium
TTAAATCACAAAAAAAATCATCTTTGCTTGGTGAATTATCATAAACACATACATCTAAGTCAGACTGAAGAGCTATTTTTAACTTAGGTATAATTTTTGTTGATGGATTAAAAGTTACTACACCAAGACAATAAGAATTCATTAGTTTTTAAAAAGTTATTTTATAATTTTAACCAAATATTCAGCATATTCTGTGCCTTTATGTAAAAAGGCATGTGAATATAACATTTCAGCTGAAATCCAATTATTGTTGTATGCTATTTCTTCTAAGCAAGCGATTTTAAAACCTTGTCTTTTTTCAATTGCCTGAACAAACTGACTTGCTTCAATCATTGAGTCGTGGGTTCCAGTATCGAGCCATGCAAATCCCCTACCAAGAATTTGAACATTTAATTTACCAGATAATAAGTATTGATTATTGATATCTGTTATTTCATACTCACCTCGCTCAGAAGGTTTAAGACTTTTAGAAATTTTAACAACATCATTATCATAAAAATATAAGCCCGTAATAGCATAATTTGATTTTGGTGTACTTGGTTTTTCTTCAATTGATAGTGCCTTATTATTTTCATCAAATTCAACAACACCAAATCTATGCGGGTCGGATACTTGATAACCAAATATAGTTGCGCCATCACCCAGATTTTGAGCTTCTTTTAAAATTTTTGAAAAATTATGTCCATAAAATAAATTATCGCCCAATATTAATGCTACATTTGATTGTCCAATAAAACTTTCACCTAAATGGAAGGCTTGGCCTAAACCCTCGGGTTTTTTTTGTATCTTATAGTCTATGCTAATGCCAAAATTAGACCCATCACCGAGAAGTTTTTTATACTGCTCAATATCATGTGGTGATGAAATTAATAAGATTTCTCTTATCCCTGATAACATCAATACTGACAATGAGTAATATATCATCGGTTTGTCATATATTGGCAAAAGCTGTTTTGATACAGCACTGGTGATCGGCCTTAACCTTGTACCGTTTCCACCAGCTAAAATAATTCCTTTATATTTATTCACTCAAAATTCCTTGCCTTTTTAATTTATATTCTCCACTAATAACCCTTTCAACCCAATCCGAACTTTTAAGATACCAATTGACAGTTTTTTTTATGCCAGACTCAAAATTTTCCCTTGGTTTCCATCCAATATCATTATTAATCTTTGTTGCATCAATAGCATATCTTTTATCATGTCCAGGCCTATCGTCAACAAAATCAATAAGCTCTTTGAAGCTGCTTATATGTTTAGGTTTATCAGGAATAAGTAAGTCAAGTTCTGAACAAATCATATTAACAACATCAATATTTTTCATTTCATTCCATCCTCCTATGTTGTAGTGAGAAAAAGCCTTTGCTGATGTAGCTACTTTATATAGTGCTTCTACATGATCTTCAACATATAACCAATCACGGATTTGAGTTCCATTGCCGTAAATTGGTAACTTTTCTCCCTTGGTAGCATTTATAATCATATGTGGAATTAATTTTTCAGGAAATTGATATGGACCATAATTATTGGAGCAATTTGTCATTACATATGGTAAATCAAAAGACCTCCCCCATGCAGAAACCAGATGATCAGATGATGCCTTGGATGCTGAATATGGCGAACTTGGATCATATTTACTATCTTCAGTGAACATTTCATTTGTAGAACCAAGATCTCCAAAAACTTCATCGGTAGAAACATGGTGAAATAAAAATGATTTATTTGAACTTCTTACACTTTTCCAATACTTATATGATGTCAAAAGCATAGAGTAAGTTCCATTTATATTTGTTTCTATAAAAGCATCTGGATTTGTTAAAGATTTGTCAACATGGCTTTCAGCAGCTAGATGAAATACTAAATCAGGTTGATAATAAGAGAAAATTCGGGATAGAGCTTTTTGATCTACGATATCTACCCTCTCAAAATGATAATTCTCATTAATTATATTATTTGGAATTGAATCTAAATTTCCAGCATATGTTAATTTATCTATGTTGATAATCTTATGCTTTGTGTTTGTTAAAAGCCACCTAATTAAAGCACTTCCTATAAAGCCAGCGCCGCCCGTGATCAAAATATTCATATCTGTTTCTCTTTTTTCATTCTTATATAGTCAATTCCTAAAAGTAACGGAGTAATTATTATAAGTGGATATACATATCTAATATAGGAGGTAAATCCTGGAACTAAAATTGCAATTATTGCCATAGGTATAAATATCCTTAAAAGAATTGGTGGTCTTTTATAGACTATGTAAGAATAAGCTATATTCATAAAGCAGCCAATTGAAACAAAAATATAAGCAAAGGCCGGACTAATGAAAACGAATAAGCCTGATAAGGCTAAAATTGGCCAAACTATACCTCTAATTAAAGAGCCAAAATAACCATATTCCTGAAAAGATGGGATATTGTCAAACTCTCTAGTTTTAAGATCAATTGATCCAGAATTATCTAATTGTGAAATTATTGGATCAGGAAATGCAATAAAAATAGCTATTCCTATAAATATAATAAATTTCATTGACTTTGGTTTAAACCAGGCTATGAAATAAAAGAGACTTGCTAATCTAATCATCACAGTTGGTAAAATTAATAGAATTGCATATCTAAATTTATAAAATATCAAAACAGTTAAAAATATCATTGTGGTATCTTTAAGCATAGTTGTAGCTAAATGAATTCTATATGGGTTTAGCAAAAGCAAAATTAACGCTATTGAAATAATATAATTAGATCTTGCCTCCCAATGCATTTTTGCAATAAGTACGTTTGTTAAAGAGTATAGAATGAGGTTATATAAAGTAACATTGAATATATCCTGATTAAGAACATATATGATGTAATAATAACCTCCGTTAAACCATGAAAGAAATCCACTTTCAAAAAGACTATTAGCTATATATATTGAATTCTTAGAGTAATGAACTGAGTCTGGATGGAAGTCCCACCCAATACCAACTGATCTCTCAAGAGCCATCAAAAGAAGTGCAACAATAATAGATAAGCAAAAAATTAAAGTTGTTTTAATATTCATATTAACTAGCAACCTTAAGGATTGAGCTAGCTTTATAATTTAATAGCACATAATCTAGAATTGGTCTTACAGCCCAAACTACAGCAGCTCCAATTAACCCATAATTATTAGCAAAGTAAAATACGGCAGGTATCATTAAAATAAGTTGAAATAGATGAGCTTTAGCAATGAAGCTAACTTCACCCTTTGATGGTAATATTGTATGTGGAATAAGAGCAATAGAGTTAAAAAATACTCCTATGCTCATGAAAACCATTGGCATATATGCACTTGATGCAAAATCTTCACTTAATTTCATTATAAACTGCTAAATATTCAAAATAGCTAAAGTTATTTTATCTTTTCTTCTCTAATAAAAGCAGAAATTAATACATATGTTAGGCTGAGTATAAGGCCTATTAGAAAACCAACTATTGAAATAAATATTCGATTTGGAGACTCTTTCTCTTCGGCTATTATGGGTTTATCAATTACAGAGAAAAGGTACTCATCAGAAATACTTGCTAACATTTTAGTTCTTAATTCAGATTCAATAATTGAATAAAATACCTCTCTTAATTCTGTCAATGAAGTCTTTGATACCTGTTCATTTAAATATGCCAATGCTTTATTTGAATCATTTAAGTCCTTATTTTTGGTTACACTATTAATATCTTCCACCAGAAAAGTAACCCAATCTCTGGAGTTCACTGGAGATGGGCTTGTTATTGATATGGATATAAATCCAGTAAGTTTATTTTTTTCGATAGCAAGGTAAGTAAGAAACTCTTCATAAACTTCATGAATTGATGGTCCATTAGTGTCGTACTTATTAGAGACCCAAATATTTTTGTTTGTGTCATATATAGATTGATCAATAATTAATTTACCATTATCCTCGTTCAATTCCTGTGCTGCCATAATAGGTACTGCTAAATTTCTATTTTTTATAAACCTATATAAAAACTCTCTTGAAAGCATAACTTCAAGACCTAAATTTATTTTATTTTCAGAATTGCTTTGTGGAATGCTTATTCCTGCAATATTAGCGAAAGAAGAATAGCTAGATGGTATTTGAGAAGAGGAATCTGACTGATCAGATATCATCAAAATTGCTTCTGACTTATATTTATCAACCAGAGTATGCGAATATATGAAAGAAATGATAAAAATAATAAAGGCAAATGATAATATTTTTATCTTATTTAACCATATCAAGCTCATAAGCTCTCTAATGTCAGTATCTTTGTTTTGCATAGTATTCTTAAAATTTATCTGTGTTAGGTGGTACCCGAGGCCGGACTTGAACCGGCACGAAGTTTCCTTCGAGGGATTTTAAGTCCCTTGTGTCTACCAATTCCACCACTCGGGCAGTTTAAATTCCAATACCTATATATTTTATCCCCTCTTTAAATAAACTTTCTTTGTCTAAAATATTTCTTCCATCAAACACTATTGTATCTTTTAAAGATTTTAATTGCTCGTAATCTATTTGCCAGAATTCTTTCCATTCTGTACATATTATAAGAGCATTAGAGCTCTGTAACGCCTCATACTTTTCATCATAAAATTCAATATTTTTTATATTCTTTAATTTTGCTGCAGCAAGTTTATTACAAATTGGATCATATAGGTTAAGTTTTTTTACTTTGGAAACAATTTTTCTTATTATTTTTAAAGATACTGCTTCTCTTAAATCATCAGTATCAGGTTTGAATGATAGCCCCCATATAGTTAATGTTTTATTAGATAAATCATTTTCAAATTCTTTCAATATCTTGTCTACAAAAAAATCTACTTGATGATTATTAACATTTATAGTTTCTTGAAGAATGCCCTTTCTAAGGCCAAGATCTTCTTGTGCTGAAAGAAGAGCTGCAACATCTTTTGGAAAACATGAGCCGCCATAACCTAGTCCAGCATACAAGAACTGATTACCTATTCTTGGATCTGTGCCAATTCCAAGTCTAATTTCATGCATATTTGCTCCAATCTTTTCAGCAACATGAGATAGCTCATTTACAAAACTTATCTTAGTTGCTAAAAATGAATTAGCTGCGTATTTTGTGAGTTCTGCCGACGGAATTGACATAAATATTAATTTATTTGACTGCCTATTAAGACGTTCATAAAGATTTGTCATAACACTCATAACATATTCCGAATCGGTACCAACAATTATCCTGTCGGGTCTCATAAAATCTTGAACAGCACTGCCTTCTTTAAGAAATTCAGGATTTGAACATACATTGATTTTGCATTTACTTGATTTATTTCTGCTTTCAAATTCTCTCTGAATTAAAGCATTTGTTCCAATTGGTACAGTGGACTTAGTAACAACAACACAGTCTTTTTCAATATGATTTAATAGTGTGTCAATAACTTTATTTAGATTAGTTAGATTTGGTTTTCCAGTTCCGTCATCAGGTGTATCAACACATATAAAAAAAACTTCCGAGCCCTTGCAGCCATCAGAATAAGAAGAAGTAAATTTTAAAGAATTATTTTTTGAATTTCTCTCGACAAGTTCTTTTAAACCAGGTTCATAGAAAGGAATATCGCCATTATTTAGACTATCAATTTTTTCATTATTGACATCGACACATGTTACTTTATGACCAAGATCAGAAAAGCATGCTGCTGTTACTAATCCTACATAACCCGTTCCAACAATAGTAATTTTCATATATGTTCTATTTTATTGTAAATTCAAATTAGTACATAGGATTATTTGTAAAATCCCTATTTTTACTTGAGAAAGAAGTATTGTAATTATCGTGGTTTAAGAGCAAATATCTTAAAGCGCTTGATATAGTTTTAATATGTTTGAAATTTTTTCTAAAACTATTGATTGATTGCTCTTCTTGAATTAGCCTATCTTTAATTGTGTTTTTATGATTTCTAGAAGATTTAACATTATGAAAGTTAAGTTTAAATTTTTTAGGTCTAAGTTCTTCAAATGCCCAATTAAAAATCTCTTTAGTCCTAAGGAAATGAAAATCTGATGTTACTACATTTAACGTCTTCATTTCATCAAATAAATTGTCTAATATCATTCTACAGAAAATTGCACTACCAATAGTGTCATGAGACCAGCCTTCACAAATAACATTCTCAAGATCTCTTTCTTTGAGATTTTTTGCCATTTCGACACATTCGAATATTGGGTATCCCTGACCATCTCTTTTTGGCGGCAAATTTAATGAAAATGAACTAGAGGTTATTATTAAGTCGTTTTTTGATGCAATTGTTGAAACTAAATCAAGTCTAGAGATTACATAATCAGGTAAATCGCCTGTTTCTAGAACCCCGCCCCCTAAAACAATATATATAGACTCTTTAGACAAGGTAATAGATATCTAAAATAATCTGTCTTTCCAAGTTGCAGGAAGTTGATCAGTTTTGAGCTCTATTGGAAGATGATAGTTAAATTCCCTTGGGCCACGCTTTTTTACATAATCTATTATGGATTGCAGTGAATCTCTTAAACTTGTTTTAGTTTCATAACCAAGTTTTTTCCTTATCTTATCTGCACTGCATGTTGCATGTTTAACTTCTTGAGGTCTTCCTGGCATATAAACTGGATTTACATTAAATCTTAATAAATTTGCAATTTCATTACACAGTTCATTTATGGTAACTTCTTCTTCATCAGGTCCGATATTAAAAACTTCACCATTAATTCCTTTAGTAAATGCAAGTTTTACTAAGCAGTCGATATCATCGTTGATGTCTGAAAAACATCTTGTTTGAGTTCCATCGCCATAGATAATAGGCTGTCTATTCTGGAGCATAAGATTTATCATAATGCTTGCTACATTTCTAAATGGATCATCATACTTTTGTCTTGGTCCAATAATATTGTGAGGAACAGCTACTACAAGCTCTACTCCATGAACCTCAGATAAATTTCTTAATAATAATTCTGCAGCATATTTAGCAATGCCGTAGGGATCTTGAGGTTTTGGAGTCATATCTTCTGTAAAAGGTGTTACATCTTGTGTTCCATATCTTGCCATTGATGAACAATGAACAAATCTTTTCACCCCTGCTTGAATAGATGCTGTCATTGCATTAACAGAAATTTGTACAGTATTTTCAACAACTAGCGATGGAGAAAAAACCGAAAGGCCTTCATATGCGGTACAAGCGGTATGAAATACGATGTCACAACCTTTCATATAATTAGCTAGGTTATCTAAGTTTCTTAAATCATCTTCATAAAAAGTTATGTTTTTAGGTAAATTATCTTTGTAACCTCCTAAAAAATTATCAATTCCAACGACTTCATGACCCATATCAATCATTTTGTCTGCAATGTTACTTCCTAAGAAACCGGCTATGCCAGTAATAAAGATTTTCATAATTCAAATAAGCTTATGTATTTTTGGCAGATGGTACACCATTCATAATCTGAACTCAATGATGGAGGAATTATATTTTTCCATTCATTTTTAGAAACAATCTTATAAAGATCATCTGAATCCTTAAAAAAAAATCCTCTTTCTTTTAATACTTCTCTATTGTATTTATTATCATGAGCAATTATTGGTTTTCTAATGTGGCAAGCCTCAACAAGGGTTGGGTTTGTTCCGCCAACGGAATGCCCATGAATATATACTGAAGCTGCCGATCTTTTTTCAATCAGGATTTTTCTATCATATATTGGCCCTAAGTAATCAATATTTTTTGATTTTGCAATCATTGGCATACAAATTTTCTCAAAAAAATTTGTTGAAGGACCGATTATCTTAAGTTTAATTCCAATAGTTTTTTTAGAAAAGGCTTTCACAATGTTAAGAATGTTGTTCTCAGGCTCCATTCTCATGACAACAATTGCAAATTTATCATTAGATTTACTATCTTTAGAATAGTCTTGATTAAATTGTTTTGTATCTGACCCGTAATAAATTAATTTGCCTTTAGCATTATATTTTCTGATGTAGTAATCTTTAATTGCTTTAGCATCGTAGACTCTTAAAATAGGAGTATATGCAGAGATAAATTCACAAAATTTAAAATAAAACTTTGCAATTTTTCCCCACTTTGCTCTTTCCCATTCGATACCATCAACATTACATATAACTCTATATCCAAATAGCTTTAAAAAAGGAAATATCGGTGCAAGGCCATATCCAAAAAAAACTAACGTTTTTGCACCATTTTTTATTGCAAGAAAAGTGCTTTTTAATCCGTAAATAATTGTACCTATACCGCCAGAAGTCTTATTTAAAAAAATTCTCTGAGTATTTGTATAGTCATAAGGAGTGTTTGATAAAGAATTTTCACATGGAACTATAAAACTATAATTTTTACATTCTTCATTTGAAACTAGTTCATGCGATGTTTGATCATATGCACCATACTGTGCAGGCAGGCCTCTAATACAAAGAAGAGCAATTTTATTTTTATTCATACTGACTAAGGTAAGCGTTTGTACTTATCTTTTTTTCTTATTATATCTGATTCGCTTAAAATATTTCCCATTTGTATTTCTATAATTATTGCAGGTAAATCTTGAGAATTTTTAACTCTATGAATTGATTCTTTTTTTATATGGATATAATCTCCAGTTGTTTTTTTTGATACCTTTTCATTGTGTGTTACTTCAACTTGTCCTTCTACGACAATCCAATGTTCCTCCCTAAACTTATGTAGCTGCTCAGATAGTTCTTCGCCAGGCATAACTACAATTTTTTTGAGTAAATAATTTCCTTCTTTAAGTAAATTTATATAATGACCCCATGGTTTTTTATTGATTTTTTTGTCATCATTTATAATCAGCATTTTTTCATAAAACTTCTGAGTAATTAATGAACTTGATTGGACTTTGTTTCCTCCAATATCAAAAAGGGTTTCGATATTAAATTTGTTGCAAATTTCAAACTCTGGGATATCATTTTTATTTTTTCTGTCGCCACCATTAGCAAAATATTTAATATTATATTTTTTTGTTTTAACTAAATACTCTATTGATTTTGATACAGTATGATCTTTATCAATAGAGATAAATACTTCAAAAACATTATTAAGATTCTTAACAATTTCAGTCCTTTCATCTATTGAAAAAAAACTAAACCCTTTTTTTTCAATTAAAAATTGTTCATTATTTATAATTACAAGAACCTCTCCAAAATTTGCGGCCTCATTGATTAGATCAATGTGGCCTTTATGTAGAGGATCAAAACCACCACTTACAAGTACTATATTTTTTTTATAATTTTTCATTTTAATTGGAGGCTGAAGCCGGAATCGAACCGGCGTGAA
>SGZL01000024.1 GCA_004213955.1 Gammaproteobacteria bacterium
GGTTGTTCTTTCAAGACAAATTGCTTCACTTGGAATTTATCCAGCCGTAGACCCATTGGATTCTACTAGCAGACAATTGGATCCTAATATTGTTGGACAAGAACACTACGAAGTTGCTAAAGGAGTTCAGCAGGTTTTACAAAGATATCTTGAGCTCAAAGATATTATCGCCATTCTTGGAATGGACGAACTATCTGACGAAGACAAGCAGACTGTTAATCGTGCAAGAAGAATAGAGAAATACCTGTCTCAGCCTTTCTTTGTTGCAGAAATCTTTACCAACTCTCCTGGAAAATTTGTTTCAATCAAAGACACCGTAAGAGGTTTCAAGGGCATTCTTGACGGAGAATACGACGATCTGCCAGAGCAAGCCTTTTTGATGGTAGGAGCAATCGAAGAGGTTGTTGAAAAAGCTAAAACTTTATAAATATGTCTTCTATGCAATGCACTATAGTCAGCGCAGAAAAAGAAATTTTTTCTGAAGCAGTTTCTATGGTTGTTGCAACAGGCTCTTTAGGAGAAATTGGAATCACTCCAGGACATTCCCAGTTGTTGACTGGAATTATCCCCGGCCCTGTAAAGGTTGTTAAAGAAAATGGCGAAGAGGAAGTTTTCTTTCTTTCGGGGGGATTTATCGAAGTCCAACCGGATGTTGTAACCTTGCTTTCCGATGTCGCGGTTAGAGCAGAAGATATTGATGAGGCGGAAGCAGAAAAGGCTAAAGAAGAAGCAGAGAAGATAAAAAATGATGCGGAAGCTGGAGTTGATTTTTCAAGAGCTAGAGCAGAATTAGCAGAAGCGGCTGCAAGACTACAAACATTACGCAAACTTAGAAAAAAATAGTTTAATATCTCACCCTAGGAAAGATTATTAGGGCGCAGATGAAGATCGATGTAATTATTTTAGCTGCAGGCAAAGGGACTCGTATGAAGTCCTCCACTCCCAAAGTTTTAAACAAATTAGCTAACAAACCCCTTTTGCAACATGTCATAGATACATGTGCTCTCTTAAAAAACGCAAAATTGCAAATAGTCCTTGGCAATGAAAAGAATTTAATTAAGGCTTCAGTTAAGGTGCCCAAAGGTACTAATTGGATTTCTCAAAAAAACCAATTAGGAACTGGGCATGCTGTGAAACAAGCCTTGAGCTCTTTGCGACCCGGAGCAACGACTTTAATTATGTATGGAGACGTACCATTAGTTAGTCTTTCAACATTGAAAAAATTGATTTCTTTAAAAAAGAATCAATTGGGTTTGTTAACTTTTATCACAGAAAATCCAAAGGGCTATGGTCGAATAGTCAAAGAAAAAAATAAGGTGGTAGCTATTGTAGAAGAGAAAGATGCCACAAAAAAAGAGAAAGAAATTTCTGAGGTCAACTCCGGAATTGTTGCGACGTCAGCTAAAGATTTAAAACAATTGATTCCCTTAATTAAGAATAAAAATTCTTCTAAAGAATACTATCTAACTGACATTATTGGATTGGCAGTTAAAGAAAAAATTTTTGTGAAAACTATTCAGCCAAGTTCAGTTGGTGAAGTGTTAGGTGCTAACAGTCCAGAAGAACTATACGAACTTAAAAAAGCATATAACAAGATTTCAGCGAACGCTCTTATTTCGAAAGCTGTAAAATTTGCCGACATCGATCGCCTAGATTTTAGGGGCGAGATAAAAATTGGCAGCAACACTTTTGTCGACGTCAATGTAATTTTTGAAGGCGAGGTAAATATCGGCAAAAATTGTTTCATAGGAGCAGGCTCTATAATTAAGGACTCGGTTATACAAGACAGTGTAGTGGTTAAACCTAATTCTTTGATAGAAAATTCTCTCATAGGCTCGTTTTGTAAAATCGGGCCTTTTGCGCATATTGGCCCAGAGGCCAAACTCGAAACCAAAGTCGAAATAGGTAATTTTGTAGAGGTTAAAAGAAGCAAGATTGGTAAAAATACTAAAGCAAAACACCTCGCTTATATTGGCGATGGAGAAATTGGCGAATCAGTTAATATAGGAGCGGGAACAATTTTTGTTAATTACGATGGCAAGAAAAAAAGCAAGACGAAAGTTGGCTCAGGAGCTTTTATCGGTTCTAATTCTTCTTTAGTCGCACCTCTTAAAATTGGAAAAAACAGTATGATTGGAGCGGGATCAGTAGTTACAAAAGATGTACCAGAAAATAAACTTGCTTTGGGTAGAAGCAGACAAAGGAATATTAAGAGAAAATAATGTGCGGGATCATTGCAGCAGCAACCGACAGAAGTGTTGGTAAGCTTTTAATTAAAGGGCTTTTCAAAATGGAATACCGAGGTTACGACTCAGCAGGCATCGCTATGCATTCTGAAAATAATGTTGTGCACCTTCGAACGTTAGGGAAAGTTAAAAATTTAGAAGAAAAGATGATAGCAGATAAGCCTAAAGGTAAGGTCGGTATTGCGCATACTAGATGGGCAACACATGGGGAGCCGTCAGAAATAAATGCTCATCCTCATCAATCGAATGATCGAGTTTTCATAGTCCACAACGGCATCATAGAAAATTATTTATCCTTAAAGGAAGAACTGACAGACGAGGGATATGCCTTTAATTCTAAGACTGATTCAGAACTGATTGCTCACCTATTAGATAATTTTTTAAAAGCTGAAGATTCTTTATTGTCTGCGATGCAAAAACTTAAAAACAAACTTGATGGAGCATACGCAGTTGCGGCGCTTGATCAGCGAGAACCTGAAAGTTTTGTGGTTGCAAGAAATCGTTCGCCTTTAGTAATTGGTCTTGGCAAAAAAGAAAATTTTGCCGCTTCTGACCCTCTTGCCCTTGGCAATTTGACCAGTAAGTTCTTGATTTTGGAAGATGGGGATGTCGCAAAAATTTCACCTGATTTGGTTGAAATTTATGATGCCAAGGATAAATTGGCAAATAGAGAAAAGCTAACAATTGATATTAATGCAGAGGCATCTTCTAAAGGAAACTTTAAACATTACATGGAAAAAGAGATTTATGAGCAACCTCAAGCTGTTCTTAATACTTTGGACGGAAGAATTGGCGGTGAAGATGTTTTGGAAAACATTTTTGGAGAAGGCTCATCGGAGATGTTTGCCAAAGTAAAAAGAATCCAAATAATTGCTTGCGGCACCAGCCTCCATGCTGGAAGAGTTGCTGCAAACTGGTTTTCGGCAATTTCTGGCCTCCCAACTCAGCTCGATTATGCAAGTGAGTATCGATATAAAAATCCGTATGTTGACCAAGATACTCTTTTGGTGACTATTTCCCAGTCCGGAGAAACAGCCGATACTCTAGCTGCATTGAGGTATGCTGATGACAAAGGTTACTTGGCGTCACTTTCTATTTGCAATGTTCCAACTAGCTCTTTAGCTCGTGAATCTGATTTTCTACTACTTACCAATGCCGGGCCAGAAATTGGTGTCGCTTCTACCAAAGCGTTTACAACTCAACTTACCGCTTTAATGCTTTTAACTTTATCTTTAGCAAAAGCAGCAGGGAAAAATCCTCTTCTAAGAGCTCGAATGATCAATGCTTTGAGGCTCTTGCCAGAAAAAATATCTGAAGCTTTGAAGCTAAAAAATGACATCATGGATTTTGCTCCAGAGATTGCTAATAAAGATAATGCTTTATTCTTAGGAAGAGGAATTTTCTATCCGATCGCAAAAGAGGGCGCTTTAAAATTAAAAGAAATTTCTTATATTCATGCCGAAGCTTATCCGGCTGGCGAACTAAAGCACGGACCTTTAGCTTTAATAGATCAAGAAATGCCAGTGGTCGCAATTGCCCCAGAGTACGAATTGGCAGAAAAACTTGTTTCAAATTTAGAAGAGGTTAAAGCCAGAGGCGGAGCTTTATATGTGTTTGGAAACGCTAAAGAGAAATTAGACTTATCAACGGGAAGATACATTAGTATGCCCGAATGTGATTTCTTGCTTACACCAATTTTGTATTCAATTCCCTTGCAGATTTTATCTTACGAAGTCGCTTTATTGAGAGGCACTGATATTGATCAGCCCAGGAATTTAGCCAAGTCAGTCACAGTGGAGTAGGCAATGATAGATTTTAAAAAATACCCGATATTAGGAATACTTGTTTACGGACTTTTATTAATTTCATGTCTTCTAGAATTATCCGTAGAGTTGGGTATTCATGAGTTTGATGATTTTGCTTCTCACCATGGTTTAGCAATATTTGCTCTTGGAAGTTTATTCGCTAACTGGGATGACTTGTCGAAAGCTCTAAAGAATTATAGAGACAAAAAAAATAAAGAGGCTCCAAAAGAACCTCTTTAATTTTATTAATTCAAATTGAATTCTGAAATATCAAAAGGACTTTATGTTTGGGGTGAGTTCGACCAAGAGTCTGCTTATTTAGTTGAGTCTCTGAAAAAAAAAGTAAATAAAAAACTTTTGGGGCCCAATTTCAAAGCTCACCTCACTTTATCCGGACCCATAAATTACAATGAAAATGATGATAGGAAGACTTTCCAGAATCTATGTAATAAGTTTTTTAAATTAAAAATTAAACTTAGCGGCATTGGCTATAGAGAAAGTTATTTTCAATCATTATTCCTTGTTGTAGAAAATTCTCATGACTTAAATTTTTTGAAGAAAGCTATCGATGAAAAAACTGGAGTTGCTTCAAAAGAATATTTTCCTCATGTAAGTTTATTTTATGGAAACGCAAACGAAGATTTAAAAAAAAACTTATGTAGAGAATTGGCGATTCCAAATGAAATTTATATGGAAAAAATAAGTTTAGTAAAAATCTATAAAAATATTGAGCAATGGGAAACTTTTGAGACTTTTTATTTAAGAAAATAAGGCATTACCAAGATTCTGACCAAGGTCTTAAATCGAGCTCAAAAGACCACGTACTTCTTTTTTGGTTATGAAGCATTAAAAAATTATCAGCAATGTGAGCAATATTTAATTTGCCGTCTTCACCTTTGCTTGCTGCAAATTCAGGAAATCTAAGATTTACTTTATCGCCATCAATTATTCCATCTATGATAACGTTGGCTACATGGACTCCTTTGCTTCCAAATTCTTTCGCGAGTCCCTGGGCAAGAGATCTTTCAGCGCTTTTAGCTGAAGCAAATGCTGTAAAAGGAGGCCTTGATCTTAACGAAGCCGTAGCCCCTGTAAAAATTAAAGAGCCGCCGTTGTTATTTACTAACCTTGGAATGGCTTGTTGCGCAACTAGGAAGGCTCCTTTAGCACAAACCTCCCAAAGATCTTGGAAAAAGGGTAAATCCATTTCAAGAAATGGTTTAGCGTTGTTATTTCCAGCGTTATAAATAACTGAGCTGAGATTTTTAGAGTTTTTATCAATTGCATCAAAGATTTTCTTTACATCTTCTTCTTTTGTTACATCACCAACAAGACCAGTAATTTTGCCCTTTTCTGTTTTTATTTTATTTAAAGCATCCATATTTTCTTCACTTCGACCGCACCCAAAGACAGAGTAACCTTCGGAAGCAAAAGTTTTACACAATGCGACACCTAAACCTTCTTCAGGGCCTACTCCTAGGACTAATACAGATCTATCTTTTTTCACAATGGAATTATATTAAACTTGAAACTTCAAGGGAGGAAAAATTATTTATTTCTTAAGCGCCATGTTTTTGCCAAGCATATTATTATTGCGACGTTGTATATTTTTCTTTAGACTTGGACACCTCTTTTATCTATGGAAGCTCAACTAAGATCAGACAAATTTGCAATCAGCTTATCGCTTGCTTGTGTTGTGCATTGTTTTTTTGTTCCCTCTTTTGTAATTTTGTCCTCAGGAATTTTTGCAACAGTCATAGATAATGAATTTGTTCACAACTTAATTTTATTTTTTGCAATACCTATTAGTTTATTAGCTTTAATACTTGGCTATAAAAATCATGGACAGGTTTCATATTTCCTTATTGGTTTACTAGGCTTGATGATTCTATGTGGGGCGGTCTTTATTGGAGAACCACTATACGGCGAAACAGGAGAAAGATTATTTACTTTGGCAGGGTCAATATTTATAGTGTTTGCTCATTATAAAAATCACCAAATTTGCAAAGAAATCAACTGTGAGTGTCACGAGTAAACTTTAATAATCAAACTTCTGTAATTTTTAATTGGAGAAAAAATGGGAGATAAGAAATTTGATGTTGTTATTTATGGAGCAACTGGCTACACAGGCAAGCTTGTTGTCGACTATATGGTCTCAAATTATGGGAAAGCAGAAAATCTGAAATGGGCTATAGCCGGAAGGAGCGAAGCAAAACTTAAATCTGTTAAAGAGGTATTTAAACTATCTGAATCGATTGAGGCAATAGTTGTGGATAGTAATGACCAAGATAGTGTCGACAGTATGGTTGAACAATCAAAATGCGTCTTGACTACCGTCGGACCCTATCAATTGTATGGGTCAAATATTCTGAAAGCCTGCGCTGAAATTGGCACAGATTATGTAGATCTTTGTGGAGAGCCAGCTTGGATGCATCAAATGATTCAGGAGCATGATCAGAAAGCGAAAGACTCGGGTGCAAGAATTGTTTTTTCTTGTGGTTTTGACAGCATACCTTTTGACTTAGGCGTTTATTTTGTACAAAGAAAAGCTGAAGCTAGCCAGGGCAGTCCTGCTCAAAATGTTCGGGGCAGAGTAAGAGCGATGAATGGAGAATTTTCTGGAGGTACTGCAGCCTCTTTGACAGCGACAATGGCTTCACTAAAGAAAAAACCAGAATTGATTGAGGTGCTTGGGAACCCTTTCTCTTTGGCCAACGGGTTTCAGGGTCCCCAACAGCCGAACGACTCAAAACCCATATTTGATGAGAAACTTGAAACGTGGGTTTCTCCTTTTTTCATGGCGCCAATTAATACCAAGAACATTCACCGTTCAAATGCCTTATTGAACCATGCATATGGGCAAGATTTTTGCTACAACGAAATGTGGATTCAAGGTCCTGGAGATTCTGGCAAAGCAGCAGCTGAAGCAATCGCTGGAGCAAATCCCTTAGCGGACGCTCCTGAACCAGGAGAGGGGCCTTCAAAGGAATCTAGAGAAAAAGGAAATTATGATGTTTTATTCTGTGCTGATTTGGATGATGATTCGGTTTTGAGCATTTCGGTGACAGGGGATATGGATCCTGGTTACGGCTCTACCTCAAAGATGATTGCAGAGAGCGCTTTATGTTTACTTCAAGATTGCACAGAACTTGAAGGAGGCATCTACACTCCAGCTGCTGCGATGGGAGAGGCGCTTATTTCTAGATTAGAGGCAAATGCGGGATTAACTTTTACCGAGGAAAGTTAGAGTTTTATGAGTTTAGAAATCACACTCGCTTACACAATTTTATTAGTTTTTTTTACGCTAGTTTTAGCTATTAGAGTACTAGACTTAAGAAATAGCCCTGTGACAAAATTTTTGCATTCTCCTAATCGACAAATTGATCCTGAAATGCTTCAACGTGCAATTAGAGCTCATGGAAATTTAATTGAATACGCGCCCTTATTTTTAATCTTATTATTACTATGTGAGTTCAGTAATTTAAACTCACTTTACTTGCATGTTGCGGGAATATTTTTCTTCTTAGGTAGATTGATGCATGGGATAGGCTTTGGCTTTATGCTTCACAGCCCAATACTGAGAATAGGAGGGATGTCTTTGACCTTTTTAGGGTTTTTGATTTTATTAATCCTCGCTAGTTATCAACTAGTTATAGCGTCTTAATTTTAATCTTTTAAAAAACCTTTCATAAATTCTGGAACTATATTCGCTCTTGAGTGATCAGATACGCGCACGCACTTGTTTTCCATTGAGCCCAAACCTTCTATTGAGGAGGTGAGCACATCTCCATCTTTGAGAAATTTGCCTGAAGCTATTCCAACTCCACTCGGAGTTCCAGTCCAAATGGTATCGCCGATGTTAAGTGAAACAATTTCTGAAAGGTAAGAAATAATGGAAGAAACATTAAAGATTAGATCACTCGTATTACTTTTTTGCACAGTTTCTCCGTTTAATTTGCATTCAATGTCTAAGTTTTCACAATTTTCTAATAAGTCTAGAGAGACCAATGCAGGGCCCATTGGCCCATAAGTATCGAAAGACTTACCTAAATTAAACATTGCCGGAGTTGTAGCGAATTGAGTTGGTCTGTCAGAAATATCTTGTCCAACACATAAACCCGCGACGTGTTCAAGAGCATTTTCTTTAGAAATATTTTTTCCTTCTTTTCCTATGACCACAACTAATTCTACTTCCCAATCAACATAATCGCTTCTCATTTCTACATTAGCTTTAGGACCAACAAAACAAGATGTATGTTTAGTAAAAATCATAGGAACCTCAGGAATATCCATACCGCTTTCCTCCGCATGCTTTCTGTAATTTAAACCTACTGCATAACAATTAGGACTTTTTGGAACAGGATTCCCAAGCTCTATTTCAGATAAATTGCCAGTGGCATTTTCTCCAGAAAGAGTGTCATACAACTCACTTAGCTCGCTTTGGAATTTAAGCGCTTCTACACTATCTGAACTGATGGCTCCATTTGATAAGCTTGCTACATCAAAATAATGATCATCCTTGATTAAAACGGCTTTGCCGCCAACTGTTCCTAATTTAAAACTCATTTATGTTCCTCAATCGTTATA
>SGZL01000025.1 GCA_004213955.1 Gammaproteobacteria bacterium
CATTTTAAAAAGCACAGAATAATTTTTTTTTAAATAAAAAAATTAAAAAAACTATTCACAACAATGATAGTTTTTAGTTAACATAAAAATTCATTTAACTAAGGAGAGATTATGAAAAAAATGATATTGATATTTACTTTACTAGCTTCTTCAACTTTGTTTGCAGGGCCAGTAGTTGAGATATATGAATGCGAATTAAATGAAGGAAAGTCCTATGACGACCTATCATCAATGATGGATACCTTTTCTGGATATCTAGAAAAAGCTGGTCTTGAAGACACTTACACCGCTCACGTTGGATTTCAACAAATTCCTGTCAAAGCAGGATCAGTGAATTGGATTGGAATTTCACCATCGGCTGAAGATTTTGGAAAGGCTATCGAATGGTTTACCTCATCAGAAGATGGAAGAACTTTTGGAGCTTTGTATGAGTCAGTATACAGTTGTGAAAACTCTTTTATGACTTATATTACAGCTTCTTCTAAATAATAAGTTATAGTAGATTAATATAAATTATTAAATTACTAAGGAGAGTATATGAAAAAAATAACTTTTTTAATTGTAATATTTTTTACAAGTTATTCGTTTTCTGCGGATGGTCCCTTTTTAGGATTATTTGGAATTAAAACGGACAACCCAGCTGCTGTAGTTGCTGCTACTGACGCCTTAAATAAAGATTGTAAAAATCCTGAAGGCGTAACAGTAACATTAGTTGCAGAAGCTTTTAATGGATCAGAGCCAACAACTCACACCTATTTAGTTGGTTTTCCAAACAATGCGGCTTACGTGGAATGGAACAATCAAATTGCTTCCTGCGCAGGATGGGCGAAATACTTTGATGCTATGAATCCTATTTCTGAGGAAACTGTTTCAGCTTTGGCTTTTCCTTTAGCTGGTGGTGGAGATGCAAGTAAGGATACAGTTTTTGTAAACTTTTTTGCTAATGTCTCAAGACCAGATAAATTTTTTCCAGCTTACGAAGACCTAATGGAAGTAGCTTCAACTGATGGTTCATGTCCAGGTTCTTGGGGTTTATTCGCTATTGGCCCAGGAGTAACTCCTGATCAATTTGGAACTCACATAGCTTTCTGTGGATATCCAGATCTTGCAACTTACATGGAACAAGCTCAAGTTAGAGTTCCTACAAAAGCCTTTCAAAGGTTTATAAGAAAAACTTTTAGAATTTCGGAAAACAAAGGAGTAACAAATAGTTTTGTTGTAAAAAGATACGAATAAATTTTTTATCTAATAAAAAAACCCAGCATAAAAGGCTGGGTTTTTTTTTGGTACTTTGAGGTTATCCCGCCTTGTCTAAAGCTTGAGAAATATCAGCGATTATGTCATCAACATGTTCGATTCCAATCGATAACCTCACATATCCTGGTGTGACCCCAGCAGACAATTGCTCTTCTGGAGATAATTGACTGTGAGTAGTAGTCGCAGGATGAATAGCTAAGGATCTAGCATCACCGATATTAGCAACATGATATAAAAGCTCTAAAGAATCGATGAACTTGCTTCCAGCCTCTTTACCGCCGGGCAATTCAAAACCTATTAGAGCTCCGTAACCACCTGTCATGTACTTGTCGGCTTTTTCTCTAGAAGCACCTTCGGCTACACCCGGATAAGTTACCGCTTGTACTCTATTGTCTTTATCCAAAAACTCAGCGACTGCTTGAGCATTTTTTGCATGCTCTCTCATTCTTAAAGGAAGAGTTTCTAAACCTTGAATGAATGCAAAAGCGCTTTGCGGGCTCATGGCGCCTCCTAAATCTCTTAAAAGAGTAGTTCTAAGCTTCATTATGTAAGCAATAGGTCCCATTGGTTTAATTGCTTCATCCCAAACAATACCGTTATAACATGGATCGGGAGTATTCATCGCTGGTTGTCTATCAGCACCAGCCTCACCCCAATCAAAATTACCGCCATCTATGATAGCACCACCAATTGTAGTTCCATGACCACCAATGTATTTAGTTGTAGAGTATGTAATTACAGCAGCTCCATGATCAAAAGGACGACACAATATGGGCGCAGCAGTATTATCGACAATCAAAGGAATGCCATGCTTTCTTCCAATCTCAGCAATTTCTCCTATTGGAAAGACCTCTAATTTTGGATTTGGAAGTGTTTCCCCAAAATAAGCTCTTGTCTTGTCGTCGGTAGCTTTTTCAAAATTTGATGGATCGGTCGGATCGACAAACCTAACCTCTATACCCATCTCTCTCATATTATTTTTGAACTGATTATAAGTTCCACCATATAAATGAGACGATGAAACTATATTGTCTCCAACTCTAGCAAGATTTTGAATCGAATAAGCCGAAGCCGTCTGCCCAGAAGCAACTGCTAATCCAGCAGCTCCTCCATCTAACGCAGCTAATCTCTCTTCTAAAACTGCTGTAGTAGGATTCATTATTCTAGTGTAAATATTTCCTAATTCAGCCAACGCAAATAAACTTGCTGCGTGCTCAGTATTGTTAAATTGAAAACTTGTAGTTTGGTGAATTGGAACCGCAACGGATCCAGTTGTTTCGTCAGATCTCCATCCTGTGTGAAGAGCTATTGTTTCTACATTTTTACCTTCATATGCCATTTTATTTCTCCATAAAAAAACCTGCTTGCGTTAGCTAAACAGGTCATAAAGTTCTTGTTTAGCAATCTTATATAGCGTTTGCAAGTCGGATTAAATCAACGCTTGAGACATATATAATCAAAATAATCTATAATTATCAACCCTAAATATGAAAAATTACGAACAAATTGAAATAAATATTAAAGACAAGGTACTTATTATCAGCCTTTCTAGACCTAAAAAGCTGAATGCCTTTACTGAGGTTATGATGAGAGAAATCATAGATGCAGTAAATCTAGCCGAAAAAAATGATGATATCAGAGCAATAATTTTTACTGGTAAGGGAGATAAGTATTGCGCTGGAGCAGATTTATCTACTGGAGAGGATTCATTTAATTGGACGGATAAGAAAAAAGAAGCTAAAAATGTTGTTAGAGATGCTGGTGGTGTTCTAACTTTGAGACTATTTAAGTCCACAAAGCCAATCATTGGAGCTATTAATGGTGATGCAGTAGGTATAGGCGCTACTATGCTACTTCCAATGGATGTCAGAATTGCTAGTGATAATTCGAGATTTGGTTTTGTATTTGCTAAACGTGGAATTGTTCCAGAAGCAGCATCCAGTTGGTTTTTGCCAAGGTTAATCGGCATAGATAATGCTTTAAAGCTTTGTTATTCCGCAAAAGTAATCGATGCGAAAAAAGCCAAGGAAATAAATTTAATATCTGAGATAACTTCTCAAGATAATTTAATAACTCGGGCTTTACAAATATGCGATGAATTTACTAAGGAGACTTCATCGATTTCTATAGCACTGACAAGGCAAATGTTATGGCGAATGATGGGAGCCGATCACCCAATGGAAGCTCATAAAATTGATTCTAGAGCAGTGTATGCCTTGGGAAAATCTGGAGAAGCAGTTGAAGGAATTAAATCATTCTTTGAAAAAAGACCGCCTGAGTTTCCAGGAAAATTAACAGAAGATATGCCAGATTTTTATCCTTGGTGGGATGAAAAGATTTTTGAATAAATAATGTCCTGGAAAAAAGAGATAAAAGAAATTTCTTTAAGAAAAAAGCTAGCCTTATCTCAAGGTGGTAAAGAAGCTATTGATCTCCAACATGCAAAAGGAAGATTATCACTTCGTGAAAGAATTGAATTAATTTTAGATAAAAATAGCTTCGAAGAAGTTGGAAAGATTTCTGGTGGAATGGAACATAAAGATGATGGATCAATCGATTCATTTACCCCAGCTAACTTTATTTTAGGTTTTGGTAAAATTAATGAAAGAAAAATTGTAATTGGAGGAGAAGACTTCACCGTTAAAGGTGGTTCTCCTAATGCAGCTGGTAATAGAAAAAGTGTCTACACTGAAGAATTAGCTGTTCAATACAGATTTCCTTTAATAAGACTTCATGAGGGTGGAGGTGGATCAGTTGCTGGACCTTCAAAAGAAAAAAAAGGATATGGAGGCGATCCAGTTTTTTCAAAGTCTAGATTCAAAGCAGTGGCTACTAGTTTAAAAACTATTCCAGTAATAAGTGCAGCTTTAGGCCCTGTTGCTGGCCTGCCTGCATCTAGATTTGTTGCTTCCCATTTTAGAATAATGACTAAAAAAACTGCTCAAATACTGGTTGCTGGCCCTGCAGTAGTTTCTAGGGCTTTTGGAAAAGATTTTACTAAAGAAGAATTAGGTGGTTCTGAAATTCATAAAATTAATGGAGTTGTAGATAACGTTGCTGAAAATGAAATGGATGCTTTTGATCAGATTAAGAAATTTCTTTCTTATATGCCGCAAAATATTTATGAAGCTGTAGATCGGAAAGATTGTGATGATCCAATTGATAGAGCGGATGAAAAGTTAGAATCAATTGTTCCAAAAGATAGAAAAAAAACTTATGAAATGAGAGAGATTATTAAATCAATTTCTGATAACAATGATTTTTTCGAAATAACAAATTTTTATGGCCGCGGAATTATTACGGGCTTTATCAGATTAAACGGTTATTCTGCTGGTATTTTTGCAAACGATAGTAATTTTTACGCGGGCTCTATGACCGCTGATAATGCAAAGAAAACATCTAGGTTTATTAAACTATGCGATCAATTCAACATTCCTATTATTTCTCTTGTTGATGAGCCTGGGTTTTTGATTGGTCCAGAAGCCGAAAAAGATGCCACCATATTACATGGAACTGAAGCAGTTTTATCCGCTGTAGATTCTTCTGTGCCTTGGTGTTCAGTTCTTATTAGAAAATCATTTGGAGTTGGGTCTGCTGCTCATTTTGGACCAGAAAGTTATGTGCTTGCCTGGCCATCTTCAGAAGCTGGACCCCTACCATTAGAAGGAGGAATAGCTATAGCTTTTGGTAAAGAAATTGCTCAAGCTGAAGATCCTGAGGCAAAACGAAAAGAAATTGAGGAAAAACTATCAAAATCTCAAAGTCCATTCCCTAGAGCTGAAGCATTTTCTGTTCATGAAATTATTGACCCGAAAGAAACAAGAAAGTATCTTTGTTCATGGATTGATAAAGTCCAAACTAGTTTATTAACAAATATTCAAAATCCTTAGAGGTAAATATGAAAAACTACGAAAAATTCTATATAAATGGAGAGTGGGTTGACCCTGTTGATGGTCTTAATCTACTTGACGTCATAAATCCAACGACTGAAGAAACTATAGGGAAAATAGCTATGGGTTCAGCAAAAGACGTGGATGCTGCTGTAACAGCTGCACAAGAAGCTTTTATTACCTTTAGTCAAACTTCAACAGAAGAACGGTTAAAACTTTTAGAGAAAATATGCTCTATTTACATGGAAAGATCCGATGAAATTGCCGAAGCAATTTCAAGAGAAATGGGGGCGCCAATAAATCTTTCTAAAAATGCTCAGGCTGCCTCTGGCTTAGGTCATTTAGCAACAGCAACGGCGACCTTGAAAAATTATAAATTTGAAGAAATGTCTGGTTCGACCTTGATTCGTAAAGAGCCTATTGGGGTAGTTGGTATGATCACTCCATGGAATTGGCCTATGAATCAAATCACTTGTAAGGTTGGCCCTGCATTGGCTGCTGGCTGCACAATGGTTTTGAAACCAACTGAAATAGCTCCAATGAATGCTTTACTCTTAGCCGAAATTCTTCATGACGCTGGTGTTCCTAAAGGAGTATTTAACTTAGTTAATGGTGACGGTCCAACTGTGGGAGAAGCAATGTCTTCACATCCTGGAATCGATATGATGTCTTTCACCGGCTCTACTAGAGCTGGTATAGCTGTCGCAAAAGGTTCAGCAGATACTGTAAAAAGAGTACATCAAGAATTAGGTGGTAAATCTGCGAATATTATTCTAGACGACGCTGATTTTTACGAAGCCGTAAAACGTGGAACAAAACATATGTTTAATAATACTGGGCAATCTTGTAATGCTCCTTCGAGAATGTTGGTTCCACAATCAAGACAAGATGAAGCAAAAGAAGCAGCTAAAGAAGTTGCTGGAAAAACTGTTGTTGGAGACCCCTCTTCTGAGTCAACGACAATGGGTCCGGTTGTAAGCGATCTTCAATACAATAAAATTCAGGGGCTTATTGAAAAAGGTATAGAAGAAGGCGCTGAATTAGTAGTAGGAGGTCCGGGAAAACCTGATGATCTTAATCAGGGTTACTTTGTAAAACCAACCGTTTTCGCTAACGTATCAAACGATATGACAATTGCTAGAGAAGAGATATTTGGACCAGTTCTTTGCATACTACCTTATGAAGATGAAGATGATGCAGTAAGAATTGCAAATGACACTCTCTATGGACTTTCTGGTTATGTTTCATCGGCAGATCCCGATCATGCATTAGATGTGGCAAGGAGAATTAGAAGCGGAAATGTTCATATTAATAATGCTCCAACTGGCATAAATGATCCTTTCGGTGGATTTAAACAATCTGGTAATGGAAGAGAATGGGGAATTTTTGGTTTCGAAGAGTTTTTAGAAATCAAAGCTGTGATGGGATACGCTCAAGCAAAAAAATAGGTTCTTAATGAGCCAAAGCAATAAAGTTTCTACGCTTTGGCTTCGAGGAAGATTAAGAAATATTGATCATGTCTGTTTGGCATCTATGGTTGCTAATGACTTAGATGTAACCTTATTTCATTACGAAGATATATCAAATGTGCCAAACGGGGTTAATTTAGCCGATGCTCGAGAAATTCTTGATCTATCTTTGTTAGACAGACTTCAATGCATAAAAAAGAAAGAACATAATCCGCATGTGCCTATTGCTCAATTCAGTGATTTTTTTAG
>SGZL01000026.1 GCA_004213955.1 Gammaproteobacteria bacterium
CGCTTCTGTTGCTCTTCCAACTTCATACATTTTTGCTAATAATTTATCGTAGAGCGCTTGTTTCTTTTCTTCAGTTTCTTCAGCTTCCAATTCTTTTTTAAATCCCAATTTCACATAACCCTCCAAGCCCATACCGCCAAATTCACCATTCGGCCATGAAGCAGTATAAATGGGGTCTAAAAAACTACCGCCAGTCATTGCCATAGCTCCCAATCCGTAACCTCTTCTTAATATTATTGCTACAAATTTTGAATCAACTTTTGCGCCACGTTTAAAAAAATTTCCCATTCGCCTAAAAGCGCCTTCGGTTTCACTCTCTGGGCCCACCATAAATCCTGGCGTATCTACCAAAGAAATTATAGGCAGATTATGTTGATTGCAAATTTCTAAGAAATTTGCAACTTTATCAGAAGCCTCAGAATCAACAGCTCCGCCTAATTGCTGACAATCATTCGCAATTAATGCGTAGGGCTTGCCTTCTATTCTGATAAATCCTGTAACAACACTTCTCCCAAAGATTTTTTTTAATTCCAAAAAAGAATTTTTATCAGCTAGTGTTTCGATTATTTCGCGTACTGGAAAGCCCATCCTACGGTCTTCAGGAATAATCTTCGCCATTTTAGATTGATCATGTTCTTCCCAGGTCTCAGCGTTACCTTGGAAAAAAGAGAGTAGTTTTTTAACAAAATTAGTCCCCTCTTCCTCATCTTCTGCTAAGTAATCCAAATGCCCATTCTTGTAGTGCATTTCTGCTGGGCCAATATCTTCAGGTTTAAATACTCCTAAGCCCCCTCCTTCTATCATCGCTGGTCCAGCCATTCCAATCCAAGATTTCTTTGTTGCGATACAAATATCTGCGGACCCAAATAAAGCAGCATTTCCAGCAAAGCAATAACCATTGTTAAGCGCAATTTTTAAAGAGTCTCCGGTCAAAGCTGCCCAATTAGAAAATGAAGTAATATTAAGCCCAGCTATCTGAGTGGAAACATCAGTATCTGCTGGCCTTCCGCCACCGCCCTCAGTGAACATCACCACAGGTAATTTTGAATCTGATGCTAGTTCACAGATTCGATCCAGTTTTTTATGGTGGAAAAATCCCTGCGTTCCCGCAAGCACAGAATAATCGTTTATTATCGCTAAAGCATTTGCATTATCAGCTCCAACAAGCTCAGAATTAATTTTGCACATACCAGTGATAATTCCATCGGCAGCAGTTTCTGTCATCAAATCTTCATATTCACGTCTACTTCTTTGAGCAGCAACAGCCAATTGACCGTACTCAATAAAAGAATTTGTATCTACCAGATGATCTAAGTTTTCTCTTGCTGTTCGAAATCCTTTCTCATGACGTTTTTTTTGTGCAATTTTTCTCTCGCCATCAAGTGTTTTATTGATACGATTTTTAAAATTATCTAGTGAAGATTTTGATTTCTTAGACATTTACTCTCTTACATTGCTATCAATCAATACTGCTATCAAAAGAGCTGGTTCAGTTCCATGATTTGCCCAGGCATGATTAGTTCCTCTTTGCACAACGACATCATGAGGTTTTAGTGCAACTTCTTCTTCATCAAGGATCAGGGTGACTTCACCTTTTAACAAAATTATGTAATCTATAGTTTCGGTTTTGTGCATTGCTGGATGCCTAGAAGTATCTACTCGATGATGCGCAGCACCCATTTTTTCGAAAGCTTCAGCAGTGGCTTGTTCAATAAATTCAGCAGAAACCCCTTCAGGTAATGGATTAATTTGAAAGTACCTAAACTTGGTACCTCCATTAGGCGGTGACAAAATTACTTCAGAATCTGCTCTGTCGATAGTATCTAAAGAATTCACGTCTTTACCATCAGTATTCCAGAGTTCAAAAAGACCGCCAACGTCTTCTCCTAGACTTCTTGCGGGCGGACCATCAATATTGATAATCGATTTACCTTCTTTATTGTGTCCTGTAACAATTCTTCTCATGTTTCTCCCCTAAATTATTTCTTTAGTTCTATAGTTCTTTTAAAATTTTCTTCAATATAGGCAATATGTCAATTGAAGTTTTGTTATCAATCTTAAAATTCTTAATTTTAATCTTTGCACCTTTAATAGTCATGCCTTCTGTTTTTAACAAATTCTTAATTTTTAACAAATTAATAATATCTTTTTTTTTAAAAATTCTTTTATTTGAAGTTTTCTTTACCTCAAATAAATTCTCAAATTCTTTTTCCCAATATCTTAAGGTATGACCTTTTATGCCAACTATTTTTGAAACTTCAGAGGTAGAAAAATATTTTTTATTAGGAATTTTGTTTAAGTCGATTTCCATTCGTTAGAGCTGTTCTCTTAACTTTTTTCCTGCTTTAAAATTTATAACATTTCTAGCTTTGATCTGATGTTTTTCACCCGTTTTTGGGTTTCTTCCAGGGCGGCTTTTTTTATAAGAAGTTGAAAAATTTCCCAATCCGGGCAACTTAACTTCTTCTCCTTTAGCAAGAGCTTCCGAAATTTCAGAAAAAAAATTCTCAACGATCTGAATACAATCTTTTTTCGGCAAGCCTAACTTTTGATTCAAAAGACTTACTAAATCTGCTTTAGTGATAGACATATCAGCTTCTCAAAGTTGCATTAAATTTATCCTTAAACCCTTCCACTATAGATTTAACTGTTACATCAATATCCTTGTCCTCTAGGGTCTTAAATTTAGACTGCCAGGTAAAATTAAATGCGAAACTAGATCCCTGATTTTTAATTTCAGAGCTTTCGTAAAGGTCAAATAATTTTAAATCTACTAAATTAGGTCCAGCTAATTTTCTAGCCAATTTATCTAAATTATCAAATTTAGTTTTGCCTGGGATTACAAAAGATAGGTCTCTTTGAACTGAAGGATATTTGGAGGTTTCAGAAATCTTATAATTATCTTTAAAATTCAATTCATCTGTTATGAATTCATAATAAAAGAAATTTTTTTTCAAACCAATCGATTTATTTATTTTTGGGTGAATTCTTCCAAAAGATCCAATGAGTTTTCCATTATTTAAAACATCGAGAGAAATATTTGGATGTAAAAAGGCATTTTTACTTTCTTGAAACTTTACTTCTTTTGCGGATAGATAAGTTAACAAATCAACAGCAAACTTCTTTAAATCAAAAAAACTAAATTGCTTTTTGCTGCTCCAATTTTTCTTTTTATCTTGATCATATATCAAGCCTGAAAGCATATTTTGTTCGCGTACTCTAGAAGATTTTGTAAAAACCTTTCCCTCTTCAAATATTTTCATAAAGCTCTCGCCTCGACTTAAATTGCTTTTAAGAGTTTTTAGCAAACCAGGCAACAAACTCGTTCTCATCACCTCTAAATTTTCATTAAGAGGATTTTTGAGTTGTATCAGCTCTTTTGAAATATCTAAGTCTTGCAAACTCTTTTTATTTACAAAGGAATAATTAATCACTTCCTGAAAACCTTGATTTGCAATATATTTTTTTAGATTGAGAGTCTGTAGGTAGACAGAATTGCTAAATACCGAACTTGAAGTTTTTAGATTAATGGTAGGAATATTGTCATAACCCTCTAAACGAGCGATTTCTTCAACTAAATCTTCCTCAATTTCTAAATCGAATCTATGACTTGGGATCTTTATTTTCAGAAAGTTTTTTTTATTGGATTCAATTTTAAATTCTAAAGCATCAAAGAATTTTTTTAATTTAGTTAATTTAATTTCAAAACCTAACTTATTATTTAAGTGATTTAGATTTAAATCTATTAAGTTCTGATGTGGAAGATTACTTTTATTTTCGACTGTCGAGAGTGTTGAGTAAGTTCCTGACAGATATTTTTTGATTAAATTAGTAGCTTTGATTAAAGCAAGTGACTGTAAATTATAATCTACCCCTCTTTCAAACCTTTGTGAAGAATCAGTTTGGATATTAAAATTTCTTGCTTTTCCGCGGATAATGTCTGGAACAAAAAAAGCAGATTCTATGAAAACTGAATCGGTAGCTTCAGACACCGAAGATTTGATACCCCCCATAACGCCCGCAAACGCTAAAGACTCTTTCTCATCTGATATTACAAGGCATTTATCATTCAAAATCTTTGAAGATTCATCTAAAAGCTGAATTTTTTCTTTTGATTTAGCGAATCTTACATTTATATGCTTTCCAATTTTATTTAAATCAAAGGCATGCATTGGTTGTCCTAAATCCAACATTACATAGTTCAAAATATCTACAACTGGATTTATAGGATTAATTCCACCCGCCTCAAGTCTATCCTTAATAAAGTTAGGTAACTTTTTCGTATTGTCTAAATTATATATTTCAATAAAACTGTATTTTGGACAGGCAGTTTTTGCAGAGATCTTAACTTTAGATTTCGGTGAGAGTTTAGAAGCTTTTAAAGTATTGTTTTCCTTTTTAATTTTTTTGTTACTTGCAGCCGCCAGTTCTCTTGCAATTCCAAGCACACTGAAACAATCTCCTCTATTTGGAGTCAAGTCTAAATCAAATAAAACATCTGACTTATTTTTGAGCTTCTCTATTGAATCGACCTCTAATCCAAGTCTTGTCAATTCGGATTCAAGTTTTGAAGTATCAATTTTCATTGGTACTTTTTCTAAGAGGTGAGATTTTAGAAATTTCATTTATTTTCCTGAAATTGCCTTCAAGTCATTTTCAAATAAAACGCGCATGTCATTAATTGAAAAATCTAACTTTGCCATTCTTTCAATTCCCAAACCAAAAGCGAAGCCTGAATATTTTTTTGAATCGATGCCTGACATCTCTAGCACATTAGGATGCACCATGCCGCAACCCATAATTTCAAGCCAACCTTTCTGATCCATAATGTCTACCTCGGCGGATGGTTCAGTGAAAGGAAAGTAAGAAGGTCTAAACCTTACTTGAAGGTTTTTTTCAAAAAAGTAGTTTAAAAAATCTATTAATTCTTTTTTTAAATTACCAAAATTTACATTTTCATCAATTAACAATCCTTCTATCTGATGAAACATAGGAGTATGGGTTGGATCTGAGTCACTTCTATAGACTTTTCCTGGGCAAAGTATTTTTAATGGGGCTTTATGCTTTTCTATTGCATGAATCTGTACTGGGGAAGTATGGGTTCTTAACAATTTCCCTGAATCAAGATAGAAAGTATCATGCATGTCTCTTGCAGGATGATCTTGAGGAATATTTAGAGCATCAAAGTTGTAATATTCACTTTCTATTTCAGGTCCGTCTTCAATTAAATAACCCTTAGCAGAAAAGTAAGAGCAGATTTTTTCTATTGTTCGTGTAATTGGATGCAATCCGCCAATATGATTAGAATCCACAGGGAGGGAAACGTCGATCTGTTCTTTAGAAATAGCCGTCTCTAGTTCTTTTTTCTCAATTTTTTGGCTTGCTGATTGATTTAATTCTTCAAAAAGAATTTTTAGCTCATTAATTTTTTTTCCTGCTTTGGGTCTTTCCTTTGTATCTAATTTGCCGAGTTGCTTAGATAAATTGGTGATTTTTCCCTTTTTCCCTAAGTACTTAACTTTTAATTTTTTAAGGTCTTCGGAAGACGAAGAAGAGATAAAGTCTTTTTTTAAACCTGCTTTAAGTTTTGCTAAGTCCATACAGCATATTATGCTGCATTTTGTTTAGCAATTTCGACTAAATCTGCAAAAGATTCTGAGTCCTCTGCAGCAATGTTTGCTAAAACTCTTCGGTCAAGACTAATATTTGCCTTTTTTAAGCTGTTCATAAAAACACTGTATGACATGCCATGTTCTCTAACCGCCGCATTGATTCTGATAATCCATAAAGAACGGAAAGTTCTTTTCTTAACTTTTCGATCTCTGTAAGCATATTGCCCTGCTCTCGTTACCGCCTGTTTAGCAACCTTGAAAGTTCTACTCCTGGCTCCACGATAACCTTTGGCAAGTTTTAATACCTTTTTATGCTTCCTTTTTGCTTCAACGCCTCTTTTTACCCTGGCCATTAAGATTTCTCCTTAAACATTCTTTTCACAAGTTTTTCATCGCCGGCTGCTAAAGCTGAAGTTCCACGCAATTGCCTTTTTGATTTAGTGGTCATCTTAGTCAAAATATGACTTTTATTGGCATGCTTTCTCTTCAAACCACTACCAGTTTTTTTAAATCTTTTGGCTGCGCCGCTGTGAACTTTAATTTTTGGCATATCTATTTTTTATTTGGGCTGAGAAGCATAACAAATTGTCTTCCTTCTGCAATTGGTTCTTGCTCAACATTGGCAATATCTACAAGATCTGACTCAACTCTTTTCAAGAGCTTAAGTCCGATATCTTTGTGAGCCAATTCTCTCCCTCTAAATCT
>SGZL01000027.1 GCA_004213955.1 Gammaproteobacteria bacterium
CAACCAAGATTAGATAAAGCTTTTACAGGTATGCAAACTTTGAGTAATGGTAAGTTAATACCAACACCTGGTGGTTTATTAATACAAACTAGTAATAAAAACATTGGTGCTATTGGCATATCAGGTGATAGATCTGACGAAGACGAGATTTGTGCTGTTACTGCAATTGAAGCATGTGGACTAATACCTGGACATAAAGCAATATAAAATTAAACATAATATATATTATGCGAACTTATATTATTGTATAGCATATATCCCTGCTCTATAATTAACAAAATAATATCTAGATACATTATGAATAGTAGAATCTTATTAATACTTATAATTTCAATAAACATTAGCTCTTCAACATTAATGGAGCCGACATCTTTATCTAAAGATTTATATGATGAAATTATTCTAGATGGATCATATACAGACAATATTGACAAACCATATAAATATTTAGGATTTGAGATTGGTGAACGTGTTGCATCGCCCTATCAAATATCTAATGCTGTTATGGAATGGGCTAAACAGTCTGACAGAATGATTGTAAAAGAATATGCAATATCACACGAAGGTCGCCCTCTTTATGCAATATTTATCTCATCACCCGAAAATTTAAATAATTTAGATCAGATCAAACAAAACATAAACTTACTATCAGATGGGACAAATACTAATGGGAATAAGGCTAGAACATTAATAGACAAGTTACCTGCAATTGCATGGATGGCTTATTCAATTCATGGCAATGAAACATCAGGAGCTGATGCAGCAATGGCATCAATTTATCATTTTATAGCAAGTAAAGATAAAGAAACTACTGAAATGCTTGATAAGATGTTAATAATTATTGATCCAATGATGAATCCTGATGGCAGAGCAAGATTTGTTAAATCTTTAGAACAATATAGTAGCACATCACCAAATTATGATGATCAATCATTACTTCATACCGGTGATTGGCCATACGGCAGAACAAACCATTACTTTTTTGATTTAAATAGAGATTGGATATATGTCACACAACCCGAAACACGAGGTAGAGTTAAATTAATTAATGAATGGAAGCCACAAATATTAGTAGATGCCCATGAAATGGGCGCACAAGATACATTTATGACTGGCCCGCCTAGAGAACCTATTAATAAAAATATAGATAAAGATCTTATTAAATGGGGTAATGTATTTGCTCAGGATCAGGGAAATGCTTTCGATGAAAGAAATTGGCGTTTTTATACTGGAGAATGGCATGAAGACTTATATCCTGGATATTCATTTTATTCTCAATTTAGAGGAACACTTGGAATATTATATGAGCAATCTAGAATGGCTGAAGATGGCGTAAAACGTCCAGAAGGAACAATTCAGTCTTATAAAGAATCTGTACATCATCAGTATGTAAGTACAATGATTAATTTAAAAACACTCCTAAAAAATTCAAAAGCTATGTATCAGGATTATTGGGAAGGTAGGAAATATAATGTATCAAGAGATAGTGAGTATGCAAATCAAACTTTTGTAATACTTCCGACTAAAAATATTGGTAGATTAAATACATTAATCGAAAAACTAGAATTTCAAGATATAGAATTATATAAAAATGATAAACCAATATTAGTTAAAAATATTCTTAAACAATCTGGAGATGTGATTGAAAATTTTACAATTCCAACAGGTAGTTTAATAATTCCAAATCGGCAAGCTGAGGCCCCTATTCTAGCTGCAATGATGGAATTTGATGCTGAAATAGATGAAGCAGTTTTATTAAAAGAAAAACAATCTAATCTTCGAGATGGCTCATCGATCATGTATGACACAACAGCATTTAATTTATCTATGATGTATGGTTTGCCTGCTGTAACTGTACCAGAAAATATTAATTCTAATTTAATCAAATGGATCTCAGAGCCTGTTACCTATGAAATAACTAAGGATGCATTGATGTGGGCAGTTGATGGAAATGATGATCGCTCTGTTGCATTTTCAGCTCGTTTAATGGAACTTGGCGTAAATGTACGAATAATTAACAAAGAAACTTTATTATCAGGTCATGAATTACCCAGAGGAAGTATTGTAGTTATTGCGATGGATAATCCTCTTATAAGTTCACTATATAAGATGATAGAACAAGTTGCATATGACTTAAAAATATCAGTTGTATCAATTGAGTCTGGATTTGGTCCTGAAGAATTGCCAGACTGGGGTGGTGAGCACTTTGAATTACTTGAAAGACCACAAATTGCAATAATTAGCCATGATGGCTTTAATTCATATGATGTTGGCGTTAGTTTATGGTCTATTGACCATCATTTGGGTATTCGACATAGTCAAATAAATAAATCCATTATTAACTATACCGATTTGAGAAGATATAACACTATAGTTTTACCAAGTGGTAACGCATTATCAGATGATACTAAAGATACATTATTAAAATGGGTTGAAACTGGAGGTACTTTAATCGCACATAATAGGAGTGCAAGATCATTATCAGATGAAGAAGGAATAGGTAACGTAAAACAAATACAATATACCTTCGATAATTCTTTAAATTTAAATATAGATTTGCAGAGAGAAATATATTCATTAAATGATGAAATCAATCTTGAAAAAACACTAAGTAATAAAGTTGATACGAAAATCTCATATCCATGGGAGCCCGTAGATGAAAGTTTATCAAAAGAAGAACTAGAAAGTCGTGATAAATGGCAATCATTATTTATGCCATCAGGATCTTTTGTAAGTGGACGAACAGATCAAAAGCATTGGTTAACTTACGGATCAAATAAAATTCTGCCTCTCTTATATGGAGATTATCCAGTTTTAATGACTGATAACAACTCACATGCAGTGGTGCGCGTTGGTGAAATTTTTGATTCAATAGACAACAATCAAACAAAAATATTAAATTGGTCTTCAATACCAGCTGGTAAAGATATTAATATCAGAATGAGCGGTTTAGTTTGGCCTGAGGCTGCTCAAAGAATTGCAAATTCAGCATATTTAACACATGAAAGAATTGGTGCAGGACAAATTATTTTATTTTCAGGCGAACCAAATTTTCGAGGCTCTGCTTTAGGAACTAATAGATTGTGGTTAAATGCAATTATTTATGGGCCTGGCTTAGGAAGTAGTCAAAGAATTTCTTTAGATTAGATTTGTTTTACCAATACTAAATTAACTATTAAATTTATGTTATGTTCTTACTCTTCCCTTTTTTCTTAGTCGAATTGAATTAGGTGTAACTTCAACCAACTCATCATCTTCAATGAACTCAATTGCTTGTTCTAAAGTATGTGTTATTGGCGTAACAAGAATTAAGTTTTCATCTGTTCCTGCAGCTCTAATATTTGTAAGTTGTTTGGCCTTAGTTGGATTGACTGGTAAATCATTATCTCTGGAATGTAATCCTACTATTTGACCAATATAAACTTCTTGACCATGACCAAGAAATAATTTGCCTCTATTTTGTAGATTAAATAATGCATATGATAATGTTTTTCCTGCCGTCATAGAATACATTACTCCGTTAATTCGTTTGGCTAACTCTCCAGCTTTAACTGGTCCATAATGATCAAAAATGCTAGTCATAATACCCGTACCGCTTGTAATTGTTAAAAAATGTGATCTAAAACCTATTATTCCTCTTGAAGGTGCTATAAATTCAAGTTTAATGCGGCCTTTATTATCAGCTTCTATATTTTGTATTTCAGCTTTCCTAGGACCCAGTTCTTCCATAATCGCACCTTGATGGATGTCTTCAATATCAATAATTATTTGTTCAAAGGGTTCCAGAATATCTCCATTAACTTCTTTTTGAATAACTTCTGGTTTAGATATGCCTAGTTCAAACCCTTCTCTTCTCATTGTTTCAATAAGAACAGATAAGTGCAGCTCTCCTCTACCAGATACGATAAACTTATCGGGACTATCACCTTGTGTCACTCTCAATGCAACGTTTGATATTAATTCTTTATCAAGCCTTTCTTTGATATTTCGTGAAGTAATAAATTTACCTTCTTTTCCAGCAAATGGCGAATCATTAACTTGAAAAGTCATTCTTACAGTAGGTTCATCTACTGATAAGGGTGGCAATGCTTCCTCACATGATGGATCACAAATTGTGTCAGAAATATTTAATTTATCTACGCCTGTTATACACACAATAGATCCAGCATCAGCTTCATTAACTTCCACTCTTTCTAGTCCTTCATATCCCATTACTTGGAGTATCTTTGCTTTTCTTGTATTACCATTTCTATCAATTACTGTGATTTGTTTATTTTGTTTAATTGATCCGCGTTTAATTCTTCCTATACCAATAACTCCAACATAATTATTACTATCTAATGCGCTAATTTGTAATTGAAGTGGTCCATCAGAATTCACTTCTGGCGATGGAACTTTATCAATAATCATTTCCATTAAAGGTTTCATATCAATACTCATATTATCAACATCTAGTCCTGAAATTCCTTTGATTGCAGATGAATATATTATTGGAAAATCAAGCTGCTCATCTGTACCACCTAGTCGATCAAATAAATCAAATATTTGATCAAGCACCCAATCTGGTCTTGCATCAGGTCTATCAATTTTATTGATAACTACAATTGGTTTTAAACCTTTTTCAAAAGCTTTTTGTGTAACAAATCTAGTTTGTGGCATTGGTCCATCAACAGCATCAACTAATAATAATACCGAATCAACCATTGATAAGGCTCGCTCAACTTCTCCACCAAAATCTGCATGTCCAGGTGTATCTACAATGTTGATCAAATGATCATTCCACTTAATCGATGTATTCTTTGCAGTAATTGTTATACCTCTCTCTTTTTCTTGATCATTAGAGTCCATTATTCTTTCTGAGGTCATATTTTTTCTATCAAGCGTTCCAGATTGTTGAAGTAATTTATCAACAAGAGTTGTTTTGCCATGATCAACATGGGCAATAATGGCTATATTTCTTAAATTATTTACGGACATTTTTAAAATACTAATATTTGAGATTTGAATTATAGGCTTAAATTAGATTATTAATAGATTTCTAATAACTAATTATAAATTTAAAACTATCAGGGATGGTCCTGGTTCTTTGACTGAGGAGGTAAATATTTTTGAGAATTCCTCAACTGTATTTGGTGCAAAACTCGGTACACCCATAGATTTTGATAATTGTAACCAATCAATTATAGGATTTTCTAATGAAAGCATAGACTCAGCTCTTGGTCCTGTTTTTACTGCTCCTACTCTATCAAGTTCAATTTTTAATATTTCATAGGAATTATTTGCGAAAATAATATTTGTTATGTTTAAATTTTCTCTTGCTTGAGTCCATAAAGCTTGAATTGTATACATTGCACCTCCATCACCATGGAGTGTAATAACTGGACTGTTTGGTTTTGCTATTGCCGCACCAATCGCTAGTGGAAGTCCTTGTCCAATAGATCCTCCAGTTAGTGAAAGCCAGTCATGTGGCTTAGCCATAAGTGTGTGAGGTGTTACAAAAAGACTTGAAGTTGCCGCTTCATCAGAAACGATTGCATTTTCTGGCATTAAAGCACTTATAAGTGGGCCTATAGATGAAGTATCTAATTTTCCTGATGAAGGAACTTCAATAATACCGTTTTGTATTAAATTTTTATTTATAGAGGAGTGTCCACATTCGTCTGATAAAGCTTGTAATGCAGATAAGCCATTTTGCTCTGGAGTACATAGATTAAGAATAGAGGTCTCATCAGGGAGTAGATAACTATTTTTATTAGGATATGCAAAAAATGAAACTGGTGGATTGGATCCAATGAATACAGCCCCGCTTGTATTTTTTAAAAACTCTTCCGCTATTTCTGAAAAATAAGGAACTTGTTCAACTATTGGTAACCCTGAACCTCTTCTTATTCTTGAAACAAACGTATCAGTTACGATACGGCAGCCAGTGGCTGATGCAATTATCCCAGCTAAATTAATACATTCCTCATTAAGAAATTTACCACCAATAAATAAAATTGAGTTTTGTTTTTTAAGAATTTCAATGGATTGAGGAATCAATGAATCATCAATTTTAATAGGGTCTATTTTTTTCAAAGGAGATGGTATTTTCCCTTTAAAATCACCCCAGGCACAATCTGCTGGAACAATTAGAGTTGAAATTTGACCAGGATCTGTATTAGCTTTTTGCCAAGCCATATTACCTAAATCACATATATCATCTGCACTTTGAGATCTTCCAACCCAATC
>SGZL01000028.1 GCA_004213955.1 Gammaproteobacteria bacterium
GAAGCACCGCCTAGAGCATCGATCATATTTGAAGTTGTGTTATTTGATCCTCCAATAACGTTAAAACCCACTACTTTTGAATTTGGAGCGACACCCCTGACACCTATATTATTCCCACCTACTGCTGATGTCAGACCTGCAATAGAGGTACCATGATCACCCAAGGAATTAATTGGTTCAGGATTATTGTCTTGATCAGAGTAATCGTATGATTTTCCAGCAACAACGTTTGCACTCAAATCTTCATGAGAGAGTTCCAATCCTGTGTCGACAATTGCAATAATTGTGCCAAGTCCAGTTATTCCGGAGGAAATTACATCTTCTATGTTTAGGTCATGTGTTCCCTCACTTAGACTAGCAAAATTTGTTTGACCAGTATTTTTAAGATGCCATTGATACGAATACAATGGATCAGTATTTAAAGATAAAGAGATACTATTATTATTTGATCCTCCTGGTCCTTCACAAGTTAATATAAAATTTTTAGTGCCAGCTGAAGAAATGTTTATGACTTCTGTACCTGAAGTTCCATATGTTCCAGACCAATCACCTGTTGCTAAGCATGAAGTACTATTATTAGAACTCCATTGGATGGTTGTATTTCCTGGAACTAATAAGTCAGTTTTGCTTGCAGATAAATTAACTTCAGGTGCAGGATTATTAGAACTACTTCCTCCACCTCCGCTGCAAGAAGTTAACAAAACAAAGATAAAAAAAAGAATTATTCTCAAAACCTTATGTTAAATGACTTGTAATGGTGGAGCTAGTCGGGCTTGAACCGACGACCTCTTGCATGCCATGCAAGCGCTCTCCCAACTGAGCTATAGCCCCTAATCTAAACAGTATTGTACTAACATTCGAAAGATTTCTGTTGCTTAAAATCCTATTTTTTTTACAATTTTCTAATGAGCGCAAAAGAAAAAGAAAAATTATCTTTCGATCCCGATTTTTTAAGAAATAAATACCGTGAAGAAAGAGATAAACGATTGAAATTTGAGGGTAATGATCAATACGTAGAAGTGAAAGGAGACTTTTCTTATTTTGTAGAAGACCCCTACATTCAAGAAAAAATCACCAGGGATCCAGAGGAAAATACTTATCACACTGTCATTATCGGTGGTGGTTTTGGTGGGGTTCTTTCTGGAGCTCGACTAAGAGAACAAGGCATTAATGATTTTCGAATAATTGAAAAAGGTGGAGATTTTGGTGGCACTTGGTATTGGAATAGATATCCTGGAGCTTCATGTGACATAGAATCCTATATTTATTTCCCTATGTTAGAAGAAACAAATTTTATTCCTAGACGTAAATATACAGATGCTGCAGAAACCTTGGATTACTTCAACATACTTTCAGAAAAATTTACTCTCAAAGAAAATGCTCTATTTCAAACTGAGGTTAATGAAGTTCAATGGTTAGCCAATGAAGATTTATGGCTTATTAAAACTAATCGACAAGATTCTATAAAAGCAAGGTATGTAATTCACGCTAATGGTTTTTTAAATCGACCAAAACTGCCTGCAATGAAAGGGATTAATGATTACGCAGGTCATACGTTTCATACGAGTCGCTGGGATTACGAATACACTGGTGGAGACTCGAATGGAGAACTAAATAATTTAAAAGATAAAACAGTCGCAATTATCGGTACAGGCGCAACTGCTGTTCAGTGCGTACCTCATTTAGCTGCCGGTGCAAAAAAACTTTACGTATTTCAAAGGACGCCCTCTTCTATTGATGAAAGAAATAATACGAATACGGATATCGATTGGTTTAATTCTCAAAAAGTTGGATGGCAAGATGAACGCAGAGAGAATTTTGAAGGATTCTTAACAGGAAATTTTACAAGTAAGGATTTAGTGAATGATGGATGGACTGAAATTTTTCGAACAATTCTGGGTGGATTGATAAAAAATGGACCATCCAAAGTAACTATTTTAGGTTGGGTAGTAACAGCTCCCTTCTATCAAGATTTTTATAGGGTTGGTTTGAAAGAATTTATTCGAAATAAATTTATGAAATTTGTTACTCGAAAGGATATTAATCACAAAGTTGAAATCGTTGATTTTGAAAAAATGGAAAAAGTAAGAGCCAGAGCTGACAAGTTAGTGAGCGATCCCAAAACTGCAGAATCACTTAAACCTTATTACAGACAACTTTGTAAAAGACCTTGCTTTCACGACGAATACTTACAAGCATTCAATAATAACAATGTTGAGTTAATTGATACCGATGGCCAAGGAGTAAAAGAAATTAGTACCAAAGGTATCATTCACGACGGCAAAGAATATGCAGTGGACTGTATTATTTTTGCCTCTGGATTTGAAGTTGGAACTGATTATTCAAGAAGATGTGGTTACCAAATTAGTGGAATTGAAGGAATCACTCTTAGTGATAAATGGAAAGATGGTTTAGCCACTTTTCATGGAATACATTCTAAAGGTTTTCCTAACAGTTTTTTTTATGGACCTGGGCAAGGTCCTATGACGGCAAACTTTACTCACTCTTTAGATGAACAAAGTTCCCATGTTGCTTACATTTTAAAACAATTAGATGAAAAAAATTTGAAATACGTTGAAGCTTCATCAGAGGCAGAAAGTGAATGGATCAATACCATCGTTGCCAAAGCGAGAAACATGCAAAGTTTTCAGGAGGCTTGTACCCCTGGTTATTACAATAATGAGGGTAAACCAAATACTAATCCTCAAAATAATACTTATGGTGGTGGCGCCTTGGAATATTTTAAGTTGTTAAAAGATTGGCGAAAAAGTAATAACCTTCAAGGACTAAAGACTTATTAATTAAGATGCATTAGCAATGGTTATTCGATGCAAGAGTCGATCATAGCCATCGTACCCTCCCTCAGCCATGTGCATAACTGTTCTGTTATCCCACATCAAAAGCATGTTTTCACTCCACTTATGACGAAAAACGTATTTTTCCTGAGTCATGTGTTCGTAAAGCGTTGATAAAAGTAAAAAAGATTCTTCGTCTGGAACGTCGAGGATACGTGAGGTATAAACTGGATTAATGAATAAACCTTTTTTTTGCGTTTCTGGATGAGTTTTCACTAATGGGTGAATTTGTTCTTTCTTAGCCTCTTTGGAGGTAATGATATTCATTGATCTAGTCTCTTTTTCTGTTGCATAAAATCCATCATCTGCATAAGGAAGTTTTGCACTGTGCACAACCTTTAAATTATTGATCTTTAATTTCATCTCATCATCCAAATCTTCATATGCTTTTTGAGTATTTGCAAACAGAGTATCTCCACCCACTGGAGGGATTATTTTGGATAATAAGAAAGTTGCTGCGGGAGGATTGGATTGAAAAGACCAATCGGAGTGCCATCCACCGCCAAAAGGCGAAGCTTTCTCAGATGCCAATCGTTTTACTTCAACAATATTGGGTTTTTCTTCTAAGCCACCCAAAAAAGGATCATCACCAAAATTACCAAATTCTAATGAAAAATTCTCAAATTGATCATGAGTTAAATCTTGGTTTGGAAATACGGCAACCCCATTCTCTAGCCAAGCCGATCTAATTTTCTCAATTACTTCTTTGGGAAGTTTTGAATTTAAGTTTAGGCCCTTAATCTCTATACCAAGATCTGAAACAGAATCTGTAGCTTTAGTATCTAATTGTTGTAACATTTACTAAATGATATCAGTTTTTATTAATAGATAATTATTTATGAATTTAAAGAGAAATAGTCCCTTATTAGAAAGGGAATCAAAGACAATTAAGCTAGATTTAGCTCCTGAGCCATGGAACATTATGAAGTGTGTTGAAACTGGCATAGTCTTTCTAGAGAACCCTCCCGGTTATGAAGCTTTAAAAGAAGATTTTGCCTGGGAAAAAACTTATGTATCTGAAGTTAAAAAAAGAAAAACTGAAGAGCCAATACGTTACAAGATTAGTTCTTTATTAAAAGAATTTAGACATAAAGTCCTCAAAAGAAATAAAGTAAAAGAATTAGCAAAACAACAAATAAAGAATATAAAAAGCGATGAGCAAATTCAGTTATTGGATGTTGGATGTGCTGATGGAAAAGCTTTAGAAATAATCATTTCAGAGCTTCCCAAGAAATATCACAACAGATGTGTACCAAATGGGATAGAAATCTCGGCTGCGTTAGCAAATGAAGCTCAAGAAAAAGCAAAACGAGGAACTTGGATTCATAACAACGCGGTTGATGGAATGCTTGAATTTCAAGACGATTATTTTGATTTAGTTATCCTTTCTTCGTTTTTAGAACATGAAATTGAGCCACTACAACTACTAAAAAATACCTACAATAAATTAAAATCGACTGGGAAAGTAATTATTAAAGTTCCAAATTTTGATAGTTGGAATAGACATCTAAGAAAAGAGAAATGGTGTGGATTCCGTCATCCTGATCACGTTAATTACTTCACTCCTAAAACATTGAAAGCAACTGCCCTCAAATCTGGTTATTCAAAATTCAAAATGAAACTTTCTGATAAACAGCCTCTCAGCGATAGTATGTATGCTGTTTTAAGTAGATAAGTTCTTAAAATTACTTCAAAGAGTCAATTATTTCAGATTTATGCTCGCCCAATGCAGGTGCTGGAGCATGGTTCATTAATTCTTGATTGTTAAATTTAGCTGGAAATCTTAAGGCTCTAACTTGACCTTGATTCAAACTACTAATTTCTTTAAATAAGCCATTAGCTTCAATTTGAGGATGGTTCATTAGCTCATCCAAAGTAGTTGTTGCAGAACATGGAACGTCTTCGTTTTTTAATTTAGATAATGCCTCATCTGTCGTCATCGATTCAAATTTTGATAGTAAACTCATGACTTCTACTAAATTTTCACTTCTAGCAGGAGTTGAATTAAACCTTTCGTCGTCAATGTATTCAGCCTTGTCTAAAGCTTTAAAAATTCCAAACCATTGCAGATCATTTAAAGCAGCAATAGAAATATATCCATCTTTACATTTGTAAAGATTATAAGATTTAGTCAAAGGCGCTAAAGTTTGTACGTCATCATCTAACAAGGTGTGATTCATCATGCCATCAGGCCAAAGAAAAAAAACTGCTGAATCTAACATTGATAAATCTATTCTGTCAGCAGCCCCAGTTCTTTCTCGCTTTAATAAAGCAGATGAAATTGATTGCGTCACAGTGTACGCAGTGATTTTGTCGCATAGTAAAGTTTTTATGTATTGCGGTTGATTCGCGTCTGATTGAATGTCTGTCGCTCCCGACATTGCTTGAACGACATGGTCATAAGCCGGAGAAGATGAAAAAGGTCCTTCATTACCAAAACCATTAATGGAGACATAAATTAGATCATTATTTATTTCTTTACATTCGTTTTCACTCAGACCTAGTTTATCCATAATCCCTGGTCGAAAATTATTTATTAAAACATCTGCGTCTGAAATTAATTTCTTAGCAATTTCCAAATCATCGGATGCTTTCAAATTCAAATCAATCGACCTTTTCCCTCTGTTACAATTAGCAAATAAAGCCGATATGCCCCCTTTTTGAGTGCCAAGATATCGCATGGGATCTCCTATACCCGATTGCTCAATTTTTATAACATCAGCTCCTTGATCTGCTAACATCATTGTTGCTAATGAAGCTGTAATAATTGTGGAAATTTCTACAACTTTTATACCCTCTAAAGGTTTACTATTATTCATTCTCTCTCCCCTTACTGATTTATAATTAAAGATACTTTGTCTGACAAACTAATTCAATGAGGGAATAATGAGTGATTTAAAAGAATTATCTGAACTAGCCTGGAAGGGATTGCTTGATACCAAGTTTGAGCATCATCCTGTTCATACATTTTATGAAGGATCCACGGAAATTAAACCAAACATTCTAGGAATGAAAGGTATTGGTGGTTTTTTTGCGATCGATACAGGTGACGGCTTAGTTATGATTGATGCAGGCAGCCAATTAGATATAGAAACCGGTTATGAAGAAATAAAAAAATGGCGACCCAAAGAATATTTAAAAGCAGCAATTTTTACACATCATCATGTAGACCATGTTTTTGCTATTCAAAAATTTGATGAAGAATGTAAGAGTAA
>SGZL01000003.1 GCA_004213955.1 Gammaproteobacteria bacterium
AGGGCGCCTGACAATTGGGCTTGGGTGGCTCCCAATTCTTTTTCTAGAGAAGAAAACATTAACGGGTAGCAATAGAAAGTAAAACCAATGACAGAAAATTCCATCAAAACCGCAATGCTTACCATGTTCCAGCCTTTAAAATGCATTTTTCTTTTACCTTTGTTTTTCTAAACCTTTCTGTATAATTTGAAGATGTTGCATATTGAAGAACAAGCCTTAACCTTCGATGATGTTCTTCTGCTCCCCGATTATTCTGAAGTTTTACCTCAAGACACAGATTTAAGCACAAAATTGACTCGAGCCATAGATTTAAAAATCCCTGTGGTATCTGCTGCTATGGACACAGTAACAGAAAGTAAAATGTCTATTGCTTTGGCAGAACTTGGAGGAATAGGAATTATTCATAAAAATATGCCAATTTTAGAGCAAGCAAAAGAAGTTAATTCTGTAAAAAAATTCGAAAGTGGAATCGTCAGAGAGCCAATCACAATTTCTCCAGACAAAACTGTTGGAGAACTTATAAGACTTACAAACGAATTTAATATTTCAGGAATGCCCGTTGTTGAAAATGAAAATTTGGTTGGAATTGTAACTTCGAGAGACTTTAGAAATGTCTTAGATTCAAATGTTGCAGTATCTAATATTATGACTCCTAAAGAGAAGTTAATAACAGCCACAGAAAAAGAAAGTTTAGATGTTATTAAAGATCTTCTATATAAAAATAGAATAGAAAAAATCCTTCTAGTCGATAAAGACTTTTCTCTTAAAGGATTAGTGACTTTAAAAGATATAAATAAAACAAAAGATTTTCCCTTAGCTACCAAAGATAGCGAAGGAAGGTTGATGGTAGGGGCTGCAGTTGGTAATGGAGAAGAGACAGAAGAAAGAATAGATGCGCTTGTAAAAGCTGGAGTAAACGTTCTTGTGGTTGATAGTGCTCATGGACATTCAAAAGGTATTATTGAAAGAGTTAAAGCAATAAAAAAAGACTATCCTGAGTTACAACTTATTGCAGGAAATGTAGCAACCGGAGCAGGAGCGATAAAATTAGTAGATGCTGGTGCAGATGCTATAAAAGTAGGTATTGGTCCGGGTTCTATATGTACGACAAGAATTGTTACTGGTGTAGGAGTTCCACAGATTTCGGCAGTAGCGAACGTTGTATCAGCCTTAAAAGACAGAGACATTCCGGTCATTGCAGACGGCGGTATTAGATTTTCTGGGGACATTGCTAAAGCAATTGCTGCAGGAGCAAACACTATAATGCTTGGAAGTATTTTAGCGGGAACTGAAGAAGCGCCTGGAGAGGTAGAGCTTTACCAAGGTAGGAGTTATAAATCTTACAGAGGCATGGGTTCAGTTGGAGCAATGTCAGGCGAAAGCAATTCTGGAGATAGATATTTTCAGGAAAATGTTTCAACATCTGAAAAATTGGTTCCAGAGGGAATTGAAGGACGCGTTCCCTATAAAGGTTTAGTTGAAACGACTCTTCACCAAATGCTTGGAGGACTGCGACAAAGCATGGGCTATACCGGAAATAAAGACATTGAATCTATGAGAACGAAGACCAAATTCGTAAAGATTACAGCCTCAGGAATTAATGAGAGTCATGTTCACGACGTCAGCGTCACGAAGGAAGCTCCGAATTATAGAATTCGCTAAAAGTGAAAAAAAGTATAGATTCTGAAAAGATTTTAATCTTAGATTTTGGCTCTCAATACACCCAATTGATTGCTAGAAGAGTGAGGGAAATAGGTATTTTTTCAGAAATCGTTTCCCATCAAATATCTTACAAAGAAATTCTTAAAATTAATCCCAAAGGAATTATTCTTTCGGGAGGTCCTGAATCAGTTTATACAAAAAAGAATTTAAAAATAGATAACAAAATTTTAGAAAGCGATATTCCAATTTTAGGGATTTGTTACGGCATGCAGTTAATTGCCCAACATTTTAAGGGCAAAGTAAAAACTTCTAAAAAAAGCGAATTTGGCAACACATCGATAAAACTTTATCAAGGAAAAATCTTAAAGAAAGTTTCAAAAAAGAACCTTAATGTTTGGATGAGTCATGGCGATAAGGTCACACACCTACCTAAAGGCTTTAAGAGAATGGCTTCAAGTAAAAATTGTTCAATTGCAGCAATAGCCAATGATAAAAATAAAAAATATGGACTTCAATTTCACCCCGAGGTCACACATACAGAAAAAGGTTCGGCTATTTTAGAGGCGTATATAAAAGATATTTGTAACTGCAAGGCTAAGTGGCGTTCAAAAAATATTGTCGAGAAATTAATTAAAGATATTAAATCTCAAGTTGGAAACAGCAAAGTCCTTTTAGGAATTTCTGGCGGAGTGGATTCTTCAGTCGCGGCGGCTTTACTTAGTAAAGCAATTGGCTCAAAACTGGAGTGTATTTTTGTAGACAATGGTCTTTTAAGGAAGGATGAAGCCAGACAAGTTAGAGAAGATTTAAAAAAAGCTTTAGGACTAAAAATAAATTTTTCAGATTCAGAAGCACTTTTTTTAAAAAATCTTAAAGGACAAAGTGATCCTGAGAAAAAAAGAAAAATTATCGGCAAAACCTTTATAGACGTTTTTTTAAAAGAGGCAAAAAAAATAAAAAATATAAAATTTTTAGCACAAGGTACTATCTATCCTGACGTCATTGAGTCCTCCGGAATAAAAGGGGGCAAGGCTCACGTAATTAAGTCTCATCACAACGTTGGAGGGTTGCCAGATTATCTTAAATTGCCACTTGTGGAACCTTTAAATTCACTATTTAAAGATGAAGTTAGAAAAATTGGGCTAACTTTAGGGTTACCCAAATCTTTAATTGGAAGACACCCATTTCCTGGACCAGGACTTGCTGTCAGGATGCTTGGAGAGATCTCAAAAGAAAAATTAGAAGTTCTGAGAGAGGCAGATCAGATCTTTATAGAAGAATTAGTGAATGCAAATTTATACAATAAAGTAAGTCAGGCTTTTGCGGTATTTCTTCCTATAAAAAGTGTAGGAGTCGTAGGAGATGCTAGAAGGTACGAATATGTGATTGCTCTCAGGGCAGCTGAAACTATTGATTTTATGACTGCAAAAGCATCAAAACTTTCGCACAATTTATTAAATAAAGTTTCCGATCGTATCATTAATGAAATTCCAAAAGTTTCCAGAGTGGTTTATGACATTTCCAGTAAACCACCAGCAACTATTGAGTGGGAGTAATGGAACAAAGAGAATTTAAACCCTTTGGAACTATAAGCGCGCTAACCTTAGGCGGTGGTGGCATAGGTAACGTTTGGGGAGAAACTACCAGATCAGAAAGTATTTCCGCAGTTAATTTAGCAATTGAATCTGGAGTAAATCACCTTGATATAGCCCCTATGTATGGGAAAGGAGAGGCAGAAAAAGTTGTTGGTGAGGCTTTAATAGGAAAGGATCATTCAGCAATAAATCTAACCACTAAATGTAGGCTCGGAACAGTTCCAGACTCAGAGGTTTATACAAGACTTAATAATTCTCTTTGCAGAAGTTTAGAGACTATGAGAGTTGAAAAGGTTAATTTGTTTCTTCTTCACTCTCAGCTCATAGAGGATGACTATCAACTACCCTTGCTTAACGAATATAGGGCTGTGAATGCCACTACTCTTTCGTGTTACTACAGTGCAGTCATTCCAGCTTTTGAAATGTTAAAAAAAGAAGGAAAGATTGATCACTGGGGCATTGGTTTAGGACAAGAAGAAGCACTTATAAAGGCTATAAATTATGAACAACCCCCCGAAGCTATGCAGTGTGCAGTAAATATTCTAAATTCAATTGGAGCCATTGGATATATTAGTGAGAAACCTGATCCGAATAGTGTTCTTGCAGAATGTCAAAAAAAGGATATACCGATTTTGGCTATTAGAGCCGTTCAAGCAGGAGCACTTACTTCTAGTATGGATAGAGAGCCTCATCCTTCGGGAATGGATAATGCTGATTTCACTGATTTTGAAAGGGCTTCACCCTTTAGAAAACTTGCTAAAGACTGGGATGAATCTCCCGCATCTTTAGCTCATAGATATGCTCTTAGTGTTGAAAAAGTTAGTTCTGTAATTCTTGGGATAAAAAATAGAAAAGAATTACAAGAATGTATAGATGCAGAAAAAAAGGGTAAGCTTAGCTCCCATGAAATGGAAACTTTACAAAATCTTTTTGTAGACTAAAGGAGTTTATTAATCCAAAACTATTGAGTTGGAATAGAAAGGTAGATGATAAAAAAAATACATTTTTACTTCGATTTTATATCTCCTTATGCATATTTTGCATGGCGCAAACTTCCGACTCTAGCAAAAAAATATAATCGAGAAATCGAAGCACATCCAATTGTGTTTGGAAAATTATTGGATAAGTGGGGACAATTAGGACCAGCTGAGATCCCACCAAAAAATAGCTGGCTCAATCAATACTGTTTAAGATATGCAGCTCTTAACGGATTTGAATTCAATCCACCAAAAACACATCCTTTTAATCCTTTGACTGCTTTAAGAATGTCGTTAAAGGAAGTAAGTGGCGACGAGCAACTTAGGGTGATAGATGCAATATTCAAAGGAGGTTGGAGTCATGGCGCAGACTTAGGAGATTCAACTTCACTAATTTCTTTATTGAAAAAACATTCGATTAATGGAGAAAGTCTAAGTCAAAAAGTTTTGGAATCAGATATCAAGGATCTATTAATTAATGAAACCAACAGGGCTATTGAGAAGGGGATTTTTGGAGTTCCAACAATAATTGTCGATGACAATTTATTTTGGGGTAACGATCAAATGGATCATATAGAACTATTACTTAATGGAAAAGATCCTTTAGATCGTCAAAATCTAGATAATCAAGAGAGGCCTAGAGCAATTGACCGTAAGGCTTTTAAAAAGCTTGATAAAGATTAATCTCTAAAAATTCATAACGAATTATAAAAAAATGAATAAAAGGGAATATGCAATACCTGAAGGCAGATTACAAAGGGCGAGTCTTAAAACAGACAAGTACATCTCAAAATTTCGCCAAGTACTTTTAAGACATGGTTTAACTATGACTTCTATTGCAATTTTTTGTTGCTTCCTTACTTTTATCCCTTCTGCCTTAGTAGCTTCTTTAAATAGTCTATTTGCTTATCCAAGTAGCTATTTTTTTTATAGCTTCATTGTAATAATCATAATATTTTTATATTTAAAATTTACGAAGCGAGAATTTAATTATCGACAGTTGTTATGGATAGGCTACTTATTAGTTATTTCTATTGTCGAAGAAATTGCCTTCAGACTCTCAATACCGCTTTTAACGATAAATATTTTCGGGGTAAGTTATTTATCAGCTATTTTCTTGAGCAACGTCTTATTTGCTGCTATTCACTACTTTACACTTCGCTGGAAATTAAGCGCTTGTATCCTAGCTTTTTTTGGGGGAATGGGTTTTAGTAGATTATTTAGTATCACTGACGACTTAGCACTAGTTATAATTTTGCACTGGGCCGTTACTTTCTTAAATACTCCTTCCGCCCCTAAAGCCAATCAATTTATTGAGAAGAATTAATCTTACCTTTAATAAAAAAGGACAGACCTATTAAAACAACGGCCAGAATAAAATAATAATAAATAAGCTCTGTAAAAATTGGAGTCATACTAGTCAAACCGGACTCAGTTGCCTCACCTCCAAATAATCCTGCTAAAACCCCACCCAATGAAGAAGCTAAGAACCATAACCCCATCATTTGCCCAAGATATTTTTTTGGAGAGTATCTTGAGAATGCTGACAATCCTACTGGAGACAAAACCAACTCTCCAAAAGTATGAAGAAGATAGGTTAATAATAACCATTGAACGCCCACTGGTGCAGAAATCAATGCATATTCAACAGCGTAAAGCATGACAATAAAACCTAACCCCATAAAAATTAAACCAATAGCAAATTTAATGGGTGTATTTGGATTAAGATTTCTTTTTCCTAAAAAAATCCAAAGATAAGCAAAAAAGGGTGCAAACATCACAACAAATAATGGGTTTAGAAACTGCGTCCAACTAACTGGGGCTTGAAATGAACCAAAGGAAAGATTTACATAATCTCTTGTAAAAATTGATAAAGACCCAGCAGATTGATCAAATCCAGACCAAAAAGCAGCAGCTCCTATAAATAAAAGCAAAAGCATAAGAACATTTTTCTTTTCAGAGCTAGTTAATCCTGCAAAGAAAAATAAGTATCCAAAGTAAATAAAAGAAACTACTACTAAAAAATCTCTAAAACGTTCAGCGAAGAACACTGGGTCGACATTCCAAATGCCAAACATTCCAGTGATAACAATTGCTGAAAAAAATAAGATAGTTGTGATGGTCCAAAATCTTAAAGCTTTTCGTCGATCTTGTGACATCGCGTTAGGATATAGACCAGCTTCTCCAAGCTTATCTCTAAAATATATATATTGCAGAACACCAAATAACATTCCTATTCCTGCTGCACCAAAGCCCCAATGCCAACCAATTCGCTCACCCAAATAACCACAGATAGCAAAGCCCAACATACTGCCAATGTTTATAGACATATAAAAAACTGTAAATCCTGAATCTCTTCTTTCATCGTCATCCGCGTAAAGCTGACCAACAATAGAAGAAATGTTTGGTTTTAGCAGTCCAGTGCCAACGGCTACTAAAGCTAGACCTAAAATAAAGGTTTGCTCTAAAGGGATCGCCAGGGTGAAGTGCCCAAGCATAATTATAATTGCTCCATAAAGAACAGCTTTTTGATAGCCTAATAAGTTATCCGCTAACCAACCACCAGGTAGAGCAAGAAAATAAACCATTCCCGCGTAGACTCCATAAATTGCATTGGCTTCTATATTTGACCAACCTAATCCAGGATTTCCAATTACGCCGATGGTCATATAAAGAACCAGCAGACCACGCATACCGTAATAAGACATGCGCTCCCAAAGTTCAGTGAAAAATAAAGTTCTTAAACCAAGAGGGTGACCAAAAAAACCATTTTGAGAAAGATCAGTTTCTTTTTGTGACATATCAGTGAATGAAATTAGTCAGATTATATAAAATTTTATATGTCGAATTCTTTAGAGTTTTTCAACATATGGGCTGGACCATGCTCCAGATTGATAGCAGCACTTTCTCCAAACAACATTTCTTTGTGGGCTCCAAAATTTTCTCTATCATTTGAAAGTGGAGCTAATTCAACCGCCTTTTGAATAGCCATTTCTTTTAATTCTTCAATGGATCCAATCGATTGTACAATTCCAGCCTGCAGGGCAGCTGGACCAGTCCAACGTTTAGACAGTTGGACAGTTTCAAAAAAAGAATTTGCTGGAATTTTATGACGGAATAAAGCCAATTCTGGTCTTGGTATTTTCATACCCAGTTGTACTTCATTAGCACAAACAAAACCTCTGTCTTCTCTCATAATTCTTACGTCGTGAGAAAGCGAAAGCATAAAACCTGCGCCAAAAGCATGTCCATTGATCGCACATATCGAAGGAATTGGTAGAGTTATCATTCTCCCCATTAAAAACATAAACTCTTCACCAAACACTTCTCTATCACCACCTTCAGGGTGATTGGCTGGAGTTTTGACCCAATCAAGATCCAATCCATTAGAAAAAAATTTAGGGTCTTTCGCACACGTTACCAACGCTCCAGGACCATCGTCTTTTTCAACTTCATCTAGAGCTTTAGAAAATTCCCTTACAAACGTGGTATTCCAACGATTTTCTCCAGCATCCATGGTTAAGATGTATACAGAATCTTTTTTTTGTAAATCAATCACAATAATTTCAAAAGTTTCAAATCATAAATACTATACACAAAAACTTATTTTAATGGGTAGCCGAATGTTTTAATATTACCAAAGTTAAAAAGGGCCTTTGATTGTTATTAAACGAAGAAATAAAACTCGATTACTCTGATGTTCTCATCAGACCTAAAAGGTCAACCATGAGCTCTAGAGGAGAGGTTAAGTTAGAAAGAACTCACAGATTTCTCTGGAGTAAAAAAAAATGGACTGGTATTCCTATTATGTCTGCAAATATGGACACAGTTGGAACGCCGGCAATGCATAAAGTTTTAACGAAGTACAAATTAATTACTTGTCCTGCCAGACATTTTTTAAATAAAGGAATCGATAAATTTAATAAAGGGGAGAGCAATATATGTTGGTTCGGAGGTATTGAAGACATTGCTAAACTGTCTAAAACTACGACTGGCTTTATAGGTTTAGACGTCGCAAATGGTTACACCATTCGTTTTGTCGATGCAGTAAAAAAATTAAGAGACAAGTGTCCAGAGGCAACCATTGCTGCAGGTAATGTTGTCACAGCTGACATGACCCAAGAATTAATCCTTGCAGGAGCCGATATTGTGAAAGTTGGAATTGGTCCGGGTTCGGTTTGTACTACAAGAATAAAAACAGGAATTGGTTATCCACAGTTAAGTGCAGTCATAGAGTGTGCCGATGCAGCTCATGGACTTGGCGCCCATATTATTGCTGATGGTGGCTGTGTTAATTCTGGAGATATAGTCAAAGCATTTGCCGGCGGCGCCGATTTTGTAATGATTGGCGGAATGCTTGCAGGACATGATGAATGCGAAGGAGAAATTGAAGACGGCGTGATGAAATTTTATGGCATGGCATCCGAATCAGCGATGGATAAACACAACAACCACAATGATTACCGAGGCGCTGAAGGAAAAACAGTAGAAGTTGAATATCGAGGAAAAGCTGATGACACCATTAAAGACATTTTAAGTGGCATTCGTTCTGCTTGCACTTATGTTGGCGCTAATCGACTCAAGACACTTTCAAAATGTACTACGTTTGTTCGAGTAAATAACACTCACAATACCGTTTATGGAAACGATTAGCTTTTTGAAATATTGATTCACCAATAAATACTTCTGTATCGGCTAAAAGGGGGAATTATGTCAATTTGGAACGATTTAAGCTGGGTTGAATCCAAAAGTTTTTAAACTAGCTTCTTAGATAAATAAGCTTAGAATAACTAACTTATACAATTGAGAATCATTATCATTTAAAATATCATTCTGAATTATTTATTTATGAAAAAATTATTTTTTTTAATTCTTACTATAGCTTTAATGGAAGGACTCATTGCTAAAGAAGTAAATGTGTATACCTCAAGGCACTACGATTCAGACGACGCTCTTTATCAAGAATTCACGAATGAAACTGGTATTAAAGTAAATATTATATCTGGTAAGGGTGGCGCACTTTTAGAACGATTAAAATTTGAAGGCACAAATTCACCCGCTGATATTTTCTTTACTGTTGACGCCGGTAATTTATGGAAAGTTCAAAAAGAGGGTTTATTTCAACCGATAACTTCAACTAAAGTTCTTTCCAAAGTGCCGAATAGCTTGAGAGGCCCTAATAATGAATGGACTGCAGTAGCAAAAAGATCGCGAGTATTTTTCTATAACCCTAAAACAGTATCAGCTGAAGAAATTAAAAACATCACTTATGAATCTTTAGCTGAGGATAATTGGAAGGATAGAATTGTCATCAGAAGTTCTAATAATATGTACAACCAATCTTTGGTGGCTTCTTTAATCGTAAAAAATGGAGAACGGGAGACTGAGACCTGGGCCAAAGCTTTAGTGAGCAACTTGGCCAGAAAACCACAAGGCAACGATCGGGCACAGATAATGGCTGTCGCCAATGGCGAAGCAGATCTTGCTGTTGCCAACAGCTATTACATTGGAATAATGCTTTCTGGAAATGCCGGGGTAGATCAATTCAATGCTGCTAAAAAAGTAAAGATGATATTTCCTAATCAATCTACTTCCGGAGCGCATGTAAATATCAGTGGAGCAGGAATTCTAAAAAATGCACCAAATCCTGAAAATGCTAATTTATTTGTAGGGTTTTTACTATCAGATAAAGTTCAGGAAATTATGGTCAAAAAATCTTACGAATATCCTATTGCAAATGTTTCAGTAAGTTCTGAGATGGCTAGTCTTGGAGTAAAATTTAAAGAGGACAATACCTCAGTAAAAAGATTTGGAGAGTTGAACCCTGCTGCAATAAAATTGATGGATAGAGCAGGTTGGAAGTAACCAACCTTAGAATAAGTCATTACTAATGTTTACTTGGAAATTATTCCCCTTTGCTGTAGCAATTATATTTGTTGCTCCAATAATAATTGTCTTTTCAAGTTTATTTGGTTCTTATTCGGATACTTGGAATCATCTCATAGAATTTGTACTCGTCGACTATATTTCCACTTCAATATTTTTAGTCATTGGCGTTTCCTTAGGAGTTTTAATCATTGGTGTGCTTACCGCTTATTTGGTGACAAATTACAATTTTTTTGGAAAAAGATTTTTTGAATGGGCCTTAATACTGCCGTTGGCTATTCCTCCTTACATACTCGCATACACTTTTACAGGTCTATTTGATGCGAACGGAGATGCAAACGTTTTTGTCAGATTTTTATTTAATTTAGAAAACAGTTTTGTACTCTTTCCTAGTGTTAGAAATATCACAGGAGCAATAATAGTTTTCTCATTTACTCTGTATCCATATGTGTATTTAGTTACAAGAAGTGCATTTTTGAATCAATCCAATTCCATTAAAGAATCTGGAAGACTCTTAGGATTAGGACAATTAGGCATATTCTCTAAAATTTCCTTACCTTTAGCACGTCCAGCCTTCATCGCAGGATTGATGCTGGTGATAATGGAGACTCTTTCTGATTTTGGAGCAGTTGATCATTTTGCAGTTCAAACCTTCACCACTGGTATTTTTAGGACTTGGTATGGACTTTACGATCTAAATACAGCAATGCAATTATCTTCATTATTATTAATGATAATTTTTTTATTTTATTTTCTAGAGCGATTTTCTAGAGAAGGTATCAAGTACACGAATGATAATTCAACATTCAAAACGTCGAAAGAAATAAAACTCAAAGGTGTAAAAGCTGGATTAGCATTCTTTTTTTGCTTAACGCCAATTTTCATTGGTTTTATTTTGCCAATTATTGAATTAATAATCTGGGCACTTGATGCAAGGGTTACTTTATTTAACGAAAAATTCATTATGAGCTCTTTTAATACCATTTCTCTTGGAATTCTTACTGGAGTCTTATGTGCTCTTCTTGCATTTATCATTAATTTCTCCATCCGTTATACAAAAAATAATTTTTTAGGGAAATTAAGTTCCTTCCTTTCAATCGGTTACGCTGTTCCTGGGTTAATTCTCGCTGTAGGTATTACTAGGTTTTTCGTTTATGCAGACCAAAATATATTCTCCAATTTAGATTTTGTAATCACAGGTTCTTTATTAGGGTTAGTTCTAGCTTACATAATTAAATCTTATGCATTAGCTAATTCTTCGATTGAATCTGGATATGAACGAATAAGTAATTCGATTGATAATTCAGCACGTTTATTAGGCTCAAAGGGTAGTATTCTTTTAGGTAAGATTCATTTTCCTTTAATGAAAACTAGCTTTATAACAGCAATTCTTTTGGTAACTTCCGAAGTTGTTAAAGAGCTTCCAGCAACTTTGATATTGAGACCATTTAATTTTGATACGCTTGCGGTTGTAACCTATACATATGCGGCGGAGGAGAGAATGTATCAAGCTGCCATGCCTTCATTAGCCATTGTGCTCATTGGGATTATTCCACTGATTTTTCTTTCAAAAATGATAAGGTCGTCTAGACTTTGAGAAACATGACACAAAATATTTTAAAAGTAGAAAATTTAAATCTTTCTTATCAAGATCAAGAAATTTTAAAAAATATAAACCTAGATCTAGCGTTAGGAGAGAGAGTTTCAATTTTGGGGGAATCAGGATCAGGTAAAAGTTCTCTACTGAGATGTATTGCGGGATTTGAAGCCATTGATGAGGGAAAAATCTTTTTAGAAGATAAAATGGTTTCGTCTGATACTTTTACTTTGCCTACGGAAAAAAGAAGAGTTGGTATGGTTGTTCAAGAAAAAGCGCTTTTTCCTCACTTGTCAGTAAAAAAAAATATTCTATTTGGTATTGAAAAAGCGAGTAATAAAAACGAGACAGTTTCTGAGCTAGCAGAACTATTTAAGATAGAAAACCTTTTAGATAAATTACCAGGTCAAATCTCCGGAGGAGAGCAACAAAGAGTAGCTTTGGCTAGATCTCTTGCTCCAAGCCCAACTTTACTTATGCTTGACGAACCTTTTAGTGCATTAGATGACGAACTCAAGCAAGAGTTGTATATTGAATTGGACAAAATTTTTCAAAAGCAGCAACTTTCTATTCTATTGGTGACTCACGATCATGAGGAAGCAAAGACCTTGACGTCAAAATCGTTGAAACTGTCTCAAGGCTCATTGATTACTATTACATAATGATGAATGACGTTTAAAATAGATTTTTAAATTAATATGCCAAGAAAACTTAAAAACTGTAATAACTTTCAAGATTTAAAAGACTTAGCCAGAAGAAGACTGCCTGGTCCAATCTATCATTACATTGATGGAGCCGCAGAAGATGAGACTACTTATCAAAGAAATACAGAAGCATTCCATGATGTTGATTTAGTCCCCAATGTACTTGCTGGAGTTGAAAATATTGACATGTCAGTAAAGGTAATGGGCTATAAGTTAGGAGTACCAATCTTTTGCTCTCCAACTGCTTTACAGAGGTTGTTTCATCATCAAGGCGAAAGAGCGGTTGCCAAAGCAGCCGAAAAGTACAATACCTTGTTTGGTGTGTCTTCTTTAGGCACGGTAAAACTCAAAGACATAGATGAACTGATCGATACTCCAAAAATGTTTCAGTTCTATTTTCACAAGGATAGAGGTTTAAACGATTCTATGATTATTATGGCTCAGGAAGCTAACTTTGAAATTTTAACTTTAACAGTTGATACCATCACGGGCGGAAATCGAGAAAGAGACTTGCGAACGGGTTTTACTACCCCTCCAAAATTAACTCCGAAAAGCATTTTTCAGTTTGGCATAAAACCTGCTTGGGCTTTGAATTATTTATTCAGAGAAAAATTTGAACTTTCTCAACTATCAAGCCATGTTAACGAGGGAACTAATATTTCTATATCTGTTGGGGATTATTTTACGACAATGCTCGATCAGAGTATGACTTGGGACGATGTTATAAAGCTCAGAGAAAACTGGGGGAGAAAATTCTGTCTCAAGGGCATTATGAGTCCAGGCGACGCCAGAAAAGCAGTAGAAATGAATGCTGATGCAATTATGGTCTCGAATCATGGTGGGAGACAACTTGATGGTGGAAGAAGTTCCTTTGATCAACTGGATGAAATTCTACAAGAGGTAGGCGGAGAAATTGAGGTTATTCTCGACGGTGGTATTCAAAGAGGAACTCACGTTTTAAAAGCTCTGGCAATGGGTGCTACAGCATGCTCTGGCGGAAGAATGTATTTATTTGGGTTAGCTGCTGCCGGTCAGCAAGGAGTTGAAAAAGCCCTTGGAAATATGAAAAATGAAATCGAAAGAGATATGAAATTAATGGGTGTAAAAAAAATTAGTGAATTAAACCCATCCATGATTAGATTTCGCTAGTAATAAATAATAAAAAAAGATAATTTATATTTTTTAATTAGGAGAAAAAATGTCAGATTCACAATACACGCCCCCAAAAGTCTGGAAGTGGGACAGCGAAAATGGTGGCAAATTTGCAAACATAAATAGACCAATTTCTGGGTCTACACACGAGAAAGAATTACCGGTCGGCAAACATCCAATCCAGCTTTATTCCCTGGGCACACCAAATGGGATAAAGGTGACTGTAATGTTAGAAGAACTTTTAGCTTTAGGCCATGAAGGAGCAGAATATGATGCTTTCTTGATTAATATTGGTACGGGTGATCAATTTGGAAGTGGCTTTGTTGAGATTAACCCAAATTCAAAAATTCCTGCATTACTTGATCGAAGTACGGATCCTCACACAAGAGTTTTTGAATCTGGTGCAATGTTAGTTTATTTGGCAGAAAAGTTTGGAGAACTTTTACCTACCGACTCTTCGAAGAGAGCTGAATGCATGTCATGGTTATTCTGGCAAATGGGAAGTGCTCCTTATCTTGGAGGCGGTTTCGGGCATTTTTATGCTTACGCTCCTGAGAAATTTGAATATCCCATCAATCGATTTGCTATGGAAGTGAAAAGACAATTAGACGTGTTGGATAAAAATTTAGCTGAAAGGAAATTTATTTGTGGAGACGACTATACTATCGCTGACATTGCAATTGCACCTTGGTATGGCACTTTAGTTCTAAGGAACATTTATAAAGCGGCAGAGTTTTTAGATGTAGCTTCCTATGAAAACGTTGTGCGCTGGGCTACTGAAGTCTCAGATCGTGAGGCTTATAAAAGGGGATCTAGAGTCAATAGATCTCCAGATCAATTAAAAGATAATGCAATATTAGAACGTCACGATGCCAGTGACTTAGATTAATTATGAGCAGCCCTTTAAAAATATACGGCGTTCCAATGTCTCAAGCTTGCAGGTCGTTGATATGGTTGGCTTTGAATAAAAAAATGTCCTTCGAATTGGTTTTAACAATGCCAGGCTCAAAACAAGAAAATGGGACAAGACATCCCACTTATTTAAAAAAATTTCCCAACGCAACAATACCGGCGCTAGAAGATCCGGAACAAGGCTTTTATCTATCTGAATCTCACGCAATTATGAGTTATCTCTGCAATAAATATGAATGGTATGATTTCTATCCTGAAGATATTGAAAAAAGAGCGAAAGTAGATGATTTTTTGCATTATCACCATCGGAAAGTAAAAGAAGCCTCACTTGCATACTTTGCCCCTAAGGTAAGAACCGATTTAAATTTACCTGAAAATCTTATTGAACTTTCAAGAAAATCATTCAACGATTCTCTGAACGCACTGGAGACCAATTGGCTAGAAAAAAGTAAGTTTATTACAGGAGATGGGGTCACTTTGGCTGATTTGGCAGCTTATGTAGAGATTGGACAATTAAGAGATTGTTTTACAAATCTTTACGATTTTAAAGACCATCCCAATATTCAAAGATGGATTCAAGATATGACAAAAGTTGAGGGTCACGATGACGCTCATCTGGTTTTGAAAGAATTAGGTGACATCAGTCAAAACCCTCCTGCAATGGAAGATATAGCCAAAGCTAATATTGCTGGTTTTAAAAGAATTTTAGAATTGTCCTCGTAAATTTTTGGATATGAACTTACCAATTAGTTTGTGGCGAAAAGTTGCACTGTTAAGTTTTTCTTTTATTTTTATTTATGTAGGTATCGATCATTTTCTAAATCCTAATTTTTATCTTTCTATAATGCCACCGGCTTTTCCATTGCACTTAGAAGCGGTATTGATAAGTGGATTTTTTGAGATAATAGGAGGAATTTGTATTCTTATTCCAAAATTAAGAAAACAAGCTGCGTGGGGCCTTGCAGCTTTAATAGTTGCGGTGTACCCAGCCAATATATACATGGCCTTATCTCCAGAAGTTTTTCCTGAATATCCTTTGTATTTATTATATTTACGTTTGATTTTGCAATTTTTTGCATTCTACTGGGCTTATTTAATAACAACTCCAAAATTTAATCCCAAAAAGGTTGAATTAATCTAGAACAAGACTTTGAATATAAGAGAATGAATTTATCAAGAAAATTAATTTTTACAGTTTTATTTTTAATCTCTTTGATTGCATATTCAACTGAAACTACTAATAGCGAATTAGATTCAAACAACTCTAAACAAAAAATAGGTTTTTTTGGGCCAATGAAAGCTTTTGATTCAGCAAGAACATCATTTCAGAGACTGCCGAACGGGGGTTTGAGAGCAACAATTCATCACGAGCCAATGGAAGGACTGACCGTCAAACAGTTTAGATGGTGGTTTGAAAATATTGAAGGAATGACAACTTATAACGGTGTTGATTTCAATGGAATTGAGATACCTAGATATCATCTTTGGCATCCTCACGATCATATAAAAGTTTATTGGAAAAAAAAGCTTTTAGATGAAAACGGAAGGGTGTTACCGGGTTCAATCATGCGAATAAAAGAATCTTTTGGAGAGTATTTAGTCGACGAGAATGTTTTGATAACTAGATTTGATGATGAAGAGTACAATTTTCAACTTGGAATGTTTGGAATCAAAGGAGGAGAGCTAATTCATGCTTATCAGGATAGCCCAGAGGGTTTGTTATTCATGACTCAATTAACCATCAATAACGATCAGCCCATCATTGGTAATCTCGTAACTTGGTTGGTGACAAAGTTTTTAATCAACGAAGAAATGCTGAAAGCTTGGATGCAGCACAATATTGAAGAATCTGGCGAGAGTGCAAAATTTATTCCAATTCTCTACGATTACTACAATAAATCTTGATTAGATCTTGAGAAAAATAATCCTTAGTCGAAAAGGTCTTGACTCCAGTGCCGGTGGAGCACCGTCCCCAATCATGCCTGACGGTAGAATTTTTTCCTTACCAATACCCCAAAAAGAAAAATCTCCGAATCGTTACAAAAATTTACAATTTGATGAGTTCAAAGGAGCCGAGCTTCTTAAAAGTTTTAAAAGTAAAATCAAACCCAATGATTACTGTCATTACGATCCAAGACTGAACCAAAAAGTAGGAATTTTTGGGCAAGCAAACGCCGCGCAAACAGAGTTAGATAATCTTGAGGTTCAAACAGGAGATTTATTCTTATTTTTTGGTTGGTTTAGAAATGCTGGCATGAAAGGAACTGATCTTCATCATCTGTTTGGATGGTTGCAAATAGATGAAATCATTAAAGGTGAAAAAGATATTAAAAATTATCTTAAATTAAAAAAACTTGATCATCCGCATGGTTTCAAAGACGTGACCAGATACAAAAATAACACTCTCTTCATAGGAGCTAATCAATTGACTTTAAATAGAAGAAAAACTTTTAAAAGAGGTCATGGTCTTTTTAAAAAAACACACAAGGATTTAATTTTAACCGAGAAGAACAAAACTAGATCCAATTGGCAATTTCCAAACGAGTTTAAGAACTCTCAAAACTTGTTTATGAATCGTTTGCAATGGTCAGATCCAAAAAAAGTAAAACTTTCCTATAAGGGTTACGGACAAGAATTTGTTTTAAATGCTGAAGCAAATCCAAAAATAGCATCTTGGGCATTCAAGCTAATTCATAAACATGGTTAATTAGATTTTAAAAATGTTTATAATAAATTATGGAAAATACTTCTAGATATCAAACCTACCAAGATTTCTTTCCTTTTTACTTAAGAGAACACAGTAAAAAAAGTACTCGTGTACTTCATTACTTCGGTACTTTGGGTTACCAAGCACTATTTTGGTCGCTTATTGTCACTCAAAATTTTTTATTTTTACCCTTAATATTACTTGCAGGATATGGCCCTGCTTGGATAGGGCATTTTTTTTATGAGAAAAATAAACCTGCAACTTTCACTTATCCTCTATGGTCTTTAAGGGGTGATCATCACATGGTTTATTTATTATTGACCGGTAAAATTAAACAAAGATTGAAAGAATCTGGCGTAACGGTTTAAGAAATTTTATTAAAAAAAAACCCTTGCAAAGCAAGGGTTTTTTTCAGTGTCTTATAAATTTAAAAAGAAGCTCTTAGATCTAAGTAGAAAGTTCTACCGAATCCATTATGAACGTCTGGATCAAAACCAAATGTATCAGCAGCCAATGGCGCCTCTTCATTGGTTAAATTGTTTGATCCAAAAGTAATTTTCATGGCAGTATCATCTAAATCAAATCGATAAGCTAAAGCTAAGTTATAGGTAGTCATAGCATCAACAGTCCAAGGCACTCCATTTGAATCAACTACTGAACTTTGAACATAATCACCTACTCTTCTAGCTGTTAATGACGCACTAAAGTCGTTAAGTCTCCAAGAGAATCTAGCCGAGTGCTTGTCTTCAAAGTAAGAATCGGTACCCTCTAAAGCACCGTATCCTGAAGCCACTACTGCTCCAATAGTTGAAGACGCTCCAATGGCTGTAATTGCGTCACTAAAAGTTCCAGCTTCAATTGCATTAATTAAAGTTTCAGCTTTTGAACCAGCGGAAGCATTTTGTTCGAGTTTGGTAGTGAAAGCACCTTTATATCTTAGTGCAAACGAACCAAAGTCAGTGTCCCAATCGTAGTAAACCGCTACGTCAAAACCTTCGACCGTTCGATCGGCAAGGTTTAATAAACTGGAAAGAACATAATCATGATTTCCTACTGGACAAAGTCCGAGAGCTTGAGCATCTGTATCCATGTCATCATAGTCGTCTTCATCTATAGCAGTCCTTACAACGTTTGGATTATAGGCCAAACTTGAACTATAACCGGTTCCAGTAGACTGCGCAGTACATCTAGCAACAGCTGCAGCAGCATTTGCATCAGCAGTTCCAGTTCTAGCATTCCAACGGTTTAAAAGATCCAGGGCAGTTTCATTAGATGTTCCAAAAACTCCCACAGTATCTTTTTTATCAATTTTAAAAGCATCGATCGTAATTAAAAGATCTGCAATTGGCTCGATTACTGCTCCGATAGAGAAGTTATTAGAAGTTTCTGCTTCTAAATTGGAATTACCTTCTGCTCTTCGGTAGATCCAATCGTTGACATAATCGTCATCAGTGTCGATAACAGCCTTCGCATAATCCTGTTGATTACGATTAAATCTCACTATGAAGGGTTGATTCATTGCCACTAAATTTGGTGCTTTAAAAGTAGTTGAAGCCGAAGCTCTCAAAAGCACATTATCTGAAGCTTGCCAACCCACAGCGAATTTACCAACCAATTCATCACCAAAGTCAGAAGTTGATTCGAATCTAGCTGCAACTTGCATGTCAACAGTATCTGCAACTGGAACAGCTAATTCAGCAAAAATTGAACTTGTGTCTCTACTGCCTGAAGAATCAGCAGTCGCCGTTCCACCCATAATTGCACCAATGTAAGGATAGGTATATGTAGATGGATAACAACTTGAAGATAAGCCTGTGCTTGCAGCCGAGCCATCAAAACCAGTTGGCAGCGCACCCGTTGTGGGATCACCTAATCGACAAGACGAACTTGTAGAAGTAGTTTGCGAAATGTGGTGATAATTTATAGTTCCGTCTAGTCTAGGATCTCTATCATCAACGTAAGTTTCTTCTCTGTATTCAACTCCAATCAAGAAACCAACTGGACCTGCATTGGTTTCAAAGAGATCATCTTTAGTAAATTTAAGATCAAACATTTTGAGTTCAGATTCTTGAACTTTAAGAACGTTCACTAAAGTTTGTTCTATATTAGTTGAGCAATTAGTATTTACCCAATCACATAGGAAGTTATATCCGGCACTTGTTGTATCGAATAATGCTTGTTGCATTAAAAGGAAATCTACTCGATTACCACCTAAATCTTCTGATGTAGCTTCGGAAATGACAACAGCACCATCAAAGTCCCAATCACCGACCGTGCCACTTAAACCTTGAAGGAAACGCCAAGTTTCTTTTTCAACATCAACTGTTCTCGGTAGGTCACCAGTTCTAAAATTATCGATCATTAGCTCAGCGTCAGGATCAAACGCTGCCGATAGTGACGGAGAAGCTCTTAAAGGGTTGTAAAAAGAAGCTGCAGAAATCGCAAGTTTTCTTGGATATTGCGTTGAAAGATCACGATGACTGAAGTAGTTGGAATCGTAATAAGCAATTTCGTTGTAAAGAGTCATGCCGTTGTCTAAATCAGTAGTTAAATTAATTAATAGATTGTGACGATCTGTTTTACCTCTGACCCATGCGTAAGCATTTTTATTCCAGCGAGTTAAAGCATTAGTTGAACTGTCACTTACAATACAGGTACCAAAACCAGTGTCGTAAATGGTTGTAACGCTTCCTTCAGAAGCTGCACATCTTGCGTCAGCGATAGGAAGAACTTGGAATTCTCCCCTAGAATCAACATAGCCTCTAGTAGAACTTGGTACAGCACTTGAAGCATTTTTCATATCAAATTGTCCTAAATAAGCTTGCGAGCTAGTATTGTCAAAGAAGGCTTGATATGGGTCTGTCGCGCCTCCAGGTAAAAACACAGCCAAGTCACCTTGACTCATGACGCGGTGTTCAGCTGCTTCTGCGTGACCTTTTCTCACAAAATCATAACTTACAGTAATATTGGAGTCGCCATTATTAAATCCGGTTCCGAAAAGTAAGCTGACAGCCCTATCGTGGGCATTGAATTCACTAAAAGTTTTCGCTCTGGTTTTTACAATCATTCCTTCAAATTCAGTATCTGTAACATTGTTCACAACTCCAGCTACTGCGTCCGCACCGTAAATTGCTGAGGCTCCATCTCGAAGTACTTCAACTCTGTCCAATCCATTGGTAGGGATTAAGTTTGAGTTAACAGTACTGACTGGAGTGAAACCACCACCAATTAATTCGGTTTGGAATCCTGGAGAAGTAACTAATCTTCTCCCATTGAGAAGAACTAAAGTATTACCAGCACTTATATTTCTTAAGTTGTAAGCACCCATGTCCCCACGCGAACTATTAATTCCACCGGTTTCAGAAGATTCAGCAAACTCGTTTTGTCCTTGTTCTGTTATGTTTTCTAAAAGCTCATCACCAGAGTCAATTCCCAACGCTTCAATATCGTCGATCGAATAAACTGTTACTGGCAGTGCTCCTGTAATTGACGCTCCTTTAATTTGTGAGCCAACAACTGTAACTTCTTCTTCTGTGCCACCTTCATTTTGGGCAAACAATAAAGAAGAGGAAATTAATAAAGAAAGGGTGATTCCTTTCAGGAAATTTAAAGTATTCATTTTTATCCCCCCACAGTAAATTTGAATTAAGGAAATGTTAACAAACCGTCATAATTCTTCAACTGTTTAAGCTTTTATATAAAATATCTTATAAAATTTAATTTTAGGGATAATTATGAAAATTTTGTTTATGGTTTGGTTGCTTGTCCTTACCAATTTATTGCTCGCATCGTCACCGGATAAAAAAAGCCTTGAAAATGAGAACCCAGAACAAGTTTTAATGATTGGTAACAGCTTTATTTACTACAACAATGGCATGCACAACCCTTTAGTAAATTTGATTAGGGCCGATAAATCTTTAGGCAAAGATCATCGAATTCGTAAAATTACCATTAACGGCTCTTCTTTGACTTGGCATAATGTCAAAACATATATCTCTAACCCTTTTATAGGTTCTTTTACTTTCGATAAAAGCAATAATCTGGTCAACTTAGAAAAAAAACCTTTCGAATTAGCCATAATGCATGACTGCTCAAGATGTCCGATTTCAGAGGCAACTAAATCAATGTTTCATAAAGTCGTTGATGTGCACTCAAAAACTTTGAGAGAGGCAAACATCGAACCTGCGTTAATGATGACCTGGGCTTATAAGGACAAGTCTTCAATGACAAAGAAACTCGCTAAGGAATATATTGATGCAGCGAACAGAAATAATATCTTGGTTATACCCGTGGGATTAGCATTTGCCGAGATAAATAAAAATTTTCCTGACATTAATTTATACACTAGGGATAAAAGACACCCTAGTAAGCTAGGAACTTATCTTGCGGCTTGTGTTATTTTTTCTTCGGTTTATAAAAAAACTCCTGAAGGCAATCCATTTTTATTTGGTCTTGATCCGAACAAGGCAAAGATTATCCAACAAGTAGCGTGGCAAGTATCTTCAGATTTTTATACTGGCAAATAAACTACGGTATTTGTCGATAGGATCATGATAAATACTAGCGTGGTTATCATAGGACCAAGATAAATTTGCCCAGTCATATCAAAAAAATATCGGTTGAAGTAAGGCAAGATAAACATCATTGGCACGATCGCAAATAATAAGTTCACACTTAACCAATTAGTGGTCCAAAATACCGTTCCTGTGAGACCATAGGTGAGATATTGAATAAATATAATCAAGATCAAACCTAAAGAATTTCCAATACCACCGATTAATAAAGATAACCACTTAGGTTGGTTCTCTACTCGAATTGATCCATTGACTCGCAAAGAATTAGATAAAAAGAAGATGTAAAAGAAAGGGACGTACATTAATAGCACTAGTAAATATTCAGCTTGGAAGATTCTTACTCCCATAAACCAAAATCTGTAGTCCACGTGAAATAAAAAATAGATCAAATTTAGGATCAAGTAGTAAAGGGTAAAAATAAGAACAGATAGAAGAACGGTCTTCAAGAAATCTTCCAGATTAATTCTAGAACCCCAATAATCCGAATTAACTCCGTTGGCTTTACCGTGAAAATAGTAAGCTCCAAAAAATAAAATAAACCCTACTAAGCCATTGAAAGTAGCCCAAAGCATTACCGAATTATTCATCCTTTGTGGAAAGAACCAAGTTAATTCACGAGATGATGCCTCAGGAAAAACTATTTTTGCAACTTCAACCATCGGAATAAAAGTTACACAAGCTATTCCAGCACCAATGAAAAATAAAGACCAAAATATTATTCTTCCTTTTTTTCCGGGGGAAGGTAAGGCTGGCGGCACTGTTTTTTTTATATCCGTAAAAAAAGGCAAGTTAAGCAAAACTCTAGTAAGAGGTAAAAGCATTATTAAAGAGGTAATCATGCTAATTAAAGTCATTAGTTCTTTCCAATGCCATATTTGATTAGTTGAGCTTATTTTAGGATTTAGTTGAAATGACTTTTCAAAGAATTCAAGTTGGTTTTGCATGGCTTCAAAATTGTAAGGTTGAAAAGGGTGAAGTAATGGCTCGTTGTGAACTATTCTGAGTGATCTATCATCAAGAGACCCATAAAACTTTCCAATCTCCACTTTTGCCTCGCCCTGAGAGCTTCCATGTATACCCCAATTTACAAACCTTAAAGATTCGGGTGCAATTTCCATATTTGTCGAGTCCCAACCAGAAAGTTCGTTTCTAAAGCCTCCCTCGTCATAAAGCGCATAACTGACTCCTGCGTTGGACTGAATGTTTTTTAAAATATTATCTCTAAGCGTAAGAACAAAACCAGAAATATAAATGGAATGAAGTTTGCTATCTTGATTCAGAAGCTTTGCTTCTCTTCCAAATAGGTCGGCTCCTCGAATAGCTGCGTTACCCCCCATAGAATGACCAGTGGTTCCAATTCTTGATTTGTCTATATAGTTAAATGATTCGTTTGCATGGACGTGATTCACAAGGGCAAACATTCCATATCCTTCTTTAGTAGCGGATCTATTTTGTTTTGAAGAGCTTGATAAACCTTGTGCATATGGATCTATTAAAGCAACCACAATATCTCTTCTGGCTAGCTCAATTGCAAAATTTGATAATGCCTCTTTCGATCTTTGAAAACCTGGGATAATAGCTATGAAAGGAGCCTTGTTTTGCTTTGATACAGTCTCAGGCTTATACCAGTCATAAACAAGATGTTGTCCATCTTGAGTGGGCAAGGTCATAGTTGTGACATTTATTTTTCCAAAATTTGACTGAATATTAGAGGCAGCTAAGCTAGTCAAAATTATTATTGATAAACATATCAACAGATTTTTCATTTGGCGATTATAGAGGCATAAAAATTACTAAGAAAGATACATTTGTGTGAGATAATTATTTTTATGGATTCTGTCAAGGCTGAGTTTTTTTATAGAAAACCTTTAAAAAGCGATGAGCCAAAACCTCAATTCGGTCTTTCTGAGCCAGATCCAAATCGTCCTGACCATAAAAGTTTTTTAAGAGATGTAAAAAATGCTAGAGACATAGATAGCTCTCTAGTAAAAGAGGGTTTTAAGTTACTCAAACATGAAACATCAGTTCAGGATTTTTATAATGATGCCGTTGTTTCCTCTGCTTATTATTTTGAGATGCAGGAGCTTGTTAAAAAAGAAACTAATGCGGACGAAGTCTATATAGTTTCACATATCACTAGAAATGAATTTGAAGCACAGCAGGGAAAAATGTTGGGTGCTCATAGACTCGTGCACAATGATTTCACTCCAAATTTCAACGAAACGGTGAAACCACTAATAGAAGAATCTAAGATAGATCCTTCTAGAATTTCTGTTTTTAATCTCTGGAGACGGTTTGATAAAGATTCTTTAGATGCGCCTTTTGCTGTATGCGATTCATCAACTGTATCTGAGAGTGAATTGATACCAACTGACTTATTTAATTATCTGGATGGGGATGATGGATTTACTGTAGAAATTTATCAGTCTAGCTTTAATGATAAACATCAATGGTATTACTACCCAAAAATGCAAAAGGATGAAGTATTGATGTTTAAAACTTTTGATTCATCGGAAAAGCCTTTTTTACCGACTTTACATAGTGCATTTGACGATTTTTCGGTTGCTGAAACAGTAAGCCCTAGAGAGAGTATTGAAGTAAGAGCTATTTGTTTATTTAAATAATTTTTTATTTAATCAAATAATGTACTAAAGTAGTTTTTTAATATTATTAAGGAGAGAACAATGTTAAAACTTCATTTTGCCCCCGGATCACGAGCTGAAAGAATTTTGTGGTTATTAGAGGAGCTTGAGCTACCTTACGATTTAAATTCTATGGCTTTTCATCCAGAAGCATTGAAATCTGAGGAGCACAGAAAAAGACATCCACTAGGTCGGATTCCTGTTTTAGAAGATGGAGATGTAAGCATTTATGAATCAGGCGCAATTATTGATTACGTTATAGAGAAACATAAGAATGGCGGTTTAAAACCTAGCATTGATTCTGCTGAATATCCTTATTATCTGCAGTGGTTTCATTTTTGTGAGGGCATGATTGCTCAACCAATGAATACCATAGTTGTTCATACTATTCTGCTTCCACCTGAAAGAAGAGACGAAACAGTTTTGGGACAAGCCCAAAGGCTAGCTTCTAAATCTCTTCAAGCCATAGAATCGGCTTTAGAAGGAAAAGAGTATTTAATAGGTGATTTTTCTGGAGTTGAATTTATGACCGGTCATTGTTGCACTAAGTTGTCTGACCTAGGTTGTGTCACTGACGAAATGCCTAATTTAAAAGGTTATGTAGAGAGAATTAAAGCCAGACCAGCTTTTATTAAAGCAGTTACTGCAAAATAATTTAAAGTTCTTCTGTAAGCTTTTTCCCGGCTTCGACACCAAATTGATCGAATGGATTGATATTAAGCAGTTTTGCAGATATAAAAGTTCGATACTCCCAAAAAGCTATGAGAAATCCTAAATTGAAACCATTCAATTTTGATAATTCAAAATGATTGTATAAGGCATTAGCGTTAACTGTCTTGGATGTATTTTTAAATTCATCAGGACTTTTTTCAAAAAGCATTTTTTGAGCTTTTAGTTGTTTTGATACTAAATTGTTTTTGAGGCGGTCCTCTTTATTCGAAATTAAATCAATGCAATATTTTGATGTACCTTGGTGAATCTGCTGAAAATAAGAATGTTGGGCCTTTGGACCATATCCCCCAAAGATGGATTGACAAGTGTTCTTAAAAGGAGAATTTAGAGCTGGAGATTTTCCTAAAGACTCCATCTCTAGTTGCTGAAAGTAATTGGGTAGCGATCTAGACGGCCAAGAATAAGTCAAAATAATTCTGTTTTTAAAATCTAGTAAATTATTATTCCAAAGATCTAAAAATGAAATTTTTTTTACTATAGTTTTAAATTCTTCATCTTCATGAATTAAATTGTCGACTAATGAGCCTCCTTTTTGAAACTCTGAAAACTCCTCTTCAAAATGTAATATGGCGGGAAGAGAAACAATACTCCAGATGGAATATCTTCCACCAATTGAATTCTCAAAGAAATAAGAATTTTCTTCTAAGAAAGACTCTTTCGCCTTTTTTTCATTTGCCGTGATAACAAAAAAGTTATTTTTAGAATCTTTTTGAAGTTCGCTTTCAAGCCAATTTTGAGCTAGTTTTGTACTTTCTAAAGTTTCGATAGTCGTTAGCGATTTAGAAGAAATAAAAAAAACTGTCTCATGAGGTAAAAGATTTTTTGTTTTTTCTAAAAATTCAGCTTCATCAGAACCAGTTATGAAAATAAAATTAAAATTTTCAGTTGATGAACTTTTTAAACTTTCCAGTAAAAGTTTTGGACCTTCATAAGATCCTCCTGTTCCAAGGATAATTATATTTTTAATATCATTTTTGATTAATTTATCCTTCAACAACTTTACTCTCGTAAGATCTTTTTGAAGAAAGGAAGAAGGTTTATTTCTCAACAATAAATGAGAAACCGATTTATTTTCTGATTCATTTAATATTTCACCAGATTTTAAATCCATTAAAGCTTTATCTATTTCATGGGATGAGTATATCTTTTCAAAGAGTGTTAATACTTCATCAGAAAAATTAAAGCTTCTGGTTTCGAGGGACAAAAATTCATTCTCATATGTAGAATTTTTGTATCCTAAAACATTTGTGTTAGCGAGTTTTTCAAGAGATGAATATATTTTATCCATAATTAGAATTTGAGAGATTATAACTAATTTATCTTTGGTATTATTGAGGTTTATGAACTTATTCTTGGCAATTAATGTAATCAGATATTCGTCTATTTTTTTTATTTTTGGTGTTTTGGTTGCCATGTTTTTTTATCCCGGCGGTAATATTCATGACCCCAATCAACTTGGATACTCATTTACTAGTAATTTTTTGAGTGATCTAGGTGGATATGAATCTCATTCTGGCGAAGTAAATTTTTTGTCTTCAACTTTCTTCGCATTATCTTTATCAGTTTTTGCTTTAGCAGGAATAGCATTTTTATCAATTCCCTTAATATTTGATGACGACAAAATAAATTATTATTTTAGTCTTTTCGGAGCAATACTTTTTTTTATAGGAGCAATATTTTTTGCCGCAGTTGGGTTCACACCCTTTGATCTTTACTTTGAGGAGCATGTCTTTTTTGCAAAAAACTCATTCCGATTAATGATCCCCGCATCTTTTTTCATTTTAGTTGCTTTGATAAGAAGTAAAATCTCTAAGTATTATTTATACATAATTTCTTTATTTTTAGTTTCAACAATACTCTATGTGATCTATTTAAATGTTGGAGGCAATCCGATTGAAAATAAAGATGATCTAATTCCAAATGTCATTGCCCAAAAACTAATTGTATTTGTAAGTATGATTTGTATTTTTTTAGTAACATTTGCCTTTTCTGAAAAACTTAAACAAAAACAATTAATATGATTGGACACAAATTAATACTTAAAATGGGTAATCCAATTTTAAGAGAGGTCTCCTCGCCTTTTTCAAAGGATGAAATTTTATCTGAACCCTCTAAAGAATTAGTAAAAAAAATGTGGGAAGTTATGGAGGAAGCCGGAGGAATTGGTCTTGCTGCACCACAAATTGGTATCTTAAAACAATTAGCCGTAATTAAATTAGATAGTAATTCTGAAAGATATGAAAATATTGAAGATTCTGAAGAATTTGTAATTTTCAATCCAGAACTTGAAATATTAGATGAAACAAAACAAGGGTTTTGGGAAGGGTGTTTAAGTGTTCCAGGTCTAAGAGGATACGTCGAAAGACCAAGAAAACTTAAAATTAGTTATTTAAATGAACAAGCTGAAGAGAAAGAATTAATAGTTGAAGATTTCTTAGCTACTGTTTTTCAACATGAATTAGATCATTTGTTTGGGTTTTTGTATGTCGATCGACTTAAATCCAACAAAGATTTAATTTTTGAAAACGAAGGAAGTAAAATATCCGAGGACAAGATTCTCGATTAAGCGATATGATTGAAGATGTAGATGTTACTTTTATGCGCCAAGCAATTGAATTAGCTAGAAAGGGCGGAGAATCAAATGAAGTACCGGTTGGCGCTGTTGTTACTTTTAAGGGAGAAATTATTGGGAAAGGATTCAACCAATGCATACAGAATCATGATCCTACTGCTCATGCTGAAATAATTGCTATAAGAGCTGCGGCAAAGCATGTTGGTAATTACCGTCTCAATGAATGTAATCTTTACGTGACACTCGAGCCTTGTCTAATGTGTTTTGGTGCTCTTGTTCATGCAAGAATAAGTAAATTAATTTATGGCGCAGACGATATTAAGACTGGAGCTCTTCAATACAATAAAGATCAAATTAATTTCACAAAGCTAAATCATAAATTTGAGATAACCTCCGGTATTTTGAAAGAGGAATGCGCCGAACTTTTATCTAGCTTTTTTAAAGAAAAGAGACTTAAAATTTAAATTCAGTCCAGACTGGAGCATGGTCTGATGGTTTTTCCATGCCTCTAATTTCATAATCAATATCAGCTGCCTCTGCCAAATCTAATAGGCTTTCAGTAACCCATAAATGATCTATTCTTAATCCTCTCTTTGGCGAATCATCAAAACCTCTGCTTCTATAATCAAACCAGCTGAATTTTTCATCTGATTCTGGGTAAAACTTTCTGTAAGAATCTTTGAAACCCCAATCTTTAATTTTCTGTAACCACTCTCTTTCTTCTGGTAAAAAACTGCATTTTCCTGTGGCCAACCATCTTTTTCTATTATCTTCTCCAATACCTATGTCTATATCTTCCGGAGAAATATTTAAATCTCCTAAAATTATTATATTTTCGTTCTTTTTAAAATTATTATTTAAATGTTTCATGAGATCTTTAAAAAATTTTTCTTTGTAAGGAAATTTCTTGGGATGATCTCGATTATCGCCTTGAGGAAAATATCCATTTATTATTACCACTTCCTCTTTATTTAATAAATGCCTTGAAGTTATCAGTCTGCATTGAGCATCCTCGTCATCTGTTTCAAAGCCAATACTTGATGACAATAAGTTGTCTTTATGGAAAGTGGCGACACCATAATGACCTTTTTGACCGTTAATAATTTTTTGATATCCAAGTTTATCTATCTCTTCATGAGGAAAGTCATCATTGTGAACTTTCGTTTCTTGTAAACAAAAAACCTCAGGTGTGTGCTTAGAAATCAGTTTTTCTAACTGATGATATCTAGCTCTGATTCCATTAACGTTGAATGAAAAAATTTTCATTGATTTAAAATACCGAAACTAAGCCTTGATGGAGCTTCCTTGAGTTGAATAGAATCGACAAGAATTTCTGCAGCTTCTTTTAAAACAATTCCTTCTCTGAGCTCTGAAATCTCCTCTGGATCTGAGTTTACAAATTCATCATAAGTTACGAAAGGATCTAAATTTAATGATTTTCTAAATTTATTTTCCATCTTTAGGATTTTTTCTTCTCTAGCGAGTTTCATAATTTTTCTGATTTCTAAATTTATTGGAACCTCATTACTATTTTTTTCGATTTCATAGAATTCTTGTTGAGAATTTATGTAAATACTCATTTCATTTGAATCAGTTCTGTTTGAAGAAGTTGTTTTAAGAAGATCTACATTTTCAACATTATTAAACGAACGGTAAAAGATTGGATCGATATGATTATAGGGAAGAGAATTTTCATATGACCTTTCTCCTATTTCCTCATCATCAAAAACTAGAGGAATTGTGATGTCTGGTTCAACCCCTTTATTTTGAGTACTTTCTCCTGAGACCCTATAGTACTTTTGTTCCGTAAATTTTAAGTGACCATGTGAAAGTTCTATCATTCTTTGTACGGTTCCTTTTCCAAAAGTTTGACTCCCAATTACTAGTCCTCGATCATAATCTTGTATTACTCCAGCAAGTATTTCAGAAGCAGATGCGCTTAATTTATCAACTAAAATAACAATGGGTCCGTCGTAATTTTGTTGGCCTAAATTATGTCCCAAGGACTGCAATGAACCATTCGCTTCCATGACTTGAACAACATTGCCTCTGCCAATGAAAAGTTTTGCTAAAGAATAGGCTTCATAAAGAAAGCCTCCGCCATTTCCCCTTAGATCTAGTACAAGCCCATCAATGTTTGATTCGTCTAATTCCCTTAATATTTTTTTTACATCTCTTGAGCTACTTTTATAGTCAAATCTATTTTTGTTGTAAGCTTCAAAGTCCATATAAAAAGTTGGTAATTCTATGACTCCGATATTGTAATTACGTGAAGCTCTTTTAATTTCAATTTCTTTCTTCTTTGCAGCTGCATCTTCAAGTTTCACAACATCTCTAGTAATTTCAATCAATTTTCCTTTGTCTTCGTTATCTGAAGCAGCGGGTAAAACTTCTAGTTGAACAACTGTAGACTTTGGTCCTCTGATAAGTTTAACCACTTCGTCGATTCTCCAATCTCGAACATCAACTACGTTGTCATTTATAGACTTACCAACCCCAACAATTTTATCAGTCACCTTAAGAAGTCCTGATTTTTCAGCTGGTCCGCCGGGAATTAATCTAGTAATCTTTGTGATGCCATCTTCTGAGGATAGAATTGCCCCAATGCCTTCCAACGACGCTTTTAAATTTATTTCCCAATCTTCTTGGGTAGTGGGAGTCATATAATTTGTGTGGGGGTCATAGAAATCAGTATAGGAGTTGATGTAAAGACTAAAAATCTCATCTGATGAAATTCTATTCAGGCTCTTCTTTCGATTATTCAATCTTTTTATGATTTTTTCTTTAGCTTTAGTGAGATCATTTTCTTTTAAATAAATTGAAATAAGCTCACTAAGGGCAAGGTTTTGCTGATACGTTTTAATCTGTGAGTATGATTTAAATCGATCTAAATCTTCTCTATTTTTGTAAACAATTTCAGTGCCATTTAAATCCTCTTCATTTTCTACCAATTCAATTAAAGATTTTTGATGCTCAAGTAAATTTATAGATCTTTCCTTGTAGTAATTGAAAAGCATAAAGGCAAGATTTATTTCATCGGTTGGACTAATTAGAGGTTTTATGGAAAAAGATTCTATTTCATTTTCCGTAAATATGGTTTTTTGACTATCTACCTGATTTATATATTTCTCAACAATTTTGGATTTCCTTAATGATATGTCGTTATTGAAATGATTTTTTTGGAGAACATATTGAACTTCCTCATAAACTTTTGAATACAAAGATCTATCTTCTTCTGTAAGAGGAAAAATTCTTTCTAAACCAAACGAATTAATGGATAAGCAGAGAAAGGTTAGGAGAAGAATTTTTTTCATACTAAATTATTTAAGAGATTCGGCTGAGATGAGGTCATCTTTATTTTTCCAGATATCATTAAGCCAAACTTTAAAGTTAGAGCGCAATCCGTCATCTTCAGCAAGCCTTTCATTTAAAAACTCCTTAGGGATTTCTATTTTTTTTACAAAAATTTTTATATTTTTTAGCCTACCACACAAATAATCCCAAAAACTTCTTTTTGGGCTTTCATAAATAATAGTTATATCGATTAAAAATTTAATACTTGGGATTACAGATAACGCTAAGGCCATGCCGCCTTCTTTAGGTTTAAGAAGATTAGTATAAGGGCTATCTTGAGCTTCATGTTTTTTTTGAGTAAACCTTGTTCCCTCTGCATAACTAAAAACAGACACTGGATGTAAAGAATAATGATTTAGAGATTTCCTCATCTCTTTAAAGTCTCTCCCCTTTAATGCAGGATTTTTTTTAATCTGTTCTTTGGTGTATCTTTTTAAAAATGGCATATCCAATGCCCACCAACAAATACCTATTACAGGAACATAGATTAATACATGCTTCATGAAAAATTTAAGCATAGGGATCTTCCTATTAGTCAACATTTGAACCATGAAAATATCAGCCCAACTTTGGTGGTTTGAAGTTGTTAAATACCATTCATTTTTATTCAGGCTTTCAAAACCTTGTATTTGAATGTTTGGATTTAAAATTTTTAAAACCCAAACTGAATTTACTGAAATCCAAATTTCACCGATATTAATAATCATTTTTGTGAAGGATATTCTAAGAGATTTGATGGGAATCAAGAATTTAATAACTCCTAATGGAATCATTAAAGTGGCTAAAAGAAGCGTATTTGTTAATAAAATCAAAAAACAAACTGTTCCCTTAAAATTTTCTGTAAGAGTATTCACTTTTTTTCTTCAGATTTTATTTTTTTCCACATTTGTGCTTGTTCCTCAGCAGTATGTTTTTTTCTAGAATCAAAGACATAAGGATGTCTTCTAACCAATTTATTTGAAAGCTCTTCAACTACTTCTTCAAAAGAAAATAATTTTTTCTCTTTTGCAATTTGAGAGTGAAAGACTATTTGCAAAAGCAAATCTCCGAGCTCTTCTTTTAAATTGTCATAGTCTTCTTTCTCGATTGCTTCAACAACTTCAGCTGACTCTTCTTTTAAATAAGGTATTAAAGATTTAAAAGTTTGTTGTTTATCCCATTCACAACCTTGCTCGGGATCTCTGAGTTGTCTCATAATTTCAAGTAATTTTTCAATACTTGTTGAAGACATATTTTTTAGTAGCCAGTTAATTCAGCGTATCTATTTCTATGAAATTCTGAGTTTCCAAAAATCTGCTCTGCAACTCTCGCTCTCTTCAAATAGAGCCCTATATCGTATTCATCAGTAACGCCCACGCCACCATGCATTTGAACGCCTTCATTAGAAATTAAATGAAAAGTTTCTCCAATTTTTGCTTTAGCTAGACTAACTATTCTTGGAACATCATTAGATTTTTCTTCAAAGCAAGATAGACTTTCCAAGATACAAGATTTGCATAACTCTAGTTCAGTAAACATATTAGCTGCTCTGTGTTGCAAAGCTTGAAAAGATCCAATTTTTACTCCGAACTGTTCTCTTTCTTTTAAATAATTAATTGTGATTTCAAATGCTTCTAGGGCGCCTCCAAGCATTTCTGCGGATATAGCAGCTCTTGCAATATCTAAAACTTCTTCGATGGTATCTTGAGCATTATCAATTTCGCCCAAGACATTCTCAGAGTTTACTTCTAGATCTGTAAAAATTATATTAGCTGAATTTCTACTATCTACCATTTTTGCTTCTTTTATTTCCATTCCTTTGGAGTTTTTATTGGTTATAAATAAAGAAGTTCCTTTTGGACTTTTTGCAGCAATAATTATCAAGTCTGCAAAACCACCATCAACAACGAAACATTTTTTGCCATTAATTAAAAATTTATCTCCTTTCTTCTCTGCTGTAACTTCTGAGACAATTGGATTGTGTCTTGGGCCTTCTTCAAATGCAAAAGCACAGGTCAGGTTGCCGTTTGCTATTTCTGGAAGATATTTCTTCTTTTGTTCTTCAGAACCAAGTTTAGATATTAAACTAGCGCCCAATACAGCTGTAGCAAATAAAGGAGAGGGGGTTAGAGTTCTCCCAAGTTCTTGTAACACAACACCGATACCAGATAATCCAAAATTTGAACCTCCATATTCTTCGGGAATTAAAATTCCAGACAGGCCTTGTTCAGCCATTTGTTTCCATATTTCTCGGTCAAAACATTCTGGATTTTCAGAATCTCTCACAGATCTGAAATGACTTGTTGGAGTTTTTTCTCGAGCAAACCTTTGAGTTTGATCCTGGAGAAAAGCAGCGGTTTCGTTTAGAACGAGAGACATAAAATTATTGAGGCAAATCTAAGACTCTTTTTGAAATTACATTTAATTGAACTTCAGAAGTCCCACCTTCAATGGAATTAGCTTTTGTTCTTAACCATTCTCTGGTGATTGCGAGTTCTTCTGGTCCAAATTCTCCACCTTCCCATCCGAGAGCTTGACTTCCCATAGCTTCAAGCATAATTTCATATTTCTGTTTATTATGCTCTGAACCATATAGTTTAAAAATAGAAGTAGCGGCGCTTGGACCATTGTTACTATTTTTTGCTTCCTCTGAAACTCTTTTTAAGGTCAAACTAAAAGCATGAGAATTCATATCACATTTAGCAATTTTTTGTCTCAAACCTTCATCTACGATTTTATCTTCTTTTACCTCAACATATTTTTTCGATAATGTTGCTAGACCAGATCCTGTTTTTCCTTTACTAGCAGCTTTTGAACCGCCAAGACCCATGCTTGCTAACATTTTTCTTTCGTGTTGAAGCAAATTTTTAGCTACGTCCCAACCTTTATTAAGTTTATGGACTAGATTTTTCTTTGGCACAACCGCATCAGTAAAAAAGGTTTCACAAAAAGGTGACGCACCAGAAATTAATTTAATGGGTTTCGTTTCTACCCCAGATTGATCCATATCTATCAACAAGAAACTTATTCCTTCATGCTTGGGTTCTTGTGCTCCAGTTCTTACAAGAGTAAAGATCATGTCACACTCATTTGCGTAAGACGTCCAAACCTTTTGACCATTAACAATATAGTTTTCTCCGTCTTCAACAGCCTTTGTTTTTAAAGAAGCCAGGTCTGAACCTGATCCAGGTTCGCTGTAACCTTGGCACCATCTTACTTCGCCCTTTATTATCTTTGGGATATGTTCCATTTTCTGCTCTTCAGAAGCATACTCTAAGAGAGCTGGACCCAGCATCCATAGACCAAAACTAGCAAGTGGCATTCTTGTACCAAGATTAGACATCTCTTCAGCTAAAACTTTATTCTCGTCATAACTAAGACCGCCACCACCATACTCTTTTGGCCACGTAGGTGCCGTCCATCCTTTTTCACCAAGCCTTTTAAGCCAAAGTTCTTGATCAGGGTGTGAAAATTTGCAGTTTCGTCCGCCCCAAGTCATTCCATGTGGAGTCATTGGTTTCTTCATTTCTGGTGGACAGTTTATTTCCAACCAATCTCTGGTTTCTTCCCTAAATAAAGCTAAATCTGTCATAAATTACTCCTTATCCAATTTAAGTTTTTAATAAGTTAAACTAAGGTTTGGTTTTGATCAACCCATATTACTAAATAAATGAACTTAGAATTTTTTTACAGTAATCCAGAAATTTTATGGATAGTCACTGTTCTGTACGACTTATCGCTTGCCATAATCTTATTTTACTTTTTTGGAAAAGAAGGTTTATACATAGCCGTAGTCCTGGGGATTATTTTAGGAAATTTACAAGGCGGCAAGGTAAGTGATCTTGAAGTGTTTGGATACACCTTTACGGTCAGTATGGGCGCCATAATGTACTCTGGAATTTATTTTGCTACAGATCTATTAAATGAAAAATATGGAAGAAAAGAAGCAACAAAAGCAGTAATAATTGGTGCTGTCGCCAATGTTGTAGTTATGCTGACTCTTGTTCTCAGCACTTTATATGTTCCATCTCAAATTAGCAGCTCTGCAGAATCTGTTCATGAAGCAATTTCAACTTTAGCTGTTTACTCTCCAATCTTTGTTATTGGTTCAATAACTGCATATTTAATCAGCCAAAGTTTTGACGTTTGGGTGTTTCATAAAATTAAGACAATTACAGGAGAAAGAATGTTGTGGCTGAGAAATAATGTTTCGACTTTACTGTCTCAGGCATTAGACACTTTTATTTATACTTTTGTTTGGGTAATTGCTGGAGAACTCGATTTTTTAACAGCTTTAAGTATTTCTTTAACGAAATATGTGTTTAAATTTTTTATAGCTATCTTAGATACGTTTTTCATTTATTTTGTTAAAAATATAAGAAAAGATGAGATTTTAGTGTCTAATAATTGATTAATGAAAACTATTAAGTCTATAACCGTTATTCACTCAGCTTCCAGAAACTACAAAGAAGCTTTAGATCTATGTATCGGGTCTGCAAAGAGCGAAGATGTTGTGATAAAAAATGTTTTGCCTGTTAATGAAAAAGACATTGATAAGGTTATTGGAAAGAAAGAATCTGACTTAATTCTGGTGATCGGAGGAGACGGAACGATGATCAGAACGATTGCCAATTTAATTGATCATGAAATTCCTCTGTTAGGAATAAACATTGGCAGATTAGGTTTTTTGACTGATTTAAACGTCGATTCAATTTCCAAAGTATTACCAGAAGTTTTTTCAGGAAATTATCAATCAGAAGATAGACCCTCATTAAATATACAAGTAGATGATTCCGAATCCTTAATTGGTATTAATGAGGTTGTTTTTCATTCTGGAACTGTTGCAAAAATGTTGAATTTCTCAATCTACCAAGAAGATATCTTAATCTCCAAACATAAATCTGATGGAGTTATTGTTTCATCAGCTACTGGATCTTCAGGTTATTTCTTCTCAGGAGGAGGCCCTATTATTTATCCGACGGAAGAAGTATTTGCAATCTTGCCTATGTTTTCCCAAAGTTCATCTTCAAATCCGTTAATTTTACCAAACAAAAAAAAATTAAAGATAAAACTCAAGAATTCAGTGAAGGCGTCAATTGTGGTTGACGGCAGAGAAGACTTTGAAGTTTACCAAGGTTCTGAAATTATAATTTCCAAGAATGAAAGCAGTTATAGCCTAATTCACCCTCATGGTTATGATTATTTTGAAGCCTGCAGAACAAAACTTTCTTGGGGCCAACCATTAATTAATTTAGATGATTAATTTAAGTGAATCTAAATAAATTAGGAATTTCATTAGCTCATCTTCTTCCTCCGGAATTGAGCAACAAATTAAGCTTGGAGGGCTTAAGGTTTCTCTATAACTTAGGCGTTCTTTCATCAATTTCTAACCAAGGTTCTAAAGATTCAGAAAAAGTTCAAATTTTAGGTTTAAATTTTCCAAACAAAATAGGAGTCGCCGGAGGCTTAGATAAAAATGCTGACTATTTCCATGTTTTAGGAAAGCTTGGATTTGGATTTGTTGAGGTTGGAACTTTTACTCTTAAACCACAATCAGGAAACCCTAAACCAAGAGTGCATAGATTTACAAAAGAACAGAACATTGTTAATTCTTTAGGCTTTAATAACGTTGGCGTTTATGAAGGTCTTAAAAATATTGAAAGAAATAAATTTTCTTTCAATGGAGTTTTGGGTATCAGTATTGGCAAAAGCAAGGAGACTAAAATTGAAAATGCTTACAAAGATTATCTTCATTTGATCGACTATGTTCACGATCAAGCAGATTATATTGCAATAAATATTTCTTCCCCAAATACAGAAAATCTTAGAGATCTTTCTTCAGAAAACTACTTTAAAGATTTAATTGAGAAAATAATGAATAAAAAAGATCAGTTAATTGGAGGGTTTAAAAAAACAAAACCTTTTATTTTAAAAATATCTCCCGATGAATCTATGGTAAATCTCGAGAAGATCTTGTTGTCTTGTTTAGAGTTTAAAGTGGATGGTTTAATTCTCAACAACAGCTCAATTAACCATAATAAGAATCTTAAAGGAGGAATTAGTGGAAATTATATAAAAAAATTATCGGAAGATAATTTATCTTTTGCCAAGCAGATTTGTGGCGAAGAAATGCCTTTAATTTCTTCTGGAGGAATTATGACCAAAGAAGATGTAACTAAAAGAATTAACCTCGGAGCTGATTTAGTACAACTCTATTCTGGGTTCATTTTCTATGGAACAGATTTATTAAAAGCCAGCCTTGAAATTTAATTAACTTGACAAAATATTAATCTTTATCACATATTAAAAAAGATGAAGAATTTAGTAATAGTCGAATCAAATGCTAAAGCGACCAAAATTAAAGGATATTTAGATTCTAAATTTCCCAATGATTCTTGGATAGTTAATGCCTGTTTAGGACATATTTGCGATTTACCAAATGAGGAAAAAGCCGTAAATCCATCCGATTGGCAAGATTTAAAATGGGCAGCCACTACGAAAGGAAAAAAGGTTGTCAAAGAGTTAAATAAACTATGCAAAGAAAATGATTCAATATATTTAGCTACTGACCCAGATAGAGAAGGGGAGGCTATAGCATGGCACCTAAAGAATGAATTTGAAAAAAAGAAACTTTTGAAAGATAAATTGCTTTCAAGGATAAGTTTTACTGAAATTACTCCAAAAGCAATTGAAGATGCCATTAAAAGCCCCAGAGAAATAGATCAAAATTTAGTAGACGCTTACCTTGCAAGAAGAATTCTTGATCACTTGATTGGATTTAAGGTTTCTCCTTTTTTATGGAGACACATATCAAGAGCTAAATCAGCAGGGAGAGTTCAATCTCCTTCACTGAGGATAGTCTGTGAGAAAGAAGATGAAATTGATGCCTTTATTCCCGAAGAATATTGGCCTTTTAAAGGTAATTTTAATTTCAATGAATTTGAAGTGGAAGCTAATTTAACCTCCATTAAAGGAGAAAAGACTGATAAAAAAAGAATAACTAACGAAAATGATGCAAATTCTGTGAACGAAAAACTTTCATCTCTAAGTTTTTATTTAAAAGACATAGAATCAAAACCCCAAAGCAATTCTTCTAAAGCTCCTTTTCGAACTTCGACTTTGCAACAAGCAGCATCCAGCAAGTTGGCTTTTACTGCAGATAGAACTATGCGTGTTGCGCAAAAACTCTATGAGGAGGGACTTATAACTTATTTAAGAACTGACGGAATATCCATAAGTAATGACGTTTTAAACGATTTAAGAAATTTCATAAAAGATGAATATGGTGATAATTATCTATCTGAAAATACAAAAATTTATAAATCTAAAGCTGCAAATTCACAAGAAGCTCATGAACCTATAAGACCTACAGACTTTTCATTAAAACCTTCCAAAGCAAAATTAACTGGCGATGAAATGAAGCTCTATTCTTTAATTTGGAATAGAACCTTAGCCAGTCAAATGTCAAATTCTAAATATGAAAGAAAAACTCTAGTCATTAGTTCATCGGATGAAAACTTTATTTTTAGAGCAGCATCTAGAAAAAATTTATTTTTAGGTTTCGAACTTTTAACAAAAGAGGATGATGAAGAAGGTGTAGCTGATGATTTTCCTGACAATTTAGAAATTGGAAGCGAAATGAATTTAACAAAAATTTTATTTGAGCAAAAATTTACCGCACCTCCAAGAAGATATTCGGAAGCGTCTTTAATAAAAAAAATGGAGGAGGAAGGAATTGGACGTCCTTCAACTTATGCTTCTATTTTGAAGAACCTCAGAGAAAAGAAATATACATATGGAACAAAAAGCATTACTCCTTCAGATTTAGGAAGAGTATTAAGTTCTTATTTGAAATTTATTTTTAAAGATTTCTTTATTGAGGATAAATTTACAGCAGATATGGAGAAAGATTTAGATAAAATTTCTTCAGGTGAAATATCTTGGAAGGAGGTATTAGATAAGTTTTGGGATTTATTACAAAGTTATTTAAATAAGAAAGTAGATGATATTGAAATTAGTAATAAAGATGACTTTAAGACAAGACAAGTTTTAGATATCCTAAATAAAGAATTATTTAATCAGATATTTCCTGTCAAAGAAGATGGAACTGTTACAAGGGCCTGTCCAAAATGTGGAGAAGAGGTAAGTTTAAAATCAGGTGCCTGGGGATATTTTATAGGTTGTTCTTCATGTAAGTGGACAAAAAAACCCTTCGACACAGCCGTGAAATGGGAAACCTATCAAGAACTTCCGAAAGAAATTGGATTACATCCAGATTATGGAGATATGATTTTTGCTGATATCAGTATAAATGGACCTTGCGTTTGGACTCTCAAAGAAGAGAAAAAAATCTATGGAGCTCCTGATGATGACGAAAAACTCCTTGAAATTGGTTTAAATAGAGCAGTAGAGTTGATTGAAAGAGACTCTGGAGAGCATATTTTATTTACTGAACCAAAAAGTCAATTACCCGTTTTATTAAAAAATGGTAGATTTGGCGAATATACGGAATTTGATGGTTTTAATAAAGCTACAAAATTACCTCCCGAGGACAGACCAAAAAATCCAAAGGTCACCTACTACAATCCCCATGAATTAGATTACGAAAATAAAGACACCCAGCTTTTTGTCCTTAAAAGTTTAAGAATTCTAGGATTCCATCCAGAAACTTCGAGGCCTATTGGAATTAAAATAAAAAAACCAGGTAAGGCTTTCAAATTTGTTAAGTATTTAAAATGCGGAGAAGAAGAAATTGAGTGTCAAAATGATTTTTATAAACTAGAAGATCAAGAGCAAAGCGAGCTGATCAAAAAAACTTTTAATTTAAAAAGCTTTAATTTAATTAATTAACTAATATTTCTTATTAGACCAACGCAAGTTCCTTCGAAGTTCAAACTAACTTTGTTTGGATTGACAATAATGTCATTGTAATTATCGTTTTCTGCTTTGAGAACTACCTTGTTATTAGAAATTTCTTTCAAAGTTTTCACGGTAACATCGTCATCAATTCTTGCAATTACAATTGCATTTTTTTTGACTTTCAAATCCTTATTGACTGCGATGAGATCATTATCGAAGATCCCTACATCTATCATACTGTCTCCTTTTACTCTTAAGTAATAATCTATTCCGTGAGAAGAAATTGGCAAAGCAGGAATCTTTTTTTCAATATTTTCTTCAGCCAGCATTGGACTTCCTGCGCTTACTAAACCAATCACAGGAATACTATCATCAGAATTACTTAAGGAAATTCCTCTTGAGGTCCCAGAAAGAATATCTATAAATCCTTTCTTTTTTAAAGCTTTAAGATGGTCTTCAGCAGCGTTAGGTGACTTAAAGCCAAAGAAATTAGAAATCTCCATTCTTGTAGGAGGGTAACCTTCGTTTGATATTTTTGACTTGATAAAATCAAATATTTCTTTTTGTCTGCTAGTTAAAGTATTCATACTGTAATTATATACAGTAATTTACTTTTGTCATCTTTATTAAATATTTGATATATCTAAAAACTAGTTTAAAATCATTTCAATATATCATTAGGAAATAAGTATTAATGAAATTTCAACAACTTTTATATGTTAGAGAAGTAGCTAGAAGCAATTTAAATGTTTCTCAAGCTTCAAAAACTTTGTACACATCTCAACCCGGAATAAGCAAACAGATTAAACTGTTGGAAGAAGAGTTGGGTATCGAGTTGTTCGAAAGATCCGGAAAACACTTAGTAAGCATAACTCCTGTGGGACAAAAAATTCTTGAACAAATAGAAGAGATTCTTGCTCTAGTTGACGGAATTAAGCACGCGGCAACTGAATTTTCTGACGAAGACTATGGAACCTTAGCCATTGCAACTACTCACACTCAAGCTAAATTCACATTACCTAACGTAGTTGATAAATTTGTTAAAAAATATCCAAATGTTCACTTTCAGATGCATCAGTGTACTCCTGATGAGTCTGTCGAAATGGCTTCTAAAGGAGAAGTAGATTTAGCTTTATGGACAGAAACTAATGAAAAAGGAGAAAACTTAATTAAACTTCCTTGTTACAAATGGTCCAGAAGTATAATTGTTCCAAAGAAACACCCGTTAACTAAACTACCAAAAATTAAACTTAAAGATTTAGCTCAATACCCCATAGTCACATATGTATTTGGATTTACAGGCAGTAATGACCTCGACAGAGCTTTTTTTGAGAGAGGTTTAAAAGCAAATGTTGTTTTCACTGCAACTGATGCAGATGTCATCAAGACTTATGTGAAGATGGGTACTGGAGTAGGAATTATTGCCAGCATGGCTTTCAACCCAGAAGAAGATACAGAACTTGAGGCAATAAATGCAAACCATTTATTTGATTCAGGAACAACATATATGGGGTTCAGGCGAGGAACTTATTTAAGAAGTCACTTATTCGAGTTCATTAACATGTTTGCTCCTCATTTAACAAAAGACATTGTTGCAAAAGGCTGTGCAACTAAATCAAAAAAAGAGTTAGATAAAATCTTTGAAAATTTTAAGCTTCTAAGAAGATAAATGAAATATTTGTGCTTAGATTTTGAGGGTGTTCTCATACCTGAAATTTGGCAACACGTCGCTGAAGCAACAAGTTCTCAGGATCTAATGCTTACTACCCAGGATCTAAAAGATTACGATGAGCTAATGCAACTTAGAATGAAGGTTGTTAATGAAAAGGGAATTAAATTAAGTGATATACAAGAAATTGTTCGAACAATGAAGCCTTTTGAAGGAGCAGAAGAATTTTTAAGCTGGGCAAGATCTAACTTTCAAGTAACAATAGTCTCTGATACTTTTTATGAATTAGCGTGGCCATTAGTAGAGAAATTGAACTTTCCTAGCATAATCTGCCATCACTTGAATATTGAACAAGATAAAATTAAAGGCTATAGATTAAGACAAAAAAATAATAAACAGAAAGTAATTGAGGCTTTAAAATCCCTAAATTATGAAGTTTTTGCCGCTGGAGACTCTTACAATGACATCAACATGCTGAATGAATCAGATTTAGGAGTTTTTTTTCAGGCTCCGGAGCATATAAAAAAAGAATATCCAAATTTACTAACTGCAGATTCTCACGAAGATTTAAAAAAAATCTTAATAGATAAAATATAATATGGCACAAACTTTCTTCAAATTACTCCAAGAGGACAACCCCCTGAAAATTGTGGGAACAATTAATGCTTATTCTGCATTACTTGCAAAAAAGAGTGGTCATAAAGCAATTTATCTTTCTGGGGCTGGGGTAGCCAATGCAAGTTACGGCTTACCAGATCTCGCTCTGACTTCGAGAGATAACGTCTTAGAGGATCTTAGAAGAATTAAAGGAATTGTAGATCTTCCCATTTTAGTTGACTGTGACACAGGATGGGGAAGTGGTCTAAATATTTCTAAAACTATTAAAGAGATGATTTCTGCTGGAGCAGACGCAGTACATTTGGAAGATCAGGTTTCTGAAAAACGCTGTGGTCACAGACCAGGAAAGGAAATAGTTTCTAAAGAGGAAATGGTAGATAGAATCAAAGCCTCAAAAGATTCAGTAACTAAAAATGACTTCATGTTAATGGCAAGGACGGATGCTTTTTCTAAAGAAGGCATAAATTCCGTAATCGATAGGTCGAATGCTTTTATTGAGGCTGGAGCAGATTCAATTTTTCCAGAAGCTATTACAAGTCTGGAAGATTATCTAGAGATTTCTAAAAATGTTAATGCTCCGATTTTAGCAAACATCACTGAGTTTGGACTTACTCCAATGTTTAAGACTGATGAATTAAAAAATGCGGGCGTAAAAATGATTCTTTACCCTTTGAGTGCTTTTAGAGCGATGTCTAAAGCCGCAGAGGATGTTTATTTAGAGCTAATAGATTCTGACAGTCTTGAAAAAAAAGTAAAAAAAATGCAATCTCGAGATGAATTATATGACGTACTGAACTATCATATGTACGAAAAAAAAATAGACGAACTATTTTCTAAGGAATAATCTCATGTCCGAAAAAAAATTAGAAGGTGCAGGCCTTAGGGGTCAAGTAGCCGGAAAAACATCACTCTCAACTGTTGGAAAGGCAGGAAAAGGTTTAACTTACAGAGGCTATCCCATTGAAGTCCTCTCTGAAAAAGCAAAGTTTGAAGAAGTTGCTTATCTATTAATGTATGGCGCTCTTCCAACTAATGATGAATATAAAGAGTACTCTAATAAATTAATTTCCATGCGATCTCTTCCAGATTCTATTCTAGAAGTCCTAGAAAGAATTCCTGCATCTGCTCATCCCATGGATGTTATGAGAACCGGTTGTTCCATGCTGGGGAATGTTGAACCGGAAGGTGAATTTACTAACCAACAAGAATCTGCTGATCGAATCCTTGCAACTATGGCCTCAATCATTGTCTATTGGTACAAATACTCACATGAAGGTGAAAAAGTAAAAACTTCCTCAGATTATGAAACTATCGGAGGACATTTTTTATCATTATTGCATGGCAAAGAACCCAGCGAGGATCAAATCAGATGTTTAGATACTTCTTTAATTTTATACGCCGAACATGGATTCAATGCCTCAACTTTTACGGCAAGAACATGCGCTTCTACTCTGTCTGATATTCATTCTTGCATCACTGGAGCAATAGGTACTCTCAGAGGACCGCTGCACGGTGGAGCTAATGAAGCAGCTATGGAGTTGATAGAAAAATTTTCAACAATTGAAGAAGCAAAATCTGCAGTTCTTAAAATGTTAGAAAACAAAGAAAAAATTATGGGATTCGGACATGCGGTATACAGCACAGAAGATCCTAGAAACGCCATAATAAAAAAATGGGCTGAAAAACTTAGTAAAACAAACGGAGATGAAACTTTGTATTTAGTTTCCGAGCAAATTGAAAAAACAATGGATGAGGAAAAAAATATGTTTGCTAATACTGACTTTTTCATGGCTTCAGCATATTCTTATCTAGAAATTCCAACAAAACTTTTCACACCTTTATTTGTCATTGGTAGAACTTCTGGCTGGGCAGCAAATATTTTCGAACAAAGAGCAGATAATCGAATTATTAGGCCAAGTGAAGAATACATAGGACCAGATTCATCTGAATGGGTCGATTTAGAAGATAGATAAGAATCTTATGTCCTCAACAGTAGAAACTAATGTTCGTCCTGATCCTGATGAATTAATTCAAAAAATTGCAGACTATGTGCATGATTATAAAATCACTAATGATCAGGCAATAAGCACTGCAAAATATTGCTTAATGGACACAATTGGATGTGGTTTATTAGCTTTAACTTTTCCAGAATGTAAATCTTTACTTGGTCCGCATATAGACGGAACAGAGGTTCCAAACGGCGTTCGAGTTTTGGGAACTAATTTTAAACTCGATCCAATTAAAGCTGCTTGGGATAATGGAGCTATTATTCGATGGCTTGATTTTAATGATACTTGGCTGGCTGCAGAATGGGGCCATCCTTCAGATAATTTAGGTGGAATTTTATCTGCTTGCGATTATATTTCTCAAAATTTTCCCGAAAAGGATATATCAGTAAGAGATATCATTTTTTCTATGATCAAGGCTCATGAAATTCAAGGCGTTTTAGCATTAGAAAATAGCTTTAATAGAGTTGGTCTAGATCATGTATTGCTGGTGAAAATTGCTTCTGTTGGAGTGATTTCAGTCATTTTAGGTCTAACTAAAGATCAAACAATAGATGCTTTGTCTCAAGCATTTGTAGATGGACAGAGTTTAAGAACCTATAGGCATGCTCCAAATGCCGGCCCTCGTAAATCCTGGGCCGCTGGAGATGCTACAAGTAGAGCTATGCAACTTGTTTGGCTAACTAAAAAAGGTCAAATTGGATATCCCAGCGCTATTTCTGCTCCAACGTGGGGTTTTAAAGATGTTTTGTTTAACGGAAAAGACCTTATTCTTAACCAGGAATTCGAATCCTATGTAATGGAAAATGTTCTTTTTAAAATTTCTTTTCCTGCAGAGTTTCATGCTCAAACCGCTGTTGAAGCTGCCGTTACACTTCATAGTGAAGTAAAAAACAAATTTGATGAGATAGATAAAATAAAAATAATTACCCATGAATCAGCAATAAGAATAATAAGCAAGGAAGGAAAATTAAATAATCCTGCCGACAGAGATCATTGTTTACAATACATGACTGCTATTGGTCTTATTAAAGGCGATTTAGTAGCTGAGGATTATGAAGATTCTGTTGCGAATGATCCTTTGGTTGATAATCTAAGAGAAAAAATGGTCATCGAAGAAGATTTAAGTTTTTCAAAAGATTACTTAGACCCTTCAAAAAGATCTATCGCGAATTCATTACAAATATTTTACAAAGATGGCACCAGGTCGGATCTAGAGGAAGTTCATTATCCAATTGGCCATAAGAACAGAAGGGCTGAGGGTATTCCAATATTAGTTAGCAAATTTGAAAAAAATCTAAAAACCCAATTTTCTGATGATCGAGTAAAAGATATTATGTCTCTCTTTGAAGATAACGAAAAGCTCTTCAATCTTCCTGTAAGTAAGTTTGTTGATTTCTTTGTCAAAAACTAAACTAAAACTTTATTTTTAAAATCCTTTCTAAATCTTCCTTGGCTTGAGACTCAGATATCACCTTAATTGTTGTCATGCCCATTGCTTTCGCTGGTTTTAAATTAATACCTAGGTCATCTAAAAAAATTATTTTTTCAGGAGGGATATCTACTTTTTCTAGAACGTAATCGTAAAAAGCCTGATCAGGTTTTCTTAAACCAATTTCTTTAGATTCGAATATGAAATCAAAAAGATTAAAAACCTCAGTTTTTTTAATTAAATCCATCATGTCTGGCTGATTGTCATTATCAGGTATGAAATTATTAGTGAGACAAGCTTGAATAAAATCCATTTTCTTAAGCGTTTTTATAATATCAACCATTCCCAATCTAAGATCGCCTTCCAATAAATCTAAAACTTTTAATCCATTGACACCAAATCCAAGTTCAGAACTTTCTTGAAAAAAAAGATCATTAAACTCTATTTGGTTGATTTTGGATTGTTCTAAAAGAGCCCAAGCATTATTTTGGGGGTTAGTAGAGTTAACTTTTCTAAGAAAATTTTCAGGTAGATCATTCTCTATTTCAAATTTTTTGAATGCTTCAAAAGGGCTAGATGTAATGACACCGCCGAAATCCCAAAAAATCGAACTATATTGGTTTAATTTCATCTACTTAAGTATATTCCTCACAAAAGCGTATAATTTGATTAGTTTATAGAGAAATGTCCGGAAATAGTATTGGAAAAAGTTTTGTAGTTACAACCTTTGGCGAAAGTCATGGCCAGGCCATGGGCTGTGTTATTGACGGGTGTCCGCCCGGAATTGAAATTGATGAATCAATAATACAAATAGATCTTGATAGGAGAAAGCCTGGTTCTAATGAATATACAACTAAAAGGAAAGAAGACGATAAGGTAGAAATCTTATCCGGAGTTTTTGAAGGTAAAACCACAGGTACGCCAATTGGTTTGTTAATTAAAAATAAAGACCAAAAAAGTTCTGATTACGATAAATTAAAAGATGTTTATCGTCCTTCCCACGCTGATTATGGGTATATTCAAAAATATGGCATTAGAGACCACCGAGGAGGTGGAAGATCTTCAGCACGAGAAACAGCAATGCGAGTTGCAGCCGGCGCAATTGCAAAGAAATTTCTTAAAGATAAACTAGACGTAAATATTTTTGGTTACATCAATCAAATTGGCGAGCATAAAATCAATAGTTTCAATAAAGAAATTATCAATACAAATCCATTTTTTTGTCCTGATGAATCTTTGATTCCAACTCTTGAAAAATATATAGACCAGTTAAGAGAAGAAGGAGATTCAATTGGTGCTTCAATTACAGTCGAAGCTTCTAACATGCCTTTAGGTTTAGGAGAGCCAGTATTTGATAAATTAGATGCTGATATTGCTCATGCTTTAATGAGTATTAATGCAGTTAAAGCAGTAGAAATAGGTAATGGGACTGAAGTAGTAAGTCTAAAAGGTTCTATTAATAGAGATGAAATATCACCCGACGGTTTTGAATCTAACCATTCTGGAGGAATTTCAGGAGGTATTTCTACAGGTCAGAATTTATTAGCAAAGGTTGCTCTTAAACCAACTTCAAGTATTTTAGTTAAAGGTAAGTCAGTTAATAAAGAAGGAGAGTCAGTCGAGATTGTTTCCAAAGGTAGGCATGATCCTTGCGTAGGAATAAGAGCGGTTCCTATTGTTGAAGCTATGACAGCAATAGTTCTAATTGATCATTTTTTGAGAAACCGAGCACAAAACCAAGATAAACCAGAAGAGTACAACAAGATTCCATCCGAAAAAAATTAAACACCATGTCTCAAAACACTCTTTACGATAAAATTTGGGAAGATCACTTTGTAGTAGACAGAGAAGATGGTAGCACTCTAATGTATATTGATCGACATCTTGTACATGAGGTTACTTCTCCCCAAGCATTTGATGGTCTTCGAGAAAATAATTTAACTCCTCGCCAAATTAATACCATTATTGCAACACCTGATCATAATGTTCCTACAACTGAGCGTTCTAAAGATATAGACGGAATTCAAGATCCTATAAGTAAACTTCAAGTAGTCACTTTGAATGATAACTGTGATGAATTTGGTATAAATCAATTCAAACTAAATGACGAAAGACAAGGAATTGTTCATGTTATTGGACCTGAACAAGGCATCACGCTTCCAGGTATGACAATTGTTTGTGGTGATTCACATACATCTACGCATGGAGCTTTTGGTTCATTAGCTATGGGCATAGGTACTAGTGAGGTTGAACATGTTTTAGCAACCCAATGTTTAGTGTCTCAAAAACAAAAAAATATGTTGATTGAAATCGTCGGAAAACTTCAAAACGGAGTTACCGCTAAAGATATTACTATGTTCATCATAGGAAGAATTGGAACAGCTGGAGGAACAGGACACGTCATTGAATATTCAGGTGAGGCTATAGAAAATTTATCAATGGAAGGAAGAATGACTCTTTGCAATATGGCAATCGAAGCTGGGGCTAGGGCAGGTATGGTTGCTCCCGATGATAAAACTTTTGATTATGTTTCTGATAAACCCTTTGCGCCTAAAGGAAAAGACTTAGAAGAAGCTATAAATTATTGGAAAACTTTAAAATCTGATCCAAACGCAAGCTTTGATAAAATTCATACTTTCGATGCAGAAGACATTTTACCTCAAGTAACGTGGGGAACCTCGCCAGAAATGGTAACTCATATTGATGATTCAATACCTGAAATCAAAGGAAATAATAAAGCATTAATATCTGCATTAGATTACATGGGACTAAAACCCGGAACAAAAATTAAAGATATTGAACTTGATCAAATTTTCATAGGTTCTTGCACTAATTCAAGAATTGAAGATTTACGAGCAGCTTCAAAAATTTTAGATGGAAATAAAATTTCAAAAAATATTAAAAGAGCAATTGTGGTGCCTGGTTCAGGACTTGTAAAAAAACAAGCTGAATCCGAGGGTTTAGATGAAATCTTCAAAAGTGCTGGATTTGAATGGAGAGACGCTGGATGCTCTATGTGTCTTGGCATGAATCCAGATCAATTAAAAGAGTTTGAAAGATGCGCTTCAACATCTAATAGAAATTTTGAGGGCAGACAAGGTTTTAAAGGGCGTACTCATTTGGTCAGTCCAATAATGGCTGCTGCTGCATCACTAGAAGGTAAGTTCATGGATGTCAGAGAGCTTTAATGAAAAATTCTAATTTATATTCTGGAGAGTTTGCGTGCCTTGAAAAAGCCAATGTAGATACTGATCAAATTATTCCAAAACAATTCTTAAAATCTATTTCTAAGACAGGTCTTGGACCTTATTTATTTGATGCTTGGAGGTTTATAGACGAAGGTTATCTTGGAAAAAATCTCTCAGATAGAAAGATCAACCCAGACTTTATTCTAAATAAACCGCTTTATTCTCAAATTAATGTGCTTATTGCCGACGATAATTTTGGGTGTGGATCCAGTAGAGAACACGCCGTTTGGGCTCTTAAAGATTTTGGAATTAACGTAGTTATTGCATCTTCTTTTGGCGATATTTTTTTCAATAATTGTTTTAAAAATGGAGTTTTAGCGATAAAAATCTCTCAAGAACAAATAAATGAAATCTTTTTCCAACAAAATAATAACTCTCAAAAACAAATTGAGATAGATTTAATCAATCAAAATATTAAGATTCCAAATATTAAATTGATTGATTTTGAGATAGATGATTTTAGAAAAAATTGTTTGCTTGAAGGATTAGACGATATTGGGTTTAGTTTGAAATATGAAACAGAAATATCAAATTATGAAAACAAACTTAAACAGTCAAGACCATGGGTATTAAATGAGTAAATCAAAACAAATCCTTTTTCTTCCTGGAGATGGCATTGGCCCAGAAGTTAGTGATGAAGCTGAAAAAGTTTTACTCTATGTCGCACAAAAATATGACTTTGACATTGAAGTAACTAAACGTCTTATTGGAGGAATTGCGATAGATGAAGAGGGCTCACCAATATCAGACTCTACAATTGAAGTAGCTAAAGAATCAGATTCAGTTTTTTTAGGCGGTGTTGGAGGTCCAAAATGGGATAGTTTAGAACCGGCAAAAAAACCAGAAAAAGGTTTATTAAAAATAAGATCTGAACTTGACCTATTTGCAAATTTAAGACCATCAATGGCTTTTCCTGGCCTTGAAGATGCCTCTTCATTGAAAAGAGATGTTATAGAAGGATTAGACATACTTATTGTAAGGGAATTGACGGGTGGTATTTATTTTGGAACCCCAAGAGAAATAAAAACTGATTCTGCTTTCAATACTATGATTTATTCAACTTCTGAAGTGGAACGAATTGCCGAAGTAGCTTTTAAAAGTGCCATGAAAAGAGATAAAAAATTGTGCTCTGTTGATAAAGCAAATGTCTTAGAAGTTTCAGAATTTTGGAGAAGTGTTGTCAACAAAATTTCTAAAAAATATCCTGAGGTTATTTTGGAACATATGTTGGTAGATAATGCAGCGATGCAGTTAGTTCAAAATCCAAAACAGTTTGATGTAATTTTATCTTCTAATCTTTTTGGGGACATTCTCTCAGACATTAGTTCAATTTTATCTGGTTCGATAGGTATGCTTCCTTCGGCTTCTCTAGATTTGAATTCTAAGGGATTATTTGAACCGGTTCATGGAACAGCTCCAGATATTGCTGGCAAGTCTATTGCGAACCCTTTGGCTAGTATCCTGTCTATTGCAATGATGTTTAAATATACTTTTGCAAACGAAACAATTTCCTTAGCTATTGCAAAAGCAGTTGAAGGAGTCTTAAAAGAAGGATTTGCTACACGTGATATAGCAAACGAAAAATCAAAATTGGTGTCTACCTCAGAAATGGGAGATTTAGTAATTGAAAAACTTAAATAAAAGAATTGCAGTAGTTGGCGCTACTGGAGCAGTTGGCAGAGTCTTTTTGGAGCTTTTAGAGGAAAATTTTTCGGGAAAAAAAGATTTACACTTACTTGCAAGCAAAAAATCAGAAGGAAAATTAATATCTTGTGGAGATCAACAATTTCAAGTTAAGGATTTATCAACCTTCGATTTTTCTTCTGCAGATATTGCTTTCTTTTCTGCAGGTGCTGATATTTCAGGAGAATTTGCTCCTATAGCTTTATCGCAAGGTTGTACTGTCATAGACAACTCATCAAAGTTTAGGAGGGAGGAAGATATTCCTTTAATCATTCCTGAGGTAAATGGAGATATTTTAGAAAAAATTAATGATCCAATAATAATTTCAAATCCTAATTGTTCCACTGCTCAACTATTAGTAGCTTTAAAACCTATTCATGATTTATTTGAAATCACTAGAGTCGATGTGGTGACTTTTCAAGCAGTTAGTGGGTCTGGTCAAAATGCAATCGATGAATTATTAAATCAAACAGAACGATCGCTAAATAACGAAAGCACAACTAAAGAAGTTTACGGCGCACAAATAGCTTTCAATGTAATCCCAGCAGGAAATTTAGAAGAAAACGACTATACCGATGAAGAAATGAAAATTTCCTATGAAACAAAAAAAATTCTTGATGAAAAGATAAACATCTCTGCTACTTCGGTAAGAGTTCCAGTAATCTATGGACATTCTATCGCCGCTCATATCAAGACCAATAAAAAAATTGACTTGCCAAATTTACATAGCGCCTTTGAAGCTCAAACTGGCCTTGATAAATACTCTGAAAAAGACTTTCTTTCTCCAAATCCTTTAGAACATGCAGAAGGAAGAGATCCAGTTTCTGTTGGAAGAATTAGGGCTGATTTGTGGGAGGATGATAGAGTAAATATTTGGATTGTTGCCGACAATTTAAGAAAAGGAGCGGCCTTGAATAGCTTGCAGATTATGGAAAGAATAATGGATAAATAAAATTATGCTCAGACTATTATTTTTATTAATTTTTTTACCCAATCTTTTACTAGCGCAGATAGAGTATTCAACTAACGAGTACAATTCTCTTTGGTCAATCGCTATAGAAGTAAAGAAAGATAATCCAGACTTTTCTCTTTACCAAATCATGATTGCTATACAAGATCTTAATCCTGATTCTTTTAAACAAGGAAATATTAATTTTTTAAAAAAAGATCAGTTGTTAAAAACTCCTGATTTATATTTATTGGATATTTACGACAGATATCAGTCCATTAGAGACGTTGCAGAACAAAATTCTCTTATAGATAGTAAATTTACTGATTATGTTGTCCTTCAAGACGTTCTAGTATTAACCGAACCAACTTATTCTTTAATTGACCCAATAGAAAGTACAGACTATTTATCAACAGAAAGCGTCACTTTTCAAAGTTTAGATGAGTCTTTGATAATTGAAGATAACGATTCCCTTGAAAAAGTCATTAATTCAAATGTTACTGAATTATCAGTTAATGAAAATTACGTAAACATAACTTCTAATGAAGCAGAATCTCTTCAAGAAAGTTTGATAGAAATGGATTCAAGCTCTTCAGTTGATTACCAATTAATTTTAATAGTTGCATTAGCTTTCTTTTTAGTAATTCTAGGAATTTTATATATAAGAAGTTCGCCAACAAATTTAAGTATCGAAAGAAAAAATGAAGACAATTTAGACGAAGACTATGAAGAGATAGGAGATCCTTTTGAAACAAGATTAAATTTAGCAACCATGTACATAGAAATGAAAAACTTTGATCAAGCTAAAGCGCTAATTCAAGAAATAATTGAAAACGCTGAAGATGATTCAGTTATCACTAAAGCCAAAAGCTTATTAAAAACTTTTAATGAAAATTAACCGCTATGCTGCTGGAGTTGAGTACTTTGGAACAAAATATAGGGGATGGCAGATTCAAAAATCTACAGACGATACAATTCAATCCAGAATTGATGAAGCTCTTTCTAAAATAGCTGATTCCGAAATAAAATCAACCTGTGCCGGTAGGACAGATTCAGGAGTAAATGCATTATCACAAGTAATTCATTTCGACTCTGATAAAAAAAGGACACTTAAGGCATGGACGGAAGGATGCAACTCAATTTTACCTGACGATATTAAGCTTATATGGGTTAGAAGGGTGTCTGAAGATTTTCATGCTAGATTCTCAGCTATCAAAAGAACTTATAAGTACATTGTTCTCAATAAAAAAAATACTTCCATATTTTATAAAAATAGGACGTTACATATAAAAGACAAAATTAATTTGGAAATTATGAAAGAAGCTTCAAAACATTTAATTGGAGAAAAAGATTTTACAAGTTTCAGAGCTTCAGGTTGTCAATCAAAATCTCCGATGAGAGAAATTTTTGAAATTAAAATTTCTAGAAAAAAAAATTTAATTACTTTTGAAATATCAGCCAATGCCTTTCTATTAAATATGGTGAGAATTATTGTAGGAACGCTTTTAGAGTTTGGCCTAGAAAATAAAAATCCTAATTTAATGAAATCAATAATTGAAAAACGTGATAGAAATCTTTCTGGCAAAACAATTGCATCAGACGGTTTGTATTTTATTGGTCCAGAATACCCTTTAGAATTCAAGATAAAAAAACCTCCACTCAAATATCAAATTCTTCCAAATTAATTTTATGTCATGAGTATTTTTATCAAAATATGTGGAATCACAAACGTTGAAGATGCAAATTTATCTGTTGAGTATGGTGCTGACGCTATAGGGTTAAATCAATATAAACAAAGCCCAAGATATATCAATGAAAAGGCGTTAAGTAAAATAAAAGAAAGCTTAGATAGCAACGTATTAATTGTTCCTGTTTTTGTGAATCCTAATGAAGATGAGGTATTTAAATTTTTAAGTGTTTTTCCGGATTGCTTTTTGCAGTTTCATGGAAATGAATCTCCAGAGTTTTGCAAAAAATTTGAAAGACCATTTATAAAATCTATGACTATAGATAACTCTATAAGTACCTACGATTATCAAAAAGAATACGCTTCTGCAAAATACTTTCTTTTAGATTCAGGAACTGAAGATTTACATGGTGGGACCGGAGAGAAATTTGATTGGAAAAGAATTCCTCAAGACCGAAACAATTTAATCATTGCTGGAGGACTAAATACTAATAATATCTTATCGCTATTAGATTATTTTATTCCTTTCGGAGTTGATGTATGTAGTGGAGTTGAATCGAAAAAAGGTGTAAAAGACCCTGTAAAGTTAAAAAAGTTTATTGATTTAATTAGAAATTATGAAAGATAAGGATAAATACAATTTTCCAGATGCAGATGGTAGATATGGAGATTTTGGAGGCAAGTATGTATCTGAAACCCTTATGTCTGCATTGGAGCAGTTAGAAACTACTTACGAAAGCCTTAAAGATACAGAGCAGTTTAAAAATGAAATTACTGACGACTTAAATAACTTTGTAGGTCGTCCATCCCCCTTATATTTTGCAAAAAGATGGACTGAAAAACTTTCTGGAGCAAAAATTTACTTAAAAAGAGAGGATTTAAACCATACAGGGGCTCATAAAATTAATAATACAGTTGGCCAAGTATTGTTAGCAAAGCATATGGGAAAAAAGAGAATTATTGCAGAAACTGGAGCTGGACAACATGGAGTAGCAACTGCAGCTGTTGCAGCAAGACATGGACTAGAATGTATAATTTTTATGGGAGAAGAAGACATTGAAAGACAGTCTCCAAACGTCTATAGAATGAAGTTACTTGGAGCTGAAGTATGCTCAGTAACTTCAGGCACAAAAACTTTAAAAGATGCTATGAATGAAGCAATGCGTGATTGGGTGAGTAATGTTGATGATACTCATTACATTATTGGAAGTGTAGCTGGGCCTCATCCATATCCAAAAATTGTGAGAGATTTTAATTCAATCGTTGGAATTGAATTGAAAGAACAATCAAGAGAGTTATTCGGAAGATTTCCAGATAAAATTATAGCCTGTGTCGGAGGCGGATCTAATGCGATGGGAATTTTTTATCCTTTTTTAAAAGATAATTCAGTAGATTTAATTGGTGTAGAAGCTGGTGGTTCGGGAATCGATACTGGAAAACATGCTGCTCCTTTAAGTGATGGCAGTATTGGCGTCTTGCATGGTATGAAAACTTATTTGATGCAAGATAATTCTGGTCAAATTTTATCAACTCAGTCTGTTTCAGCTGGTTTGGATTATCCAGGTGTTGGTCCTGAGCATTCCTATTTAAAAGATTCAGGGAGAGTAGAATATGATTCTGCTACCGACGAGGAAGCTTTAGATAGTTTTCATGAGTTAACCAAAACCGAAGGAATTATGCCCGCCTTAGAAACAGCTCACGCCCTCGCACATGCAAAAAAAATTGCACCAAACATGGAAAAGGATGAAATCATTGTGGTCAATTTATCAGGAAGGGGAGATAAAGACATGGCAAATGTTGCTAAAGTCGAAGGTCTTACTTTATGAGCTTAATAAAGTCTACTTTTAAAAATTTGGAAAGCATCAATTCAAAAGCATTAGTCACCTATACCGTAGCTGGAGATCCAAACTTAGATTTCTCTGAACGAATAATAAGCGAAATTATATCTAGTGGCGCCGATATTATAGAAATAGGAGTTCCCTTTTCTGATCCTATGTCGGAGGGCCCTGTAATTCAAATGGCACATGAGCGCTCTTTAATAAACAAAACATCACTTCCAGATATTTTGTCTTTGAGTAAAAAACTTAAACAAAAATTTAAATCAACTCCGATTGTATTGATGGGTTATTTTAATACATTCATCAATTCTCTTGATTCAACTAGATCAATACATGACATTAATGATGATATTTGCAACGAATTAAAAAAAAATGGCGTTGATGGTTTGATAATAGTTGATCTTCCGTATGAGGAAAGTGAAGCTATTTTTAAAAAATTATCCAATTATGAAATTGACTTGATAAGGTTAATCTCTCCTACTACTAATGATTACAGAATAAATGAAATCATTTCTAATTCATCTGGCTTTCTCTACTATGTGTCTTTAAAAGGTATCACCGGAGCAGAAATAGATTCATATGATGAACTTAAAAAAAGAGTTAAAGAAATAAAAGAATCTTCAAGTATTCCTGTCGTTATAGGATTTGGAATAAAAGATCGAGAAACAGCTAGCAAGATGTCTAGTTTTGCTGATGGGGTAGTTGTCGGAAGTGCTATCGTTGACATGATTAGTAACTCAGAAAAACAAGAAAATAAATTAGTTCTTAATAAAATATCTAAATTTGTTGGAGATATTAAATCTTCGATACAATAGTCTATGGTAAAAAGTTGGTTCAACAGAATTCTTCCATCTTTTGCAAGAGCTCATAAAAAAGACGATAAAAAAAGTCCGGTACCACAAGGACTTTGGCAAAGTTGCCCAAATTGTAAAGAAATACTCTATGGTCCAGATCTCGAGGCCAATCTTTATGTTTGTATGAACTGCGATCATCACATCCGAATCGGAGCAAGACACAGGCTTACTTACTTATTTGATGAAAATAAATACAGTGAAATTTCCGCTGATACTGAGGCAAAAGACTGGTTGTCTTTTAAAGACTCAAAAAAATACAAAGACAGATTAAGTGAAGCAAAAAATAAAGTAGAAGAAAAAGAAGCTTTAATTTGTGCTCATGGAAAATTAAATTCAATGGATGTTGTAATTGCGGTTTTTGAATTTAGATTTATGGGTGGTTCAATGGGTTCTGTAGTAGGCCAAAAGTTTGTGGATGCAGTCAATAAAGCTATTGAACTAAAAGCGCCATTTATATGTTTCTCAACAAGTGGTGGGGCAAGGATGCAAGAATCTCTTTTCTCTCTTTTTCAAATGGCCAGAACTTCAGCTGTTTTAAACAAATTAAAAGAAGAGAAAATTCCTTACATTTCGGTAATGACAGATCCAATATACGGCGGGGTATCAGCCAGTTTAGCAATGTTAGGTGATATCAACATTGCAGAGCCTAAAGCCCAAGTTGGTTTTGCAGGACCAAGAGTGATAGAGGATACTGTTAGAGTCAAATTACCAGAAGGCTTCCAGAAAAGTGAATTTTTATTAGAACACGGTCTTATAGATATGATTGTCCATAGATCAGAAATCAAAGATACGCTTTACAATCTATTGTCAAAGCTTTCTTCAAATTAAAGAATTGACGAAATTAGAAAAATTTTTTGCACCTATTTTAGAAAAAAAAAATAATTTCCGGGAATCAAGTTTTAGTAAGTTAAAAAAAGCCGTTTCTGAATTAAAATTAAATAAGCCTTCTCAAATTATCTCTGTTACCGGCACAAATGGTAAAGGTTCAACTCTCGAAATACTTTCACAAGTGTTAAGCAATAATAATTATAAAGTAGGCTTGTTTACTTCGCCGCATCTCATTAAATTCAATGAAAGAATAAAAATAAACAATAGAGCTGTTAGTGACAAAGAAATTATAGAAACTTTTAAAAAATTAGAAAATCTATCAGATTACAAAAGTTTTAATTTTTTTCAACTATTAGCTTTAGCCTGTTTTGTAATTTTTTCGAATAGGACATTAGATATTTGGCTTTTAGAGGTTGGTCTGGGAGGTAGATTAGATCCGGTTAACTGTTTCGATGCAGATGTATCAGTTATTACTAAAATTGCATTAGATCATGAAGAAATTTTAGGCAAAGGCAGAGAAAACATAGGAAAAGAAAAAGCTGGAATTATTAGATCAGATCAAGTTTTCATTTATGGCGAAGGCTTGATTCCAAATAGCGTGAAAAAAGTTGTGGATAAATTGAATCCAAATTTTTATAAGGTAGATAATTCCTCTCTTGAATTAGAAAATTTTCATAATAATTCAGTTGGTATTGCAAAGAAAATTCTAGATGTGAAGTTTAAAGAAATTAATTCTTTAAATGAAATCAAAAAACTTAAAGGAAATCTAAACTATGGAAGATGCCATAAATTAAGAAAAAACTTTATAGTTGATGCATCTCATAACAATGATAGTGTTAAAAATTTACAAAAATTTATTTCTAATAATCACTCTAATTCTCAAATCATAGCTATTTTCACTTGCAATGATTTAAAAAAGATTGAAGATTTGTGTATGCCTATGATGGACATAGTCGATGAATGGTACGTTCCAGATTTAGATAGTAATAGAGTAAAAAGTAGTAGTTTGATTAATAAGTATTTATTAAGTAAAGGGAAAATTGTCAATTTAGGATATGATTTAAGTCAACTTAAAGAAAAGATCGATAAACAAGAAAAAAATAGTTTATATGTTGCATTTGGATCTTTTATTTTAATGGGAAAAATTTATGAATCTTATGATTTCCAAATTTAAATAATTAACATGATCACTTTCTCAATCTTCGATGCAGTTTTTTTCATCTTGTTGGCGACTTTTAGTTTGAGAGGTTTTTTTAAAGGATTCTTAAAAGAAATTTTCTCTTTCATCATTTGGGTTTCTTCCTTAGCTTTAGCTTGGGGATTAAGGCAGTTTCCAATTGAACTTTTGAATATAAATAGTTCGATGTTATTAGCTGAAACATTCTTTTTTATCTTATTTTTTATAATCTTTTTTATTTTATTAGTCTTGATTTTCAAAGTCATATCTTTTGCGTTTAATCCGAAAACATTTATTTCTAACGTCATTGGGTTTTTTTTAGGCCTTATAAAGTTTTATATTTTTACGATTATTTTATTTTTGTCTGCAGACGAATATATAATTGACAAATACTGGTGGAATTCAAGTATTGTTTCTCCATATATTTATAATTCGTCAATTTTAATAGGCAATATTATTGGAGAGATTCCTATGGAAGATTTAGACAATTTTGCAATTGAACCCTCTAAGCTCGTAGATTAATGTGTGGAATCGTAGGCATTATTTCTGAAGAAGAGGTTTCCTCATCTGTATATGAGTCTTTAACGGTCATTCAACATCGAGGTCAGGATGCAGCAGGAATTGCAACACTTGAAGATGGTAAATTACATGTTAGAAAACAAATTGGCTTGGTTCGAGATGTGTTTAGAGCTCAACATATTGCTAGCTTAAAAGGCAAAATCGGTATAGGTCATGTCAGATATCCAACTGCTGGAGGTGTTAGTAGAGAGTTTTCACAACCACTATATGTAAATTCTCCTTACGGAATTAGTATTTGTCACAATGGGAATTTAGTGAATGCAAAAGAATTATCGTTAGAACTTTTTCAGAACGATTTAAGGCATTTAAACACTGATTCAGATTCAGAAGTGATTTTAAATATTTTTGCACACGAGCTTCAAAAAATTAATTCCTTTACTCCCAAAGCAGATGAAATATTCTTAGCTGTTCAAAATATGCATAAAAGACTTAAAGGAGCATATTCGATTGTATTAATGATAAGTGGGGTTGGGTTGCTGGCAATTAGAGATCCAAATGGCATTAGACCACTAATTATGGGAAAAAAAGAAAATGATCTTTTAGGAAAAACTGACTACATGTTCGCGTCAGAAAGCCCCGCTTTGGATGCTCTTGATTTTGAAATCACAGGAGATTTAAAACCTGGCGAAGCGGTTTTTGTTTCTATGGAAGGTGAAATGAATAGAAAGGTTTGTCATGAGTCCCCTAAACATTACCCTTGTATTTTTGAGTACGTTTACCTGGCAAGACCAGATGCAGTAATTGAAGAAATTTCAGTCATGAAGTCAAGATTAAGAATGGGTCAAAAACTAGGAAAAAAAATTAAATCTTTATACCCTGATTCAAAAATTGATTCTGTAATTCCCATTCCAGAAAGCAGCACTTCTTCGGCTATAGAGGTAGCTAAATATTTAGACGTAAATTACCGTGAAGGATTTGTTAAAAATAGATATATCGGCCGAACTTTTATAATGCCAAAACAAGAGGTTAGAAAAAAATCAGTTAGAAGAAAGTTAAATCCAATACCTTTTGAATTTAAGGATAAAAACATATTACTGATCGATGATTCAATTGTTAGAGGAACTACAAGTAGAGAAATTGTGGAGATGGCAAGAAATGCTGGAGCAAAAAAAGTTTTTTTTGCATCAGCAGCACCACCTATAAGATTTCAAAATGTTTATGGAATTGACATGGCAGCAACTGAGGAACTAATAGCTCATCAAAGAGAAGATCAAGAGATTGCAGATTTTATTGGTGCAGATTGGTTAGTTTATCAAGATCTAGAAGACTTGATTGATTGTGCAAAAGAAGGAAATAAGGAGATTAAAAATTTTGAAACCTCGATATTTGATGGCAATTATGTCTGCGGTTCAGTTACTAGAGAATATTTGACAAATCTTGAGTTAGAAAGGAAAGACACCAATAAATCTTTTTAACTATTTTCAATAGTTATCGAAGGTAAAGTAGCATTATCTGCTGCTTTTTTATAAGCCTCAATCTCATTGAAATTCATATATCTAAAAATTTCAGATGACATGGTGTTAATCTCTTTCATGTGAGATAGGTACTCATCAACGTTTGGAAGTTTTCCTAAAATTGCAGAAATTGCTGCTAATTCAGCCGAGGCTAAATAGACATTTGCACCGTCTCCAAGTCTATTCGGAAAATTTCTAGTCGAAGTAGACACGACCGTAGAATTTGGTTCAACTCTTGCCTGATTACCCATGCAGAGAGAACAGCCTGGGACTTCAGTTCTCACTCCAGCATTTTCAAAGATTTTGTAAAAACCTTCTTCTTCTAATTGAAATTTATCCATTTTAGTTGGCGGAGATATCCAAAGTCTTGTTGGTAGAGATGAAGTTTTTTCAAGAAGTTTTCCTGCAGCTCTAAAGTGACCAATATTAGTCATACATGAGCCAATAAACACTTCATCAATTTTATCTTCCCCGATTTCAGACAGACTTTTAACATCATCAGGATCATTTGGGCACGCCAATAAGGGCTCTTTTATTTCATTCAAATCAATTTCAATTACTTCAGCATATTTTGCATTTTTGTCCGGCTGCATTAATACTGGATTGGCAAGCCATTGTTCCATCTTTTGGGCTCGCCTTTCTAAAGTTCTAGCATCTCCATAACCTTCAGAAATCAACCACCTCAGTAAAATGATATTTGAATTTAAATATTCAATAATTGGATCTTCGCCTAGAAGAACAGTACAGCCAGAAGCAGACCTCTCAGCAGAAGCATCTGACAACTCAAATGCTTGTTCAATCTTTAAGTTAGGTAAACCTTCTATTTCTAAGCACCTTCCCGAAAAAATATTTTTTTTACCTTCTTTTTCGACTGTCAATAAACCCTTTTTAATTGCAGCGTAGGGAATTGCATTAACTAGATCCCTTAGAGTAATACCGGGTTGCATTTCACCTGAAAATCTTACTAAAACCGATTCGGGCATATCCAAGGGAATAACTCCTAAAGCTGCTCCAAAAGCAACTAAACCTGATCCAGCTGGAAAACTTATTCCAATTGGAAATCTGGTATGAGAATCACCGCCAGTTCCTACAGTATCAGGCAGGAGCATCCTATTTAACCAAGAATGAATAATTCCATCTCCAGGTTTTAAAGCTATACCTCCTCTTGTTTTAATGAACTCAGGTAGAGTGTGTTGAGTTTCAATATCAACTGGCTTTGGATAAGCCGCAGTATGACAAAAAGACTGCATTACTAAATCTGAAGTAAAACCTAAACATGCCAACTCTTTGAGTTCATCTCTAGTCATTGGACCGGTTGTATCTTGAGAACCAACTGTCGTCATAATTGGCTCACAATAAGTTCCAGGCCTAATTCCTTTCACCCCACAAGCTTTACCAACCATTTTTTGAGCAAGAGTAAATCCTTCTTCTGAATCATCTTTGTCTCCAGGTCTAACAAAAACCTCACTAGGTTTTAAATTAAGAAATTCTCTAGTTTTGTCAGTTAAACTTCTTCCAATGATTAACGGGATTCTCCCTCCAGCTCTTACTTCATCAAGAAAAGTTTCGGACTTGAATTCAAATTTAGAAATTACTTCATTTTTCTCGTTCTTTATTTTGCCTTCAAAAGGATAGATTGAAATCACATCACCAGTCTTCATTTTTTCAACATCAGCTTCAAAAACTATTGTCCCTGCATCTTCCATTGTATTAAAGAATATCGGAGCTATTTTTCCTCCAATACATATTCCGCCTGTTTTTTTATTTGGAATGAAAGGGATCTCATCACCCATGTGCCATAAAACCGAATTTGTTGCAGATTTTCGGGAGGACCCAGTGCCTACTACGTCTCCAACAAGAGCCACTGGAAAGCCTTTTTCTTTTAATTTATTTATTGTTTCAATCGGATCAGATATACCTTCTCTAGGCATTTTGTACATAGCTAAAGCATGCAATGGAATATCTGGCCTTGACCAAGCATCTGGAGCGGGAGAAAGATCGTCTGTATTTGTTTCTCCGGGTACTTTGAAAACTGTTGTTTTAATTAAATCTGGAATCTCAGGTTTTGATAAAAACCATTCCGCTTCTGCCCATGAATTTAGTATTTTTTTTGCATTGTCAGACTCATTAGATAAATCAGCAATATCATTGAAGGCATCAAAGATTAATAAAGTTTTTGATAAAGCTTCTACTGCAACTTCTCCACACTCTTGGTCGTCTATCAAATTTATCAATGGCTCAACGTTATATCCGCCAAGCATTGTGCCAAGATAAAAAGTTGCTTCTTTAGGAGAAATTAATTCACATTGAATTTTTCTTTGGGAAATGTCTGCTAAGAACGCTGCCTTAACATAGGCTGCGTCATCAACCCCCGCAGGAACTCGATTGATTAGAAGATCTAGAAGTTCTTTACTATTCTCATTTTTAATGAGCTCTACTAATTCAGATGTTTGTTCAGCACTCAATGGAAGAGGAGGAATTCCAAGATCATCTCTCTCCTTGAAAGATTTATTATAATTTTCAAGCATATATTCTTAATAAAATTGGTAATATATTAACATGTCTAATGAAATTTCTGTTCGAACGAGAACACCCTGTGTGGGTATTTGTTCCACAACATACGGAGATGATGTTTGTAGAGGATGTAAAAGATTTATTCACGAAGTAATAAATTGGAATTCATTTAAGCCTGAAGAAAAAGAGGCTGTTTGGAAACGACTTGAACAATTAAAAACACTTATTATGGAATCGAAGGTTTCAATAAACGATGAGAATTTAATGGAATCAAAAATCTCAGAACTCCAATTAAAAATTAATAAAGACTTAAACCCACTATCGAAAGTTTTTGAAATTGTAAAATTAACCAGTACAAGTTTTAAGGATCTTAAAGAATTTGGAATTCATCTTCATAATGAAGGAAGCTTGATCTCCCTAAAAGAGGAAATAGAAACTGAACTTTATGAGTTGTCAAAAGCTCATTTCAACAGGTATTTTGTTGAGCCAACAGAAAATTTAAAGAAAAATTAAATTTTTTCTTTTAGCAGATTTAGATTTCCTTCTGAGCTTTCTATAAACCATAAGAAATCACCCCAATCGCCTAAGACCATTCTTGGCACTCCATTCTCATCATGAATAAAAGGTCGATGAGTATGACCATGTATTAAAACATCTACTGAATGATTCTCGATAATTTTGAGAACTTCACTCTGATTTACATCCATTATATTTTCGTCTTTAGTTTGATTCTCTAAAGAGCTAATTTCTCTGAGATTCTTAGCCACTTCTTTTCTTTCTTTTAGATCTTTGGAAAGAAAATCTTCTTGCCAGTCTTTACTGCGAACTAAATTTCTGAAATTCTGATAGTCTTCATCATCGGTACAAAGAGAATCTCCGTGCATTAACATAATTTTTTTTTCTTCAAGATTAATAATGTAAGGATCATCCAGCAATATTGCTCCTACCTCCTTACAGAATTTATCTCCAATTAGAAAATCTCTGTTTCCGTGCATGAAATAAACTGTTAAACCTTTTGCAGTTTTATCTTTAAGGATATTTTTTACACTTTTAATAAAATCATCTTCATTATCATCTCCTATCCATTGTTCAAAAAAATCTCCTAGAATAAACAATTCGTCATGTAAATTAACTTTAGAATCGATAAAATTTTTAAAAGCTTTAGTAAGATGAGGTTTGTTTTGTTCCAGATGTAAGTCAGATATAAAAAAAACAGACATTAGTCATTTTCTTGTGACACTAATCATATATACATCTTCTACAGGAACGTCTTGATGGCCAGAAACAAAAGTAGTTTTTACTTTTGCTATCTCATCAATAACTTCTTGACCAGAAGTAACTTTACCAAACACAGCGTAACCTCCTGAATTTGGATAATCTAGAAATTCGTTATCCGCTAAATTTATAAAAAATTGAGAAGTTGCTGAATTTAAATCACTAGTTCTGGCCATTGAAAGAGTATATTTTTCATTTTTAAGGCCATTATCAGATTCATTAATAATTGGGGGTTTTGTGTCTTTCTGATTCATGCCTATTTCAAAACCACCTCCTTGAATAACAAAGTCAGGAATGATTCTATGAAATAAAACGTTCTCAAAAAAATTGTCGTCAACATATTCAGTAAAATTCTCTACAGTTACAGGAGCTTCATTTGGATAAAGTTCTATCTCAAAGTTACCCAAACTGGTTGTTACGGCTAATAATATTATTTCATTCATGAGGAACAAGTATAATACTCTTAATTAAGAATAATAAATGAAAATTTTTAATAGCCTTTCTTCATCAAAAGAAGATTTTACTCCACTTAATAAAGACAAAATAAAATTGTATGTTTGTGGAATGACAGTTTACGACGACTGTCACATAGGACATGCGAGGACTTTCTTAACTTTTGATTTATTTGTCAGATTTTTTTCTTTCTTAGGTTTTGATGTTAATTACATAAGAAATATAACTGATATAGAAGATAAAATTATTGATAAGGCTTTACTAGAAAAAGTTAAATTTAATGAAATCTCTAATAGATTCATCATTTCAATGAATGAAGATTTTAAAAAATTAAATTTACTTTCTCCTAATAATGAGCCAAAGGCATCCGATCACATCAATGAAATACTAGAAATGATAGAAACTTTAGAATCTAATGATTATGCTTATTCTTCTGAAGGTGGAGATGTTTATTTTGATATAAGTTCCTATGAAGAATATGGAAAACTTTCTAAAAGAAATTTAGATGAATTAGATGCTGGAGTTAGGATTGAAATAGATAAGTTCAAAAAAAATCCTAATGACTTTGTTCTTTGGAAAAAAACTTCAGTAGAGCCCAACTGGGATTCTAAATGGGGAAAGGGAAGGCCTGGGTGGCACATTGAATGTTCTGCAATGAGTAAAAAATTTTTAGGAGAAAATTTTGATATTCATGGAGGCGGCCTAGATTTAAAATTTCCACATCATGAGAATGAGATCGCTCAATCAGAATGTTGTTCTGGAAAGAATTTTGCTAATTATTGGATGCATGTAGCTCCTTTAAATGTAGAAGGAAAAAAGATGTCAAAATCTTTAAATAATTTTATAACTATAAAAAAAGTATTAGAAGAATTTCATCCTGAAGTAATGAGAATGTTTTTTTATTTAACCCACTATAGAAAGCCGATTAATTTCACAACTAATTCAATAAATGAGGCGAAAAATATTTTAGATAAATTTTATAAAAGTCTTAGAGATACTGATTTTACAGAGACTCAGATTGATTTAGATTATAAAAATAAATTTGAAGAGTCTTTGAGGGACGATTTTAACACTCCGAAAGCAATAAAAATTTTACAAGAACTAGTACAAAAAATTAATAAGACAAAGTCTTTAGAAGAAATGCTAATTTTAAAATTTAGTTTAAAGGAACTGTCACAAGCTATTGGACTTCTAAATGATAAAGCTGAGAATTATTTTAAATATTCGCTTTCAAATGAGATAAGTGAAGCAGAGATTGAAGAACTAGTATTTAAAAGAAATGACGCGAGACAAAAAAAAGATTTTCAAAAAGCTGACGATTTAAGGAATGAACTACTTGAAAAGGGCATTGTCTTAGAAGATAAGGCTGACGAGACCTATTGGGTTAGAAAAAAAACTAAAAAAGTTGGTAAAAATAATAAATCGTAAAAATCAAAAGCAAAGCCGCCATGAGCGGCGCAGTTTTCCTTTTGAATGAGCTTTCAAAAGTTCCTAAACTCAAATAAGTAATAAATATTGCAGTCAAAATAGCCATCATCAGATAGTCCCTGGTAAGAATATTTGCTTCGAAAACTTTTACAAAACTTAATCCTATTATTGGGAAAACTAAAACAATGTTGAGAATATTTGAACCAACTATGTTTCCAATGACAAGGTTTCCCTTTTTTTGTTTTAAAGCAGAAAATGAGGTAGCAAGTTCAGGAAGGCTAGTACCTATCGCAACCATTGTTAAGCCAACTACGGTATCTGATATTCCGATTAAAGATGCTAACTTTGATCCATAATTTACAGTCAGTTCAGATCCTATCAACAAGAGGACTAGACTCAAGAATGAGAATGATGTGAGAGAGAAAGCACTTTTCGTTACTGGCGTCACTAATTCTTCTTGAGGTTTCTGACGAATTAAATGTAATAGAAATAATATAAATAACCCAATCATCAAAATTGAATCACTGGAAGATATTTTGTAATCAAAAAGTACATATCCAGCGAGTAGAGTTGTAAGAAACAATAGAAAAATATCTCTTAAATTGAGAGTGATAGATGATTTAGAAATAAAAAAACAAGCAAATCCAAAGACAATTCCTAAATTAGCAATATTCGAACCAATTGAATTTCCCATTGCTATTTCAGGTTTTAAATTCACTACCGACGATATGCTGACGAAAACCTCAGGAATAGAAGTTCCTAGGGCAACAACTGTAATTCCAAGGAACATGTCACTTAAACCAATTTTTTTGCCTAAATCTGATATGTTATCTATAAATAAATCAGCTCCTTTTACTAATAAGATTAACCCAATAGATAGAAACGACGCTGGTAGAAGAAATTCCATTTTTATAAGTTTGCCTTAATTACATACCTACAATATTCGCAATTTTTACTTGGACTTGGGGCTTGATCTGAGTCTAAACAAAGTTTCATTTTTTTTATTGTACTTGGAATCCATGAATCATCTCCCTTATAACCTATGAGTTTTACTTTAAAATGTAATTTGTTTTCAAAAGCTATATCTCTTTTAATAGCATTGCAGTAAACAAAATAGGCTGTGTCTTGGACGTCAAATCCATTTTTCCTCAGAAGCCATTGATAAATTTCAACTTGTCTTTTATAAGAAATTTGCCAGGGAGCATTAAGTGATACTTCTCCATCTTTTGATGTCGCTTTGTAGTCTACGACTATTAATTGGTCTGTTTTAGTATTTATCCACACGTCATCCAGTAAGCCATAGATATAAAAATTAGTATCTTCATCTAAATAACCCACTCCTTTGTTTCTAGTCCTCCAATCCTCAATTTCAGGATGACTGAAAGGTTTTGCATCTAAGCCAGCCTCTTTAATATATGGATGGTTATCACTAGAATTTCTATAACGATCAAATTCTTCTTTTAATAATTCATCTACCGCATTATTTAAGTTGAAAGGAAATGAACTTGGTCTGCTTATGCCAAGTTTTTCTTCTCTGTAAAAGCACTTAGGACAGTTACAAAAATTTTCTATTCTAGTTCTACTAAGTTTATAAGGATCTGAATTATCTTTATTATATAAAGGCATTATAATTTTGGCTCCGCGAGCAGGGCTCGAACCTGCGACCCAGTGATTAACAGTCACTTGCTCTACCAACTGAGCTATCGCGGAAAATGAGGTGTATTATAGGCAAAAAATAGAACAATGACTAAATCATTTAATATCAAATCTGATTTCAAACCTGCAGGAGATCAACCCAATGCAATTAATAAAATTGTAGAAGGTTTGAATTCTGGCCTTTTAAATCAAACTTTGCGTGGAGTAACAGGTTCGGGTAAAACTTTTGCAATGGCCAATATAATCCAAGAAGTACAAAGACCTGCAATTGTTATGGCTCATAACAAAACTTTAGCCGCCCAACTGTATGGAGAATTTAAAGAATTTTTTCCTGAAAACTCTGTTGAATATTTTGTCTCTTATTATGATTATTATCAGCCAGAAGCCTATGTGCCTACCTCGGATACCTTTATTGAGAAAGATGCTTCAATAAATGAACATATCGAACAGATGCGTTTGTCAGCTACTAAGGCAATTATGGAGCGAAGAGATGTAATAATTGTTGCTTCTGTTTCAGCAATATATGGATTAGGCGATCCTAAATCTTATTTAAAAATGGTTTTGCATCTCGATCGTGGTGATGAAATTGATATGAAGGTATTACTTATGCGACTGGCAGAACTTCAGTACACAAGAAATGATACAGAATTTAAAAGAGCAACTTATAGAGTGAAAGGCGATGTTATCGATGTATTTCCTGCTGAATCAGATTTCGAAGCGCTTAGAATTGAATTATTTGATACTGAAATAGAATCTCTAAAATTTTTTGATCCATTAACTGGAGAAATAATTAGAGATGTGCCTCGAGTAACAATTTTTCCTAAAACTCATTACGTAACTTCTCGAGACGTCATGCTTAATGCAGTCGAAAAAATCAGATCAGAAATGAAAGACAGAGTTAGATATTTTAAAAAAAATGAGAAATTAATAGAAGCTCAAAGAATAGAAGAACGTACTAAATATGATATGGAGATGATAAAAGAACTTGGTTTTTGTTCTGGAATCGAAAATTATTCAAGATATTTGTCAGGAAGAAAAAAAGGTGAGGCACCTCCGACCTTATATGAATATCTACCAAAAGACGCCTTGGTCTTTGTCGATGAATCACATGTCTCTTTGCCTCAAATAAGAGGAATGTATAGGGGAGATCGATCAAGGAAAGAAACTTTAACTGAGTACGGATTTAGATTACCTAGTGCATTGGATAATCGACCGTTAAGATTTGATGAATGGGAAATCTTATCTGGTCAAAAGATATTTGTCTCAGCTACTCCTGGAGAATACGAAAATGATAATTTGGATCAAATAGTTGATCTTATTGTCAGGCCAACAGGATTACTTGATCCCACTTTAGAAATAAGACCAGCAGAAAATCAAGTTGACGATTTGATCACTGAAATCTATGAGAGAACTAAGAGAAAAGAAAGAGTTTTAGTAACAGTTTTAACTAAAAGGATGGCGGAGGATCTGGCTCAGTACCTTTTTGAAAAGGATATAAATGTTAAATATCTTCATTCAGATATTGATACAGTTGAAAGATCAGAAATTTTGAGAGATCTACGGTTAGGAAATTTTGATGTTTTGGTTGGTATTAATTTATTAAGAGAGGGCTTAGATTTACCTGAAGTTTCTCTTGTTGCAATTTTAGATGCAGACAAGGAAGGTTTTCTCAGATCAGATACTTCTTTAATACAAACTATAGGCAGAGCAGCCAGACATATTAACGGACATGCCATTTTATATGGAGATAAAGAAACTGGATCAATGAAAAGAACAATTGAAACCACTAATGAGAGAAGAAAAAAGCAAATTGCCTTCAATGAGAAAAATGGAATAAAGCCGAAAGGAATAATTAGACCAATTATGGACGTAATGGAAGGATCAAAAAATCTTACCAAAAAAGAGTTCATCGAAGAGGTTGATAAAAAGTTTGAAGAAGAATATTTATCCCCTAAAGAGTTAGCAGAAAAAATAGATTCTCTAGAAAAATTAATGTTGGAACATGCAAACAAGTTAGAATTTGAAGAAGCTGCTAATTTAAGAGATAAAATTACCTCATTAAAAAATAAATTGTTTGCAGCTTAACTAAAGCATTAGTAGTAAATCTTGTTTTATAATATTGTCTTCTTGAAGAAGCATGCAAAATATTTTTGAATTCACGCCTAATTTAATCGGAATTTTAGGCTCTTCTTCCTTATCTGATTTTAAATTAAAGAAAAAAACTCAAATCCTTTCTAAATCAAATTTTTCTTTAATTGAAGTAAATGACTTATTTATTATCGAAACTTATTCTCCTTGGCAACAGCTTCCTTTAGTTGAAAAAGAAAAAATTTCTCAATTGTTAGCTGCAAAAAAAAATAAAATTAAGTTTGTTAATGACATTATTGTTACTCCCAAAAAAGGTATTCAGTCTCCATGGGCTTCTAAAGTAGGTGATATTTTTAGTAAGTGCAGCATTAACATTAAGAATATTGAGAAAGTAAATTGTTATTCGTTTAGCGAAGAAAATAATCTTGACGCTCTAGATTTAAATCTTCTTCATGATCCTTTAGTAGAAAATATAATTACTGATGTCGAGAGGGTATCGGATTTATTCACTTCAGAATCTAAGAAAAAAACTCTTGAGATAAACAACTCTTCAATAGAAAATTTTTTAAAAATAAGCAAATCTCTCAGTCTTGGTTTGAATGATTACGAGTTAGCTTATCTCTACGAAGGATTAAAAAATAATCCAAGAATAATTAAAGATTCTGAATTGATGATGTTTTCGCAAATTAACTCTGAACACTGTCGTCATAAAATATTTAACTCCCATTGGAAAAATCGAGATTCTAGAAAAGAACTTTCATCCTTATTTTCCATGATTAAAGACACTTACAAAAATTATCCTAAAAATGTCCTTTCAGCTTATAGTGACAACGCAGCGGTGATAGAAGGATATGGTAATTCAAGATTTTTTCCTGAACCTGCATCAAAAAAGTACGAATATTTCAATGAGAATAATAATTTTTGTATCAAAGTTGAAACTCATAATCATCCTACAGCAATAGCGCCTTTTCCAGGAGCAGCAACAGGCTCAGGAGGCGAAATTAGAGATGAAGGCGCTACTGGCATTGGAGCAAAGCCCAAGGCAGGATTATGTGGTTTTTCTGTCTCAAATTTGAGAATTCCAAATTTAATCGAGAGTTGGGAACGTAAGGAATTAAAACCTGACAGAATTGCATCTCCTTTAGAAATTATGATTGAGGGACCCATTGGCGCTGCTTCGTTCAACAACGAATTTGGAAGACCAAATATTCTTGGATATTTTAGATCATTTGAAAAATTTGATGAAAAAACTAAATCACACTTTGGTTTTCACAAACCAATAATGATTGCTGGTGGATTGGGAAACATTCGGCCGATGCATACAAAAAAAAATAAAGTATCTCTAGATGCAAAAATTGTAGTTATTGGAGGTCCTGGATATTTAATTGGGCTAGGTGGGGGATCAGCATCATCTACAGAATCTGGTAATTCCGATGAGTCTTTAGATTTTGCGTCTGTTCAAAGATCTAATCCTGAAATGCAAAGGAGATGCCAGGAAGTTATTGATCAAAGTTGGCAGTTGGGTGACATGAATCCAATAAGTTTTATTCATGATGTTGGAGCCGGAGGGCTCTCTAATGCATTACCTGAACTTGTAAATGATTGTGGATTTGGGGCAGAAATAGATTTTTCAAAAATTCCTTCAGCTGATAAATCTATGAGCGATATGGAAATCTGGTGCAATGAATCTCAAGAGAGATACGTTATTGCAATAGAAGCAGAAAATCTTAAAACTTTTGAAGAAATATGTAGACGTGAAAATTGTCCTTATGCAGTAGTTGGAAATTTTACCGAAGATCCAAAACTTATAGTCAAAGATCCATCTAAAGAAGAACCAATAATTGATTTAGAGATGGAATTTATTTTTGGAGCAAATAAGGAACTTTTCAGGGAGCTAACCGAACTTAAAAAATTAGATCAGGATATATTTACAGAAATTAATTTTAATATACAAAATGAAATTTTTTCTGTCTTAAGACATCCAACAGTAGCAAGAAAAAATTTTTTAATAACCATTGGAGATAGAAATGTAGGCGGACTAACTTTTAGAGATCAAATGATTGGCCCCTTACAAATTCCTGTATCTGATAATGCAATTACCATAACAAATTATGGTGAAACTACTGGAGAGGCTATGTCGATGGGAGAAAAATCACCCGTTGCTCTAATCAATCCCCAGGCAGCTGGGAGATTAGCCATTACGGAAGCTGTTTTAAATTTAATATCTAGTGGAGTAACTAATTTAAGCTCGATAAAACTCTCAGCAAATTGGATGGCAAGTCCAAATAATCTTGAAGCAAACTCAAGTCTATTTGAAACTGTAAAAACAGTTAGTCAGGATATTTGCAAAACATGGAATTTAACTATTCCAGTAGGCAAAGATTCTCTTTCGATGGAAACTAAATGGCAAGATCATAAAAATACAAGTCCAGAGTCATTAATAATTTCTGCATTTGCTCCTGTGAAGAATATAAATAAATCCATTACTCCTATGTTGAGTGATAAAGAGGACTTGGTCTTAGTAAGAATAAATTTTGGATCAAATAAAATGAGGCTTGGAGGGTCAATCCTTAGCCAAGTAATAGACAAAAATTTTGATGAATGTCCTGATATTGAAGATATGAAAGTTTTCCCCAAGGTTTACAACAAAATTTGTCAATTCATAGAAAATAAAAAAATAATTGCTCTTCACGACATATCTGATGGAGGTTTAGTAACCTCTGTAATTGAAATGATGTTTGCAAGTAATCTTGGAGTTGATATCAATTTTGATCTAGAAGATAACGAGTTAAAAGAAATATTATTTGCAGAAGAACCTGGATTAGTTATGCAAATGACAAATAAGAATTTCATGGACTTAAAAGATCACCTAAACCAAATTGATTTTGAAAAAGTTCATGTTCTGGGGAAGACCAATAAGCATGAGCAGCTGGTAATTAAGTCAAAAACTTTCAACGAAAGAATTAATTTTAATGATTTAATGAAACATTGGTCCAAGGTTTCATCAGAAATTAAGAAATTAAGAGACAATCCGAAAAGTGCTGAAGAGGAAGAAGAATCTTACTTAAACAGAAATAAAATAATTTTACATCAGGAATTTAGTTTTGATATTCCTAAGAATATAAGTTTTAAAAACAAACCTAAGCTTGCTGTTATAAGAGAGCAAGGAGTCAATGGCCAAATTGAAATGGCCGCTGCATTCGAAAAAACAGGCTTCGAGGTTGTAGACGTCCATATGAATGACTTAATTGATAAAAATTTAACTTTGAATAGTTTTCAGGGAATAATTTTTCCCGGCGGGTTTTCCTTTGGTGATGTTTTAGGCGCTGGTCGTGGATGGGCTAATTCAATCTTAATGAATTCTTTTCTGAAAGATCAATTCGAGGATTTTTTTAATCGAAATAATACTTTTTCATTTGGTGTTTGCAATGGCTGTCAGGTGATGTCAAATTTGAAAGATATAATCCCGGGTACGAGCTCTTGGCCAAAATTAACAAATAATAACTCTGGTCAATTTGAGGCAAGATTAACTCAAGTAAAAATACATAAATCTAAGTCATTACTTTTTGATGAAATGGAAGACTCTCATCTTCTTATTCCAGTGGCACACGGAGAAGGTAAGATGGATTTTCATGGTTTAAAAAAACCAATAAAAAATAATCAGGTGGTTATGTCTTACGTAGATGCTGATGGAAACTCAACTGAAGATTATCCAAATAATCCAAATGGTACTGAAAAAGGAATTACCTCGGTGTGTTCTGAAGACGGGAGAGCAACTATTATGATGCCTCACCCAGAGAGAGCATTTTTAAATGCTCAATTGTCTTGGACTAACCTGAGCAATGAAGGATTTTCTCCTTGGATAAAAATGTTTCTTAACGCAAGAAAATACTTTTAATTTACTTTCTTATAATGTCCTTCACTCTCAAAGAAAATTCTTTTGTTTTATAGTCATCAAAGAAATAATTAATTGTTTTAGAAACAAATGGAAAAGCAAGTTCTTCATAAGGTATTTCATCTTTTTTGAACAATTTAACTTCTAAGCTTTCTGAAGTTGGTCCATAGGTTAAATCTTTTAATTTAGCTAAATGTATAACATAGATTTGATTTATTTGAGGGATATTAAAAATTGAATAGATCATTCCCATTTCTACATCCGCTTGTGTTTCTTCTTTAGTTTCTCTTTTTGCTCCATCTGAAAGACTTTCACCATTTTCTAAAAAGCCAGCAGGAAGGGTCCAAAGCCCATATCTTGGTTCTATTCCTCTTTTGCACAATAATATCTTGTCTTCGTAGCTTGGAATCGTTCCTACCACTACGTTGGGATTTGAATAGTGAATTGTTCCGCAATTACTACAGACATATCTTTCTCTATTGTCTCCATCAGGTATCTTTAAAGAAATTTCTGAGGAGCCACAAACTGGACAATAATTCAAATTAGAACTCGATATTTATAACAGGAAGCAAAGTATAATTGATGTAAGGTATAAGTAAATGATACAAGCTTTAACTAGTCGATTAATCGACTTCACTGCTAAGAGTCCTGATGAGAATTTACCACAGGCAGCAGTTTTGATTTTATGTTACGAAAAGGATGATGATCTGTTTTTTATTATGACTAAAAGATCGAATTCTTTACCTAGTCATCCTGGAGAAGTAGCTTTTCCTGGTGGAAAAAAGGAAGAAAGTGACAAAGATTTAAAGCAAACTGCTTTGCGCGAAGCTTCGGAAGAGATTTCTATAGATTCTTCTAAAGTTGAAATTCTTGGACAGCTTGATCCACTCGAGTCTAGGTTTGGATTAAGTGTGACTCCATTTATTGGGATTCTTAAAGAAAACTTTGAATTAGACCCAAATCCAGATGAAGTTGCTGAAATATTTTATCTACCTCTATCTTTTTTCAAAAATGATCCATTAATCAAAAGAGGAGTTACAAATTTTAAAGGAGAGACTTTTGATACTCCTGTTATAATTTACGAAAATTATGAAATTTGGGGTTTAACATTAGCTTTTACTCTGGATTTTCTGAAGTTGTTTAACATAAAATTTAAAGATGATTTACAAATTAGGTGAGCATAGTGTTCAAACCGTAGGAAATGACTTCTTTGTTGCTCCAACTGCTGATGTTATCGGAAGAGTAATTCTGGAAAAACATGTAAGCATTTGGTTTGGTGCTGTTATCAGAGGCGACGTTGAAGAGATTCGTATAGGAGAAAATTCAAATGTTCAGGATTTATCAGTACTTCATGCAGACCCAGGCCATCCATTAGTAATTGGAAAAAACGTTACAGTTGGTCACAAAGTGATGTTGCACGGTTGCTCAATTGGAGATAACAGCTTAATAGGCATAAACAGTATTATCCTTAATGGCGCCAAAATAGGAAAAAACTGCTTAATTGGCGCGAATAGTCTAGTCACTGAAGGCACTGTTATTCCTGACAATTCGTTAGTAATGGGTTCGCCAGCTAAAGTAAAAAAGGAATTAGACTCAGAAATGGAAAGAATTCTTAAAGGTTCAGCTGATCACTATGTTGAAAATTATATAAATTTTAAAAAAAATCTTAAGGAGGAATAAAATGTCTAAGGAACATGCATACGAAATTGACGGTAATAATTTTAAAGGCTATTTTGCTCAAGCAGATTCTAATAAAGCCCCTTGTGTATTGATAGCGCACACATGGGCTGGGAGAGACGGTTTTGTCGAAGAAAAAGCAGAAGAGCTTGCAAAGCTTGGATATCACTCATTTGCTTTAGATATGTATGGGGAAGGAAAAATTGGAACTTCTGTGGAAGAGAATTCTTCCATGATGCAACCTTTATTAGATGACAGAGAAGAATTAGCAAAGAGAGTTTTGGGAGCTTATGAATACGTCAAAGATTTAGATTCTGTAGAATCAAATTCCATTGCAATTATGGGTTATTGCTTTGGAGGCCTGGTTTCACTAGATTTAGCAAGGAACTGTTCAGATTTAAAAGGGGCAGTTAGCTTCCATGGCTTTTTAAGCGGTCCTGAGAAAAATATCGAAGAAAAGATAAATGCAAAAGTACTTGCCTTACATGGATTAAAAGATCCTATGGTCGGCCAAGATCAAATTGATTCTTTTTCAAATGAAATGACTGAAAAGAATGCGGACTGGCAGTTACATGTTTTTGGAAATGCGATGCATGCCTTTACTAATCCTGAAGCAAATGATCCAGGGTTTGGTACGGTTTACAATAAGGAAGCTGATGAGAGATCTTGGAAAATGCTAACAGATCTATTAAAGGAGATATTTTAATTAGATGAACTCCTTGGAGGTTCGGAAAACCTTTTTAGATTATTTTTCCGAAAAAAAACACAAACTAGTTTCAAGTTCAAGTGTTGTTCCAAACAATGACCCAACATTGTTGTTTACCAATGCCGGTATGACACAATTCAAAGATGTTTTTCTAGGAGCTGAAAAACTAGATTATGCAAGAGCTACCAGCGCTCAAAAATGTATCAGAGCTGGGGGCAAGCATAACGATTTAGAAAATGTTGGTTATACCCTCAGGCATCATACTTTTTTTGAAATGCTTGGAAATTTTAGCTTCGGTGACTATTTCAAAGAAACCGCCATAGAGTACGCATGGGATTTATTAACCAATCATTACAAGTTACCAGAAGATAAATTATGGGTGACAGTTCATATCGAAGACATAGAATCTGAAAAGATCTGGTTAGAAAAAATTGGTCTAGATAAAAGTCGAATTTCAAAATTAAATGAAGATAATTTTTGGTCTATGGGGGATACAGGGCCTTGTGGTCCATGCAGTGAAATTTTTTATGATCATGGAAATCAATTAGTTGGAGATTCGCCCGAAGAGGGAAAGGATACTGGCGATCGATTTGTTGAAATTTATAACTTAGTTTTTATGCAATTCAATAGAGATGCAGATGGCAATCTAAATCCTCTTCCCAAGCCGTCAGTTGATACTGGAATGGGTTTAGAAAGAATAACAGCAGTTATGCAAGGCACCCCAGATAATTATCAAACAGATTTGTTTACCCCTTTAATAAAAAAGATTTCAGAAATTACCAGAGAAAAAGATTTAGACAATCCATCGTTGAGAGTAATTGCAGATCATCTCAGAGCAAGTTGTTTTATGTTATCAGATGGAATAGCTGTCGGAAACGAGGGAAGAAATTATGTTTTAAGAAGAATAATCCGAAGAGCTTTACGTCATGCCTATAAATTAAATAAAGATAATTTTTATATTATGTCTGAACTAGCTATATATTTTTCTGACTTATACAAAGATCTTTATCCTGAAATAGAAAAAAATAATACTTTTATAAAAAAAGCATTGCTAGAAGAAGAAAAAAGATTCGGCTCAACCTTAAATCAGGGAATGAATTTACTAGAAGAGGAGATAAAAAACCTCAAAGGTAGAGTTATCCGAGGTGATCTTGCTTTCAAATTGTACGATACTTTTGGATTTCCTTTAGACATGACATTAGATTTTGCGAGAGAAATGAATCTTCAAGTTGATGTAGAAGAATACGAAAAATTAATGGATGAGCAAAAGACAAGAGCTAAGGAAAGTAATACATTTGAGTCTTTATTGCCTAGTTCAATAGAAATCGAAGAAGACACAAATTTTACAGGCTACAAAGAATTCAACTCTAAATCTGTTGTTAACATGATTTTTAAGGATGGGAAGCAAGTATCAAAAGTTGATGAAGGAGAATTTGCAGTTTTATTTGATTCAACTCCATTTTATGCAGAATCAGGAGGACAAGTAGGAGATACAGGTCAAATTATTTCAACTAGTGGAACTTGCGAAGTTTTCGATACGAAGAAAGTAGGAAACCAACATATTCATCTTTGTAGAAATTTTAAAGGAATGTTTTCCGTTGGCGATGAAGTTGAGTTAACTATTAAAAAAGAAAGAAGAATGAATATAGTATCTAATCATTCTGCTACACACCTAATGCATTCGGCATTAAGAAATGTTTTAGGAGAACATGTTGAGCAAAAAGGTTCACTAGTCAACGAAGATAAACTACGATTTGACTTTTCACATCCTCAAGCATTGAAACAAGAGGAAATGAAAGAAATTGAATCTCAGGTGAATAAAGTCATTAATGACGACATAACAACAGAAATATTTGAAACTTCTTTTGATGAAGCGATCGATTTAGGTGCTTTAGCTTTTTTTGGTGATAAATACGGAGACAAAGTAAGAGTTTTGAAAATTGGAGGAGACTATTCAATTGAATTATGTGGTGGAACTCATGTTCAATCTACTAGTCAAATTGAAAAATTTAAAATTATTTCTGAATCAAGTATTTCCTCTGGGGTAAGAAGAATAGAAGCTGTTACAGGATCAGTAGCTAATTTATTAATCGATGAGGAGAAGAATGAGTTGAATGTTATCGCAAACTCATTTGGTGTAACAGTTGAAAACTTATCAGAAAAGATTAAAGAACATAAAAACTCTATAAAAGAAATACAGTCTAAATTAAAAATTCTTGAAAAAAATAATAATTCAAACTTAATTAAGTATTTTGAATTAAATTTTATAGACATAAACGGAATGAATGTATTGATGCATAGAATCGATAATCTAAATTTATCTTCCTTAAGATCAAATCTAGATGATTTAAAAAATAAGATTGATAACTCTTTAATAATTTTAATTGGTAATAACAACACAAAGTCTCAAGTCATAGTTTCTGTTTCCAAAAACTTAGAGCAAAGTTTTTCTGCTAAAAATATTCTAAATTTAATTTCGTCTAAAACTAATTTGAAAGGAGGAGGCAAAGATGATTTTGCTCAAGCTGGGGGAGATGTATTAGACAAACCGGAATTTATTTTTGACGAGATACAAAAATACATAGAAAACTCATAAAAATGAATAACTTAATTGTCCAGAAATATGGTGGAACATCTGTTGCAAACACTGAAAGGTTTCAGGCCGTTGCTGATCTTGTTGTAGATTCAATTAATTCAGGCGTTAACGTTGTTGTAGTTGTTTCAGCGATGGCAGGAGAAACTCAAAGGCTGATCAATCTAGCTAAAGAACTTCAACAAATTCCAGATCCAAGAGAATACGATGCGCTGGTTTCGTCTGGGGAGCAAGTTTCCGCGGCTTTATTAGCATTAGCTCTCAAAGAGAGAAACTTCTTATCTAAATCTTATACTGCACACCAATTAGGACTTAAAACAGACAATTCTCACGGCAAAGCAAGAATAAGCTCTATTGATTCTAATACCTTAAAAAAAGACATCGAATCAGGAATAGTACCAGTCATAACAGGTTTTCAAGGCATAAATGCTAGTGGTGATATAACTACCTTGGGACGAGGAGGTTCAGATACAACTGCAGTTGCTCTAGCTGTAGCGTTAAAAGCGGACGAGTGTCAGATTTTTACTGACGTCGATGGCGTCTATACAACAGATCCGAATGTTTATAAAAAAGCAAAAAAAATAGAAAAAATTTGTTTTGAAGAAATGCTAGAACTTTCTAGTTTAGGTGCTAAAGTCTTACAAATAAGATCGGTTGAGTTTGCTAGTAAGTATGAAATGCCGATTAGGGTATTGTCTAGCTTTAATAGCACAGGAGGAACTTTGATCACTAAAGAAGAAAGCAGTTTAGAAAGTGCAGTAATTTCTGGAATTACTTGCACAAATGACGACTCAAAGTTAATTTTAAGAGATGTCCCAGATACTCCAGGAATTGCTGCAAAGATTTTATCTCCAATAAGTGAAGCAGGAATAGATATTGATGTAATTGTCCAAAATGTTGGATCAGATAAATTAACTGATTTTACTTTTACCGTGAAAAATGATCACTCAGACGAGGCGGCAGAAATTCTGAACAATTTAGTTAAAACTTTAGGCGGCGGAGAAATAGAATTGGTTAAGGATATCAGCAAAGTTTCTATTGTTGGGGTTGGAATGAAATCGCATGCAGGAGTTGCAGCACAGATGTTTAAAGCTCTTGCAGAAAAACAAATTAATATTGATATGATTTCTACTTCAGAAATTAAAATTTCAGTGGTAGTATCAAAAGATAAGTCTGAAGCTGCTGTAATAGCTTTACATGATGAATTTGGGCTAGATAAATAAAAAGAAAGGAGAGCATAAATGGAGAGAACGGTTGATTACGTTGTTGTCGGAGCTGGAAGTTCTGGCTGTGTTATGGCAAACAGATTATCAGAAGATGGCAAAAAAAGTGTATTGATATTAGAAGCGGGTGGTAAAGACACTAATTTTTTCATACACATGCCTTCTGGTTTTTCTCAAATTGTACCGAATAAAAGCGATTTAAATTATGGATTTGAAACGGAGCCAGAGGAGACCACTGATAACAGAAAACTTTATTGGCCGAGAGGAAGAGGTTGGGGTGGATCTTCATCAATTAACGCTATGGTTTATATTAGAGGTCATGCTTTCGATTATGATCTATGGCGTCAACAAGGCAATACAGGATGGTCTTATGAAGACGTTTTACCTTATTTTAAAAAGGCCGAATCGTTCAACGGCGAGGGCGATAGTGATTATCATGGCTTTGAGGGTCCACTAAGTGTAAAAAAATCAGAAAGTAATCATGATGAATTACTAGATGTATTTGTCGAAGCTGGAGGCCAAGCTGGATTCCCCCTTACCAAAGATTTCAATGGGAAAAATCAGGAAGGTTTCTCAAGATATGAACATACAATGGCAGACACCAAAAGAGGACCAAGAAGATGGAGTTCTGCAAGAGCTTATTTACATCCCGCTTTGAAAAGAAAAAATCTTTTCACAGAGATAAATGTGCAGGTTAATAAAATTTTATTTGAAGGAAAAAAAGCCATCGGCGTGGAATATTCTCAAAAGGGCAAAACTTTTAAAGTAAAAGTAAATAATGAAGTGATTTTGTCTGCCGGAGCTATTAATTCTCCTCAGATTTTGATGAATAGTGGTATTGGAGAAGCTTCAGAATTAAATAAACACGGGATTAATGTATTGCATGAGTTGAAAGGGGTTGGAAAGAATTTACAAGATCATTATGCCGTAGTGAATTCTTTTAATTGTACGAAACCCATAACTTTACATAGGTCAGCAAGTTTCCTGAAAACGCAAATAGCAGGTTTAAAGTATGTTCTTTTTGGCACTGGAGATGCATCGTTTCCTCCTACGAGTGCTGGAGCATTTTTTAAATCTAGCCCTGAAAAAGATATTCCAGACACTCAATTACACTACGCATCCTATATAGCTGAGGATACTCACGGTAGAGTGCCAATAGATCCAAATCAGCATGGTTTTAGTGCTGTCATTTGTATTTTAAGACCTCAAAGTAGAGGTCACTTAGAATTAAAAAGCTCAAATCCCGACGACGCTCCTTTGATGTTTCCGAATTATTTATCTGAGGAGCAAGATATTATTGACACAAGAAACGCCACTAGGGAGACCATAAGAGTTTTCATGCAAGAAGCTTTTGACGATTATAGAGGAGAAAGGTGTAAACCAGGGTTAGAGGTTAATGTAGATAATGACGATGAATTGGATGCTTGGATTAAAAGAAGCGGCGAGACTCTTTATCATCCAGTTGGCACTTGTAAGATGGGATCTGACGATCTAGCTGTAGTAGATGACAATCTTAAGGTTAGAGGCATTGAAAATCTTAGAGTGGTAGATGCATCAATAATGCCAACTCTTATAGGGGGTAATACAAATGCTCCCTCAATTATGATTGCTGAAAAAGCCTCCGATATCATTAGACAAGCTGTATAAAAAAACTAGAATTGCTCTAAGGAGAGGTGGCTGAGTGGTTGAAAGCGCTCCCCTGCTAAGGGAGTATGTGGTAATACCGCATCGAGGGTTCGAATCCCTCCCTCTCCGCCATAATTTAAAAAGATGAAATATAAACAAAAATCTTCAGACAAATTATTTTCCAGGGCAAAAGAGCTTATACCTGGAGGAATTTTTGGTCACTATAAATATGCTGTAAGAAATGAAGGTCCAAAGTTTTTTTCGAAAGCTAAAGATGCTTATTTCTGGGATATTGATGGAAATAAGTTCGTTGATTTGATCTGTGGATGGGGACCCATGATTCTTGGATACAATAATCCTGTCATTGATAAAGCAGCACAAGAACAATATTCATTGGGAAATACTGTAAGCGTAGCTTCACCAGTGATGATTGAATTAGCCGAAACTTTAGTTGATACGGTTGAAATAGCTGATTGGGCATTGTTTGGGAAAAATGGTGGCGATAGTACTCAATTAGCGGTAATGATTTCTAGAGAAGAAACTGGAAGAAAAAAAGTTTTAAAAATTACAGGCGGTTATCACGGAGCGAATGGTTGGATGCAAGACAAAGGAAGTGCGGGCACAATAGATTCAGATAGTGCTGAAGTAATTTCAATTCCATGG
>SGZL01000004.1 GCA_004213955.1 Gammaproteobacteria bacterium
TGTTATTAGTTTTAAGTACAGTTGGAATTTATTATTACGTACAACATGAAGTATTAGAGGCAGTTGGTTTGGAAATGGGCGGACACGATCATTAACTATGAATGAGTATCTAGAAAATAAAGTCATCATAGTAAATTCTTCCTTTGGAAATTTAGTAGATTTTTCAAAAGGTGAAATTTTTAAAGAATTTAAAGAATTAGTACTATCAAGTGAAGCTGAAATAATCCAAGAATTTAATTTCAATCAAAAAATAGTCAACGCTAAGTATTTTATAGGTAGGGGTAAATTAGAAGAGATAAAAGAAGTTATAGATAAAAAGAAAATTAATTTAGTTATTTTTAATCATAATCTTTCGCCGTCTCAAGAAAGAAATATTGAATCCTTTTTGAAAATTAGAGTTTTGGATAGAACTGGCTTAATTTTAGATATTTTTGCTAGGCGGGCATTCAGTCATATCGGGAAACTCCAAGTAGAGCTCGCACAGTTGACCCATTTATCAACAAGGTTAGTTAGAGGATGGAGTCACCTGGAAAGGCAAAAAGGTGGAATTGGTTTGCGAGGACCTGGAGAAACTCAATTAGAAACTGACCGAAGGTTAATTTCACAAAGAATTAAAAATATCAGAAAAAGACTAGAAAAAAGTCATCAACAAAAAAACTTAAACAGATATGCTAGAAAAAAAGGAAGAAATCATATTGTTGGTATTGTTGGATACACAAATGCTGGAAAAACAACACTTTTTAATAATCTTACCGGGTCAAAAGAATTTGAAGCCGATAAATTATTTGCAACCTTGGATACAGTTACTCGAAAGAATTTAGTTCCAGGTTCTGAATCGATTATCTACGTTGATACAGTAGGATTTATATCTGACCTTCCTACCCCATTAATCGAATCGTTTAAAGCGACGCTAGACGATCTAAAGTCAGCTGACTTATTACTACACGTAGTTGATGTAAGCAATAAAAATTTTAAAAATAAAATTCATGAAGTAAATAAGATTTTATCTGATATTAAAGCTGAGAGCATTCCTCAAATTCTAGTAAGAAATAAAATAGATATTAAAGATTTTGATGAAAATGAAGTCACTAATCCGTTTGACTCTGTTGCTGTTTCAGCAAAAGAAGGGATAGGAATGGAATCACTTAAAGACTTAGTTTCCAATCATGCCAATAGAGGTCTATTCAAAGGTAAATTGTTTATAAATTTTATAAATTCTAAATTACGATCTGAATGTTACAGAAAGGCTAAAATTTTTGGCGATGAAGAAGTTAACGATGGGTGGCTGATAAGCTTAACAATTGGAAATAATGATCTGAAGAATATTTTATCTTTTGATGGCGTCAAGATAATAGAATCAGATTTTTATTTAAATAAAAAAATATAATTTTTTTTTAGGAAATTTTGATCATTAATACTTAATTTGTAATCTATAAAATTTTGAATCACTTCTTGAGTTAGAATAAAATTAAAACTTAGTTATGACTTCTCTTAAACATTTGAGTTCTAATGCTTCAGTAGATGAAATACTGTCTGTTCTTCATGATGATGCAGGATTAATAATAGATAATTTAATTGATCAAGATCAAGTTGAAAAAATATCTTCTGATTTAAATCCCTATTTAAAAATAGACGCTTTTGGAAGGGATGAATTTACTGGGTTTAAAACAAAAAGAGTAGGGGCGTTAATAGCAAGATCTGAAGCTTGCCAAGAACTAGCACTTCACAAAAAAATCAATGAAGTATCTAAGAGCTATCTAGAGCCTCATGGCGACGGATATCAGCTTCATTTTACTTCTGCAGTTTGTATTGGTCCTGGAGAGTCAAAACAAATACTTCATCGTGATAGAGGAATTTGGGGTGGATATCTTCCTAGAAAGGTTGAGCCTTTGATGAGTACTATTTGGGCCATTACTGAATTTACAAAAGCTAATGGAGCCACTCAAATTGTTCCAGGATCTCATAAATGGGATAAAGATAGAGTGCCGCAAGAAGATGAAATTGCATATGCAGAAATGAAAGCTGGTTCTGTGCTTCTATACACGGGAACGGTATTGCATGGAGGAGGACAAAATCTAACTTCAAATGAATCTAGAACTGGAGTTTTTTTACACTATGCTTTGAACTGGCTTCGACAAGAAGAAAATCAATATCTTTCATGCCCTCCGGATATAGCTAAAAATTTGTCTCCTGAAATAAGATCGCTCATAGGTTATTCAAAAGGTGGTTATGTTTTAGGTTTTTATTCAGATCCTCATGATACATCTGCTAATTTTGAGTCTGTATCACCAGAAAATATGTTCAAAGATCATACGCAAGATGACTTTAGCGCATTGCCAGATCCTTCAGAATTAGTATCAAAATCAACTAAATAAAGGTTACATGTTGATTGAATTATTTGTCACCGCCTCCATTTCACTGATGTTGGCTTTATTTTCTTTTTTATTTTATGGAACTATGACTTCATATAATCTTGCGGTCAGAACCTTGTCTTTGTTAGTTGTTGTTTCCACTCTTTGGTGGACTTTTGGTCTCTCAATTGTTTTTGAGGGTAATTCGGTAATGTTGAGATATTAATGTATTTCATCAACTGGATAGTTTTATCAATTATTTATTATTTTCTTTTGAGACTATTCTTAAATTCAAAATTCTATGATGGAAATAGAAGTAACATTCAGGAAGTTTTATTGGCTATTGTATTAGGGTCGATCACTTCAACCTTCATAATTTATGGATTTAATAATTAATGGAGTCTTTTAAAGAATTAATTTTAAATTGTGAATATCCAGTCTTTTTTACTGGAGCTGGAATAAGTACTGATTCGGGAATACCAGATTTTAGAGGTCCTCAGGGATTTTGGAAAACAAATTCACCCATATATTATCAAGATTTTATTGCATCTGAGGAATCTAGAATTAAGTATTGGGAGCAGAGTATTAATTTCAAGAGCAATTTTGGTTCTTTTCTTCCTAATGATGGACATAGAGCTATTAGTAAAATTATTACTCAAAAAAAACAAGGTCATTGTATAACTCAAAATGTAGATAATTTGCATCAAGATAGTGGATTGTCATCTGCAGATATTACTGAAATCCACGGAAATGCAACCTTTGCTCTCTGCTTAAATTGTAATGAAAAAATTGACTTAGGTTTAATTCATGAAGAATTTAAAGAAACAAATAAACCTCCTTTGTGTAATTCATGTAATGGTTATGTAAAAACAGCGACTATTTCATTTGGACAGCCTATGCCGGAAAATGAAATGCAAAGGGCTCAGTTAGAATCATTAAAAGCTGATTTGTTTATAGTTGTTGGCTCTTCACTAGTAGTATTTCCTGCAGCTTCTCTGCCACTAGTAGCTAAGGAAAATGGGGCAAAACTAGTTATCATAAATCAAGAAAAAACTGACTTTGATGACTTAGCTGATTTAGTAATTAATGACAGTATTTCTAAAACTTTCAATGAAGCAATTAATCAATGAATTTTTTGTTAGGTAGTACAGGACTAGTAGGTTCATTTCTTGCAGATGAACTTAAAAATAAAAAAATATCTTTTTTAGCTATCAACAGAAGAAAAGTTGATTATTTATCTTCTGATCAACAAATAATTATCAATGAAATTAATGACTTTGATTTTTTGGATGTTGACAAAAGCTATATTTCTCTTGGTTATCCACTTAAGTGGAATGATTTAATTTTTATGAAAAAAAATATAAAAAAATTATTTTATGAAGTAGATTTTGAATTAGTTTTAAAGTTAGCTAAAAAACTTAGGATGAATGGCTGTCACACTTTAGCTATTGTATCTGCAGTCGGCGCTAATAAATCGTCAAAAAACTATTACCTTTCTATTAAGGGAAAACTTGAAGAAGAACTAAGATGTATGGGTTTTTCAAAACTTATTTTTGCTAGGCCAGGACACTTACTAGGAAAGAGAGATAAACCTAGGGATTTTGGTACTTTTTTAATTGAGGTATTTGGAAAAATTTCCGACCCTTTCTTATTAGGTAAACTCAAAAAATTTAGAAATATTCAAGCAGAAAAAGTTGCTGAATTATTAATTAAAGCAACTTCAGAAGAATTTGAAGACGATGATTACGTTATCGAATTTGATCAAATAAAAAAATTAACTTAAATTGGTTTTCTACTTTCGTAATCTAGAAAGAAGCAAAGATTTCATCTAATTCATCTTTTTGATTAGAACTAAACTGTTTTAAAGCATCAATTAGGGGCAGAGGAAGAAATGAAAGAATTTGCTCTTCGTAAAATGGTAGGTTTTTAACTTTGTTAAACCAGTCATTTAATTTTGGATGACTTTTCTCGCTACAGTATCTAGACAGAGTCAATTGCTCCCATCTCAGAACATAAGGAAAAATAGCTGCATCTGCTATTCCAAAATTAGTTCCCGTAAACCAATCAGAATCATCTAAACCATTTTCAAGTTTATCCATTAATTTCTTCGATTCTAACAAGCCTTGAATTACGCATTCAGCCTTAAGGCCATTTTCTATTAAGTCTCTTCGATTATCTCTTCTTTCAGCATTGGGTATTTCATTAATTTCTCTTTCTAATTCGTCTTTTGGTTTGAGAATTAGAATATTTCTTACGGCAATTCCATAAGTTATCGAGCCGCCGTGAACTTGATAGGCATCTGTAGTCTTCAACCATAGCCTAGTTTTATGCAAAGCTTCGGCATCGTTTGGTCTTGCTGAGATTTCAGGGAATTGATCCTCTAAAAATTCTAATATTAATGATGACTCTATTATTGGATTTCCCTTAAATAATAAAGTTGGGACAACGTGATTTGGATTTATTTTTACATAGTCTACGTTGTGCTGCTCTCCGGCTTGCAGATCTATAATTTTAGATTCGTATGAAAGGTTTTTTAAACCGAGAATTAACCTTACTTTTTGAGAGCAAGTAGAAGGTCCATTATGAAAGAGAACTAAGTCAGACACATGGTCATTTTAAAGCTTAATTAACTAAAATCCTAACTAAGAAATATTCAACTAAAATCTTTTAACATTTTTTTTAACTCAAGCTGATGTTGCTCTTCTTGGCCAATTAAATTTCTGGTGTATTCCTCTAGATATATTGAAGAGTCTTCTACGATTGGTAATAATTTTTTATACAAATTTAAGGCAAAAATCTCGTGCTCAAGACTTTCTTCAAGGATACCCTTTATAGTGTGATCATTAGTCTCAACAATATCTGATATTTTTTGACTTGGGTGACCATCTAAACCTGTTAGCAACTCTCCAGCTGACTGGGCGTGTTGAAGAGATTCAGCTGCTTGCTCTTGTAAAAATTGAACGATCGGTAGTCTGTGAGGACCAACAACCATGAGAGAGGAGTGAGTGTATCTAACTACTCCAGCCAATTCGAATTCCATAATCTCATTCAAAATATCGCAAACCTTTTCTTTATCTAACTCTTTACGTTCCATGAATTACCTCTTAATTTGTATTAATTATATTTGAAATTCAACGAAATTCTTCCGATGAGAATTAAGAAAACAATGATTATCATTTACAAAAAATAACTTAATTGAAATAATTAAGAATACAATTTTAGGAGAGTTTATGAATACCGAGATTTTTTTACCAGTTTTTTTGATGTTTGTTCTTACATCTTTGGTTTTTCTTTTTAATACTACGGTGCGTTTTAAAGATGTTTTAATTGACAAAGGTCATAGAGCATCTGAACTATTCAAAATACCTGTAGCATCCTCAGCAAATGACATAATAAGACAGGGAGATAGAAATTTAATAAATCTCTTTGAATTTCCAATATTCTTTTATGTGGTTTGTATTTCAATTTATGTAACGGGTAAGGTTGATGATTATTTTGTTTTATTAGCATATTGGTTTGTAGGATTTAGAGTAATTCATAGTATTTATCATATTTTTATTAATGGCTTTATAGGAGCAATGCCAGTGAGAGCATTATTTTTCTTGCCAAGCTGGCTCATAGTAGCTTGGATGTGGGTAAGACTTATTCAGATGTTTTAAAATTTTTGAATACAAAAAATAAAGGATAAGCCAGAATTACCATCTGAAAATAAGATAGAAAACTATTCATAATAATATTTATAAAGAAGGGTATTTCAGATGCTCCTTCATTTATAAATAGAGCAGAAAGTAAAAAAATTATTAAAAAATAAGGGATTAATAAAACAAACCAATACAGTAATAATAAATACACAAATTGAATTTGATTATTACCTGTAATCTTCCAAGACTTATCTAAGGCTTCTGTGATCGCACAGTTTTCTGTAATTAAGAAAAAAGGGGCCAGAATCAATCTAGACGCTAGATAAACGCCCGGCAAAATAAATAAAATTAATCCAATTAAAGTTATTAAGCTTAAAGCCAGAGATAAAATAAATAATTTAAAAAAGATTTGAAAAGAAACTAAATAATATCCAATGGTTTCTTTTAAAGAATTGAATAATAAATCATTGACTATCAATACTGATAATACTGCTATAAAAGGGTTCAAAAACATGTTCGTTACAATAAAAAAAATAGCTCCCCAAGTAAAAAATTTTTCATCATTTAATAAAACTTCTCCGGTTGCTGTAAATATTCCTATTAACAAAAAAACCGGCAAAGTTCTTAAGCTAAAAATTAAGAAAGTGTCTTTATAAAATTTAAAACCCGCAGATATGAAAGATAATGGCATAATTATATTTTATAACTTTACTAGAAAATTATGATAGAAATTTGGTCAAAACCTCAATGTCCTTTTTGCGATAAAGCAGAAAACTTGTGTATTCAAAAAGATTTTGAATACAAAAAATATATGCTTGATGAAGATTTTTCAAGAGATCAATTCATGGAAAAGTTTCCAACTGCAAGAACTTTTCCACAGATACTTATTGATGGAAAATTGATCGGAGGTTATACAGAGTTTGCTGCTGAAGTAGGAATAGAATAATTTATTTAAGTTTCTGATAGTTTCAATAAAAACGCATTGTCCTGAGCTGACTCTTCCAACGCATTCAATCTGCCACTTTTTCCTGCATGACCTCCAATTAAATTCATTTTTAAAAGAATTGGATTTCCAGAAATAGAATTTTCTCTAAGTTTCGGCACATATTTAGCGGGTTCAAAGTACTGAACTTGTGAATCGAATAAACTACTGGTTACAAATACTGTAGGATAATTTTTATTTTCAATATTATCGTATGGTGAATACGATTTAATGTAATCATATTCTTCTTTAAATTTTGGGTTGCCCCATTCTTTGTATTCAAAAGTTGTCAAAGGAATAGATTCATCTGACATCGTAGTTAACACGTCTACAAATGGAACGGCGGAAATTATGCCTTTATACAGCTCAGGTTCGTAATTTATTATGGCGCCCATTAATAAACCGCCGGCACTACCACCAAATGCAAAAACATTTTTTTCATCTCCTATATTTTTTAAAAGAAGTCCTTTAGTTGAGTCAATAAAATCAAAAAAAGTGTTCTTCTTCTTTAACATTTTTCCATCTTCATACCATTGTCTCCCCATTTCTGAGCCACCTCTAATATGGGAAATACAAAAAATAAAGCCTCTATCTATTAAAGGAATCATTGTTTTTCTGAAACTCGCATCGATAATACTTCCATAAGAACCGTACCCATAAACCAATATAGGCGCTGTTTTAAGATCTATTCCTTTTTTATAGATTAGAGAGTTAGGAACTTTGGTTCCATCTCTTGCCTTAATTTTTATTCGATCCGTTTGATAAAGATTTTCATCGAAATTAATTACTTCAGAATGCCAAACCTCTTTCTTTTTATTTGTCTCTAAATTTAAAGAAAATACAGTGCTTGGTTTTCTTAAACTTGTATAACCATAAAGAAATTCTTTTGCTTCGTAATCTGGATTTGATGAAATATAACAACTATAAGCTGGATCAGGAAATTCTATAAATTCTTTTGAAAAATCATTTATATTTAGTTTAAGAATTTTAGGTAAACCATCCTCTCTGATATCAATAAATATAAAATTAGGAAAACAAATAAAGTCTTCCAAGAGTACTTTGTGATCATGATCTAGAATAGTTTTCCAATTAGAATAATTTCCAAAATCCATTTCCTTGAATTCTAATAGAGAAAAATTTATACATTCATCTTTATTGGAAAGAGCATAAAAAGCATCTGGAGTGTCCTCGACATAATATAAATGTTTGTCAGAACGACTGAGAACACATTTAGGTTGATCAAAGATTCTTGAAAGTTCTATAAGCCATATTTCATTGGATTCAGTTTTACTTGAATTTATATACAAGTACTTGTCTGTACGTGATTTAGAGATAGATATATTAAACTCGGCATCTTTTTCTTCAAAAACAAGGACATCTTTGTCTTGAGATTCTCCAAGTTTATGACGATAAACTTTATTCGAAATAAGCGTTTCAGGATCTTTTACTGTGTAAAAAATATTTTCGTTATTTCCCCATGAAATATTTCCTGAGGCATTCTTCAATTCGTCAATGATGATTGCATCATTTTGTAAATTTTTAAATTTAATCGTATATTCTCGTCTTCCATTTATATCCTCTCCAAAAGCAATAATTTCATTATTGGGTGAAGGTGAAATACCAGATATCTGATAAAAATCTAAATCCTTACTCAATTCATTAATATTTAATATCTCTTCCACTGAGCTGGCTTTTTCTCTGAAATAAACAGGGTACTGTTCGTCTGATTTAATTTTGGAAAAGTAATAAAAATCATTTTTTTTAATTTTTAAAGACGTTTCTTCTTTGGGAATAGATTTTAGTAACTCTCCATAAATTTCATTTCTATAATCTTTCCCTTCAGCAAACCAATTTTCACTGTATTTATTTTCTTCTTCTAAATATTCAATAATCTCTTTATTTGTTCTTGAGTCATCTCTTAACCAATAATAATCATCTGATCTTTGGTCTCCATGAGCTTTTAAAATTTTAGGTTTTTTCTTTGGTATTGGAGGCAACATATTTTTTTATGATAACTTAATTATTGCAAAAACATTTTATTCAAATATATTAACAATCAAATATATCTAAGCACCTTCTATATAACTATAAATGTCTAAAAAAATAATTTATTTTTTCTTAACTATTTTTTTTACTATAAATCTTCATAGTGTCATCATTGATGGAGAATTGTCTGAGCCTGAATGGCAAAAAGCAAAATCTTTCACTGACTTTCTAACTATTTTCCCTGATACCTTAGATTCCCCAAAATATAAGACAGAAGCTAAATATTTCGCTGACGAAAAGGGTATATATTTTGCTTTTATAAATTATCAACCAAAAGAAAAACAAACTTTCCAAAAACATCCAAGAGATTCCTTTTATGCGAACGCAGATAGAAATTACGTAATTATAGATTTTAACAATAACGCTAATGTAGGTTATGAATTCACCGTAACACTTGGCGATTCAATAAGAGATGCAATTTTTGTTGATGAAAATGATTTTTCAGATCAATGGGATGCTATCTGGTACGCAAAAACTAAGAGTTACGACGAGTATTGGATATCTGAATTTTTAATTCCATGGGATGTTGCTCCAATGATAAATGTGGAGGGTCCTTATCGTGACATAAGCGTATCTTTGGCTAGATGGGCTTTTAGTGAAAATGAAGTCTATAACTCTCCTGGTTTAAGTTTTTACAAATCTCCTTTTTTATCAAAATTTAAAAAGCTGCAAATTAAAAATCTAAATACACAAAAAACACGAATAGATTTTTTTCCTTATGCAAGTTTTACTAATAATTTTATTCAAGATAATAGACAAGTAAATGTTGGTGGAGAGATTTTCTGGGATATTAACCAAAACTCAAAGTTAGACTTCACTTTTAATCCTGATTTTGGTCAAGTCGAGAGCGACGATGTAATTGTAAATTTTTCAGCCATTGAAACTTATTATCCAGACAAGAGACCTTTTTTTACTGAAAATCAGACGCTTTTTGATGTAACTGGATGGAATCTTAGATTTATTAATACAAGAAGAATAGGAGCTATACCTGATAAGTGTTCTGATACAAATAGAAGCCATTTAGGAGAGTGTAAAGATAGTTTAATTGATACCACTGATATCAACTTTGCACTACGCTACACTCAAAGAGACGAGTCAAATGAATTCGGAGTTTTTAGCGCATTTGAAGATGATTCCATATTTTCTGAAGGAAGAGATTTTTTAGCTTTTAGATATAGATCTACTAGAGATTTTCTAAATACAAAAATAGGATATTTATTAACCTCGGTTGATAGGCCGTCTATTGACAGAACTGCTGAAACTCATACTTTGGACTATGATTTTAAACCCTCTAATTCATCACGTGTTTATGGATGGGTAAGCCAAGTGAATACTGAGGAACTAGGCGACAAAAAAACAGGATATGGATTTAGAGCTTTAGTTACAAATCGTTTTTCAGATAAATTATTTGCTTTGCTTGTTTTGAATTACCTCGATGAAAATTTCAATATAAATGATATGGGTTACGTCGAACAATACGGGAGCAGTTTCATTGGAAGTTTCCTCCAATACAGTAAACCCAATAACGACGAAACTTCTATTATTTCTCAGCAAAATTACTCGTTAAGAATGGGTTATAACAGATCATACCAAGGCTATGGCGGTGGAGTAGGCGCTACTTTGGAGTATGAACTTAGTTTTAAAGATAGTTCTAGGCTTGAAATTTCTTGTGACTGCACTTTATTTAGAGGGAAAGATTATGTAGAAACCAGAAATTATGTAAATTCACCTTATTTAGAATCTTTAGGCAATCAGGAACTTGTCATTGAATACTCAACGCCAAGGACAAACATGTTTCAACATAGATTTAAATTAGGATACGAAACCAGTGGTTATGAAACGGCTGATTCTAATGGCGATCTTAGATCAGAAGGTCACACAGTTGGATATGGGGTTTTAATGAAATTATCTGAAAATCTGAAAATATTTTTAAGCCCTATAGAATATCAAACTCAATCTAATTGGAGTGTTTGGAGGACAGATAACCTTTTTGGTTATTACGATAAAGAAATGATTAGCTCAGGTTTGAGTGTTGATTGGTTTATAGGTAATAGGCAAGAAATAAGATTAAAAGGAAAAATTTATGGAATTAAAGCCAATGAAGCAAGAGCATATAGAGCTAATTCTTTTGGGTACTTAAATTTATCATCTGATTCTTTGGATTCTTTTGAGCTATCGGAAACTGCTTTTCAAGTAAGGTATAAATATCAATTTGCACCGTTGTCAGATTTATATGTTGTCTACACAAGAGGTGGAAAATATAACTTTGGTAGAGAAAATTCTTTTGAAAAAATTTATTCAGGTGCATGGTCTAATCAAAATCTTGACAAATTCATCATAAAACTTAGATATAAACTCTAATTTCAAAAATTTATAATTTGTATAATCTAAAGCCTTAAGTAGAATAAATATTCTTAAAATGTCTAAGTAACATGGATTTTATTATTGAATACCTAAACACTCTTCTTGGCGGGCTAGCTGCTTTGGCTGGTATTGTTTCTATTTACTACTTGATTAGAGAGATGCAAGAGCAAAATAGAGTTGCTAGAGCTAATGCGAGACAAAATGTATCAGATAGCCATCAAGAAATCGCTTTAAAAGGCATGACTCCAAGAATGGTAAAAATTAAGCTCAAATTAAGACAAAACGAAGATTTAACTCCTGAAGAAGATGCAGCTTATCTGACCTATTTTAGTATTATGCTTAGATCTAGAGAAAACCAACACTATCAATATTCTATTGGAATGATCGATGCGTCAGAATGGGATAATTATTTAAAATCTTTTAAAACTTTGTTTAAGTCTGAATATCATCTGAAATTATGGGGTTTTATGAAGGAAACTTTTAATGAAGAATTTGTAAAAATTGTAGATGGGATAATAAATGAAAGTAATTGAAGTAGAACAAGCACAGTATCTTATTAAATCCCTCCAACATCATCCTAGTCCTTATATTATTTTTGATAAAAAAGGCGGGGTTGAGTGGTTAAATAATTCTGCTCAATATATTTTTAATCTCAAAGACGATGAATCTATTTCGATAGAACCAATTACTAGTATCAATAAAAATAGCAATACATCAGAAATAGCTAGATCCTTCGATACCGATATTCAAGTGAAATTAAGATCCATTGAATTTTTTTTAAGAACACGAATTCATGAAATTCCTTTTGAAAATAATTCTTCTTTCTTTTTAATTGAAGCTTTGGCTAATTCAGAGGCAGCTCTGGATGCTCTAAGAGAAACTATTAGCTGTCTTGAAAATGACCGAATAAGTATGGCATTTCAGAAGCAAGTGGATATAAAAACAGGAGAAATTATTGGAGTAGAGTCTCTTTTAAGGTTATTAGATGAGGAAGGTAATATCATATCAAATGATAAATTGATTCCATTAGTTGAAGGCGAGCATCTTTTCTCTTTAGTGGTTTTAGCATCATTAAAAAAATTAAAAGATTTTTTTAGTTTTATAAATTCAAAAAACTTAGGAAACTTTCCTACATTTTTAAATGTCTCTGCGTATACTGTAATGCAAGAAAATTTTACTAAAATAATATTAGATTTTGTTGAAGACAATGGTCTTAAGGAAAATCAGTTAGGTTTAGAAATTACTGAAACAGCTGAATTAGAAGATAGAAAAAAAGCTTCCAAAGCATTTGAATTACTTAGAGATAATGGTGTCCCATTAGCCTTAGACGACTTTGGAGCTGGATATTCTTCGCTTAGTTATCTAAGAGATTTACCTATAAGCTTGATCAAATTAGATAAAAATTTTGCTTCTACAATCGATTTAGTTGACACAAAAGAACTTGTAAAATTTGTTGTTAATATTTCAGAAAATCTTAATTTAGATATGCTTATTGAAGGTATAGAAACTGAAGAACAAAAAAATATTTTTTTAGAACTTGGATGTAAGAAAGGTCAAGGCTATTTCTTTCACCGTCCAGAGTTTTTGAAAGACTTTGCGAGAAATTTAGATGAGTGATTTATCAAAACCCTCAAAAGGTGCAGAGAAAATACTGCTAGCTCAGATTAAACAAGAATTTTCTGCTCCAGCAGAAGCTATAGAACATTATTTAGATCTAGTAGAGCAGTACGCTAAAGAAAATAATTTAAATGTAACTGACGAACTTAATCAGATAAAAGAAGCAGAAAAAAAATTACTCAGCCAATATGAAGAAGCATTTAATGATAATACTTCTTTAAATAACGAAAAAAAATCTTCAGAAGAATATTCGATTCTCAGGCACAATTTGAGAACACCTCTCAATGCAATCATTGGATACAGTGAGATTCTTATAGAAGATTTTGAAGATGATTTTTCACAAGAAATAATTGACGATTTAAATACAATTTTAAATCTATCTAGAGATACTGAAAAAGCCATTGAAAGATTCGTAGATTTTATAAAAGGAGAGCTTACAGAAAATACCTCAACTGATTCAGATCTGGGACAGATCCAAAACGCAGAATCTCTTTTTAAATCGTTAGGTGATATAGATTATAGCCTTGAGATAGACGAACACCTTGAAAACTCAGACGTCTTAATTGTTGACGATAATAAGACTAATTGCGAAGTATTATCAAGACGATTAACTCAAAATGGTCTAAGTTGCAGAGTCGCATTTGACGGCACTACTGCTATTGAAGAAGTTGAGAAGAAAACACCAGATTTAATTCTCTTAGATGTTATGTTGCCTGATATTAATGGATTAGAGTTACTTAAACGTTTTAGAAAAAAAAATAAGATAGAGAACCTTCCAATAATTATGGTTTCTGCATTTAACGATGTTGACAGCGTTGCGAAATGTATAAAATTAGGTGCTTCTGATTATTTACCTAAACCTTTAAATGGAACAATTTTAATGGCTAAAGCTATAGCAAGTTTAGAGGCAAAATATTTTCGTTCTAGAGAACAAATATTACTTGATGAATTACATATTAGAGCAACAACTTGCCCTCTAACTGGTATATCAAATAGAAAAGTAGTTTTCGATAAAATCGATAAAGCCTATAAAAAATCTCAAAAAAAAGATTCTTATTCATTCTCTATCCTCTCAATGGATATAGATTTCTTTAAATCAATTAACGATACTTATGGCCATCCTGGCGGCGACGAAGTATTAAAATCTTTTTCTACAAAACTTCAAGAATCTTGCAAACCTAATCTTGTCGGAAGAGTTGGAGGTGAAGAATTTATAGCTGTAATTGATAAACTTGAAGATGAATCAATTGAAAATTATTGTGAGAATTTAAGACAAGAAATAGTTGATTTATCAATAAAATTTCAAGATCATAATATAAAGGTAACAATGAGTGGAGGAATAGCATCCTCTAATGAAATTAAAAACCTTGAGGATTTGATTAATTTAGCTGATGAAAGACTATATAAAGCTAAAGAAGGGGGGCGTAATCAAATTATTTTCGATAAATAGGAGATTTAAAAATGAAAAAAATTCTTTACGTTGAAGACAATGAAATGAATCGGGACATGTTAGGTCGTCGATTAACTAGAAGAGAGTACGATGTAATTTTTGCATTCGATGGTCAAGAGGGATTAGATAAGATGAAATCTGAATCTCCTGATTTAGTCTTAATGGATATGGGTTTACCTGTTCTAGACGGTTGGGATGCTACAACGCAAGCTAAAGCAGACCCAGAAATTTCAAATATTCCAATAATTGCCCTTACTGCTCATGCTATGGAAACGGACAAGCAGAAAGCGCTTGATTGTGGAGCCGATGATTTTGATACTAAACCTGTTGATTTTAAAAGACTCCTAGAAAAAATTGAGTCTCATATGGCTTAATCTTTTAAGACTTTTGATATCAAATTTGGAAGTTGATTTATAGAAACCTCATCTTTTTTTAATAAACCTTCGACATTGGTCTTAAGCAAATCTTCTTGAACCTCGGTTAAATCTTTTCCAGAATAAACAATTACATTTGGTTTTGATTTAAACTCCATAGTTACAAATTTTTCTAAGAATTCAAATCCATCCATCCTGGGCATTTCTAGATCAAGTACTATAAGAGTAGGAGATTGATCGAGTTTTTTTAGTCCTTCTTTTCCATCTTTTGCAGTAATGGCTTTGAAGCCACTATCTTCTAAAGCTCTTGATAGAATATCTCTTGTGTTTTCGTCATCGTCAACAATTAAAATCGTATTATCTTTAGAATTACTACCAACGAATTTTTTTACTATTTGTAAGAATTTATTTCTCTCAATCGGTTTAGTTAAATAATCATCTGCTCCTAAAGAAAAAGCCAAAGATTCTTGAGACATTTGAGACACCATTATCACAGGAATATCTTTGATAGCACTATCGGATTTACATTCTTTTAAAATAGACCAACCATCTCTTCCTGGCATCAAAACATCAAGTAAAATTAACTTAGGTTTGACTTCTCTAATCATGTTTAGACCTTGTTCGCCATTCGTAGCGCCTAAAAGTGTCAATCCAGCTTTTTTAATAGTTCTTTTGACCAGATCATGCATTGCAACGTCATCATCTATTAAGACACATAAGTTTTCTCCTTTTAGGGAACTTATTTCTTCGTTATCAATATCTTCAACTTCGTCACATATTCTTGGCAAATAAATTGTAAATTCTGAACCTTTACCTTTTTCAGAAGATACAGTAACTCCACCACCCATTAATTCTGCAAACCTTTTTGAAATTGGTAACCCCAATCCAGTTCCACCATGTGTTGCAGAAGTAGATCTTTCAGCTTGTTCATACTCTTCAAAAACTTTTGCAACTCCTTCGGCACTCATTCCTTCTCCATCGTCGGTAACTTTAAATTCAATCATTTCAATTCCATCTTTATCAATGCTACTAACATCTAGAGTTATTAATCCTCCCTCTGTAAATTTAAAAGCATTGCTCAAAAAATTAGTTACACATTGTCTGAGTTTAGTTTCATCTTGTGTCATTGACCCAATAGCTTCTTGAACATTTATTTTGAATCCGTTGTCGTTTTTAGAAGCGAGCGGAGCATTAATGTCTTTTAATGTTTCGACAACTTTTTCTATTTCAAAGCTCGTTAAATATAGTTCCATTTTCCCTGATTCAATTTTTGATAAATCAAGAATGTTATTAATTAAAGAAAGTAAATGTGTACCAGACGAAGTGATCTTTTTTAAATCGGGCATAAGATCTTCATAACCTAAATCCTCACATTCTTCATAAAGCATCTCACCGTAACCCAATATCGCATTTAAAGGCGTTCTTAATTCGTGACTCATATTTGCAAAGAATTTGCTTCTTTGTTCATTGGCTTCTAAAGCTTCATCACGGGACTCCTCCATTTCTTTTGTTCGAGTATCTATTAATACTTGAACTTCTTCTGCCATTCGTGTGAATGCTACAGTCATTAATTCTATAGATGCTTCTTCGCCTTCATCGTCTGAGCTTTCTTTTGCTAAGGATTGCATTTTATTTATGTCGTTTAATATAAGAGTTCTTGAATCGCCTTCCAGCTCATCAGCTAATATTGTCATTTTTTCAATAATTGCATTATCTCTGTCTTTCCTTCGTTTAGCTTGCTCAGCTCTAATATTTTCCATTTCATTTAGATGACCTCTATAAATTTCTAAAGCTTTTGCTAGTTCGCCAACCTCGTCATTTTCAGATCTAAGCAATCCAGTTCGCTGAGGCATAGTTTTTGACAAATCACCGCTTGTTAACGCTTGCAAGACTTCAATTGCTTTATTAACAGAACCAAAAATATTGGCAGAAATTATAGAAGTAATCGCAATAACAAGAACCATTACGACTATGATCAAGACTAAAATATAGGAGAGGATGGTATTTTCTTGATCAATGCTAGCTTTTTCGTTTCTAAATATAAAAAATTGAGCTTTGTCAGAAGAGAGATAAGAACTTAAAGAGAGAAGGGTAATAGAGGAACCTAAGTTTGCATCTCGAGCAGACGTTCTATTTCCTAATTCCATAAGGTTTAAATTTGCTTTATCTACATGAGCTTTTAAATTTGAAATACCATAATTGGTAGTTTCATAAGAACCTAGATCAGATTCAAAACTTGCATAATCATCGCCTAGAGAAATAACTCCGTTTTGTGTTTGCACAGCAGTAACCAACTCAAACTCATCTCCAAAGGTTTCCATGGACTTTCTTATATCAATTCCTAGCACAACTATTGCTTCGGCATCTCTAGAAAAGGCTCTTACAGGGAAAGCCATTATTTGATTTAAGGTGCTTATTTCTTTTCCAGAGGAATCTTCAATCATCTGTAATGATCTTCTTGGTCTTGAAGAGGCATCAGCTAAATATTGATCTAGATTTTTTAGATATTCAGGCTCTGCATTTGGATTACAAGCATCTACGCCAGATAAATCTAATGCAGAGCTACAATAAAACCTTTTTCCATCTGGGTAATAAGCCTTTACAAAACTTAAATTTCCCTCGTCTAAATCAAACTCGAACATCAGGTCTAATAGATAACCTGATTCTCCAATATTTTTATCTGTAATAAACTGTATTAGAGGGTTACTGAAATCATGATCTGGAGATGATAATTCTTCTTCTGGAAAAATTTCTATTTCAGGATCCCAAAAATTTCCTCTTTCTCCAGTTTGAGGAAGCCAAGCCGAAATAGAATCAAAAGAAGTTTCTAATGTCTGAAACCAAGCAGACTCATAAGTAGAAACTAGAGACTCACTTGAGAAGGACCGCTGAATATTCTCTCTATAGCTGTAAAGAAATATTAGGGATAAAGCGAGAATAACATTCCCGAATAAACCAATTAGAATTAATGTGGTTCTTATACGCATCTTTGCGTATCGCTACTATTGAATAGCGGTCAGGTTAAAGTTAATTCTTACTTGAACATCATTAACTTGAACTGGAACACCGTCATAAGTAGAGGGCTCGTAAATCCATTTTCTAATAGATTTCATGGCTGCTCGATTGAATAAACCTGCTGGCTCACCTTCAAGTACGTAAGGATCTATTACTGACCCATCTTGTGCCACATCAAATTCAATAATTACATATCCTTCTCTCTCTAAACGCAGAGCTTTCCTGGGGTATGTTGCAGGTGTTTGATAGGATCTATCCACGTCTATCTCGATAGTTTCGCCATCAACGGTAATGTACCCAGAATCTGTAAATGCTAGAGAAACAAAGAAAAAACTCAATAAAGTAAAGATTGTTTTGTAACTTATATATCTATTGTAGAAATTCATTTTTTAAACTCCTTAAAATGAACTATTATAGTGTATAAGTTAATTAATTTCACTTTCGGTTTATGCCTTTAATTTCTGATCTATTATTAAATCAACGATATTGGGAAATCTTCTCTATCTCTGAAAACTCATCCATAGAAGAAGCTTGTAGAATTTTACATAAAAATAAAATAGGAGCTCTTCTAGTTTATTGCGGTGAATCGAATGATCCAGATAATTTAGTTGGAATTATTACCGAAAGAGATGTAATTGAAGATATATCTCTAAAAGGGCCTGAACACCTTCATAGTAAAATTAAAGATATTATGTCTTCTTCTCTTATTAAAGTGAGCCCGAATGATACCACCGATGAAGCTCTCAATACGATGATAGATAATCAAATAAGACATTTGGCTGTAATGGATAACGATAAGTTACTTGGCGTAGTCTCGATGAGAGATATTGTAAAAAAATCAAATTAACCTAGCGACAAATAAAGTTTAATTATATTTGATGAATGCATCTGACGCTCTTATAAAAACTTTGGTATCCAATGGATTAGAAGTTATCTTTGCTAATCCCGGCACTTCAGAAATGCATTTAGTTGCTTCTATTGATAATAATCCTGAAATTCGACCAGTATTAGGTTTGTTTGAAGGAGTGGTTACAGGTGCAGCAGATGGATACGCAAGAATGGCAGAAAAAAGTGCAGCGAACCTCCTTCATTTAGGTCCGGGTTTAGGCAATGGCTTTGCCAATATACATAACGCGAAAAAAGCTCGATCTCCTTTATTAAATATAGTTGGAGATCATGCAACTTATCATTTAAAGCACAACGCACCTTTAACCTCTGATCTCGATAATTTAGCCAAATCCTCATCTGATTGGGTTGGCAGATCAAAAAGTAGTGAGGATATATGCGATTTAGCCAACATAGCTTGGCAACAAGCTAACTCTCTTCCGGGTCAAATATCGACTTTGATTGTTCCAGCAGATTCAGCTTGGGGAGAATTTAAAGGAAATATTCCAAAACCTTTAAAAAAAGAAGAGTTTGCTTCAATCGATGAGCAATTAATTCCTAATTCTGCGGAGGTCTTAAAGGTGGATAATTCCATTTTATATTTAGGTGGTAAGTTTTTAAATGAGGAATGTGTAAATTTAGCTGCAAAAATTGCTAGTAAAACTGGTTGCAGATTAGTTACTGATACCTTTATATCTAGGATTAGAAGGGGAGAGGGATTACCAGTATTAGAACAAATACCTTACTTTGCAGAATCAGCAGCTGATTTTTTGAAAGATTCATCCGGAATTGTTTTTATTGGAAGTAGACCACCTGTCTCTTTCTTTGCATACCCAGACAAAAAAAGCTATTTAACGCCGCCAGAGACGAATATAGTAAATTTGTGTTCTGCTGAACAAGATGGTTTGTACGCACTAAATAGTTTAGTGGATGAAACTGGAGCTAATAAAATAAATAAAAATCTACTTCAAACAGCAGTTTCAGATGTTCCAAAATCCGGGGTTTTAGATGCAAGTAATCTTGGCCTTCTTATTGCTAATCTAATGCCAGAAAATTCTATAGTGTCAGATGAAGCCGCTACATCGAGCTTTCTTGTAACACCTCAAGCTTTAAAGGCTAAACCTCATGATTGGTTGTGTTTAACTGGAGGCTCTATCGGGCAAGGATTACCTTTGGCGGTCGGTGCTGCTATAGCTAAACCTGAAAGACCAGTAATCACACTTCATGGAGATGGAGGGGCGATGTATACAGTTCAAGCACTATGGACTCAAGCAAGAGAAAATTTAAATATCACAAATATTATCTTTGCAAATCATTCATACGAAATACTCAAAATAGAACTCTCAAGAGTTGGCGCTGTGAAAACAGGAAAAAGAGCTGATTCTATGTTTTCGTTAGACAATCCAAAACTAGACTGGATAAAGCTATCACAATCAATGGGAGTACCTTGTTATGAACCTAAAACTGTAGAAGAATTTATTAAAACTTTCTCTTCTTGTGTTTCTGAAGATGGACCATCAACAATACTTATTCAAATGTAATCATTCTTTTTAAAAGAAAAAACTTATTTCAACTAAAGAAAAAACTTATTCGAATGTGATGATGAAAAAGATTTATTTTATTTTTATTTTTTCCTCAATAATTTTGATTTTATTAAGTTGTTCTAATGCTCTAGAAAACAAAATTAATTTAGAAGGTTTAAATGTAGTTGCTCCTGGAATAATTAGAACGCCTGAAGAAAGATTTGTAAATTTAGAGGATTATCCGTTTCAATCTAATTACATGATGATTGATGGTGTAAGAATTCATTATCTAGATGAAGGGCCTAGTGATGCTGACCCTATTATTTTAATGCATGGTTTACCCACTTGGAGTTATCTCTACAGAAAAATGATACCTATTTTTGTAGACGCAGGTCATAGAGTAATCGTTCCAGATATGGTTGGGTTTGGTAAGTCTGACAAATATATTGAGAAGAAGTCATACAGTTACTTGAATCACAAAGAACTTATGAAAAAACTATTCATCAATCTAGATCTAAATAATATTACTTTAATGGGGCAGGATTGGGGAGGCCCAATTGGCTTAAGAGTTGCCGTAGAAATACCAGAAAAATTTTCAAGACTGATTGTTTCAAATGGTGGGCTGCCATCTATGCCAAACCCTCAGGCCTGGATAATAAAAAACTTTTTAGACTTAAATGTTTGGCTTAATACTCCAACAAGTTTTCAAGATTTAATTGCCTTGCGAAATCAAGTAAGTGAGATTGATGACGAACCTTCTTTAATTGATGGCTTAAGATTTTTTTCTAGATGGATTGCTCATTCATATTATGCAGAAGATCTCGATATTTCTGGAGTAATGGTTTTACTTGGGGGCCTAGAGAAACTATCAGAAGGGGAGAAATATGCTTATGAAGCTCCTTATCCAAGTTCAGAATATAAAATGGGAGCAAATACCTTTGCGTCTTTTGCAATGCATGAATTGGCGGAAAATGAATCATATTGGAAAGATGTTTTAGATAAGTGGGAAAAACCATTACTAGTAGCATTTGGAGAAAACGAAAGAACTACTTACAGGCTCAAGCAAGTATTTATAGACAGAATTCCAAACCCGACTGTTGTAGATGACATAAAGAATGCTGGTCATTTCATTCAAGAAGAAGCTGGAGAAGAATTAGCATTTTTAATAAATGATTTTATTGATGGTAAACTTTAAATGATATGTCCGATAAATTAAGTTCTCTTTTTGAAAACAATTCTTTAGTAAACTGTTTTTGTTCTTCAATATCTAAACAGAATAACGACTTTGAAACTAAATCTTTTGCATTTGGTAATAGAAAAAAAGGTATTGATGATCCGATTAGTGGAGACAGTATATTTAGAATTTTTTCAATGAGTAAAGTAGTTACGACTATTGCAGTTATGCAACTTGTTGAAAAGGGAGAATTAAATTTAGACGAACCAGTTGAAAATATATTGCCTTACATAAAAAGAGTTCCCATTCTTAGTGAAGATAATAAGTTTGTTAGACAAAAAAAATCTATAACTTTAAGAAATCTTTTATCGCACACCAGTGGATTTTCTTATAGCTCCAGTGTGATGGAAACATCGAAAAGAATGAAAAATCTTTCAGCATCAAAAAAATTATATTTATCTTTAAAAGGCTATAGGACTAAAGGCTCAATTTTTAATAAAGGACCAAGGTTATTTGAAGCAGGAACTAATATTAAATATGGAACAGGTATTGGGATAGCTGGCAATATGCTAGAAAAAGTTACTGGTATTGGCTTAGATAGATATTGCAAAGAAAATATCTTTAAACCATTGGGAATGGAAAATACATTCTTCGAAATTCCAGATGAAAAGCAAGATAACTTAGTGGGTATGTATATCAGAAGAGGAAAAAATTCAGATAAATTTTCAGAATTGCCACTAAGTATTCCACCATTAAAAAGAACTTTTTTTAACAAAATAATTTTTGGCGGATTTTACGGTGGAACAGATGTATTCAGTTCGCCTAATGATTTTTCAATTTTAGTTAAATGTTTATTAAATAAAGGAACATACAACGATTTTGAATTACTTAGAAAGGAAACTATTGAAGAAATGTCTAAACCCGGACCTGGAAGTTATGATGATATGTGGGACAGGGATGATAATCCTCAATATGTAATGGGAGAGAATACAAGGCTTAAAAGCAATCGAAATAAATATGGGCTTGGTTTAACTGTTTCTTATGATAATGAGTCTTATAGGCCTGCAGGATCAGTATGTCATGGTGGAGCCGGCAATACTTTTTTTAGTTTAAATTATGAAGAAAATAAAGCAGCTTTGATATTCTCAAATTTTTATCCTTACAATGATCCTGAATGGTTTGAAATGCTTAAAGAGTTAGAATTTTTTACGTATGCTAAAAAATAACTTCTTCTTAAAAAATATTTTTTTTATTTCTTTTTTTTTATCAACATATTCAACTGCAAACGAAATAGATAACTTTGTAGAAAATTATTTCGACGCCTTTAATAATTCTGATTCAATTAAATTTCACGATAAATTTCACAATCCTTTCATAAGAATTATCAATGGAGAAAAAAAATTAATTTCAGATAATAAATGGTTTGATTTTAAAGCATTGAATTCTACAGATTGGTCTTATTCATCGATTTTAGATTATGAAAAATTTCTTGAAACAGACAACGAAGCAATATTGAAAATTAATTATGGTCGACATAATTCAGAAGGGTCAATTTATAACAGTGGTGATTCATATATGGTTCTTACAAAAATTAACAATAAATGGGGTATATCTACATATATCGCGCCGTCTATACCTACTGAAGGTATATAATAGGATATATTATTATTCGTATAATATATATTATGTTAAATAATAAGTTTGAGTTATAACCAACGAATATCTAAAAACTTAATTAACCTGACTTGGGAGATAAATGGAGAATGTCGAAGTATATAACTTAACAATTTCTATTTTTGTCTGTTATTGCTTTATCTTTGCTCAAGTCTCTAGAGCAGCTATTAAAAGAAATGAGACTGTTAAAGCGATACCTAAATTTTGTATTGTGTTTAAAATATATCGACGTCAATAATTGGAATTATGATACTGCCCTCTTCTTACTATTTGATATCTTACTTTCACATATTTATTATATTGTTTCAGATGGCAATAATTTAGCTTCCGAAGCCTAAGGAATAACTTGGAGAGAAAATATGACTGTAAAATATTATGATTGGGTAGAATATCAATCTAACTTTAGACCTGAAAAAATTGCAATAAAAGAGATTTCTAGTTCTAAAGAATTATCTTACAAAGCATTAAATGATAGATCCAAAGCTCTTGCAGGTTGGCTCCAAAAAAATGGTCTAAAAAAGGGAGATAGAGTGGCAATCCTATCTCATAACTGCGCCGAGGTTTTTGAATTAGAATTTGCATGTGGAAAAATTGGAGGTATCGAACTTCCATTAAACTGGAGACTTACTAAACCTGAATTAGAATACATTCTTAAGGATAGCTCTCCAAAAGTACTCATTTACTCAATTGAATTTAAAGAGATTGCCGAAGCTCTCTTAAAAGATTGTGATATTAAAAATTATCTAGAAATAGAAGAAAATAATTATAGTAGTAGTTACGAAGCTGCAATTTCTGAAAACAATGATTTTGAAACCGTTGGATGTACTCACGATGATTTAATTATGTTGATGTATACCTCTGGAACTACTGGACATCCTAAAGGCGCAATGATTACCCATAGAATGCAATTTTTCAATATTGTCAATTTAGCATCAACAGCTAGGATTACTGACAAAGCAGTTCAGTTAGTATCTCTTCCTTTATTTCACACTGGGGGGATGAATTGTTATGCGAATCCTATTCTTCATAACGGCGGCCAAATTATTTTAACCAAAGAATTTGAACCTGGAAAAGCTTTAGAAATTATTAATAATCCTGATTATGGAGTTACCCATTTATTTGCTGTACCAGCTCCCTATCAATTTATGATGCTTCATCCAGAGTTTAATAACACTGATTTTTCCAGAATTCAAAGTGCAGGCGTTGGCGGTGCTCCATGTGCGGAAATTATATTAAAAACCTGGCAAGACAAGGGAGTAGAATTTTCTCAAGGTTGGGGAATGACAGAAACTAGTCCAGCTGCAATAAGTTTATCTGGTGATGAAGCAGCTAGAAAAATAGGATCTGCTGGAAAACCTTTATTGCACACATCTGTAAAAATTGTCGACGAAAAAGGAAAAGAAGTAAAAAAAGGTGACGTAGGAGAAATTCTGATTAAGGGTCCAAACATAACTCCTGGATATTGGAATAATGAAGAAGCAACTGAAAATTCTTTCATAGACGGTTGGTTGAAAACTGGAGATGCCGCACAAATGGATGATGAAGGCTTCATTTATATAGTTGATCGTCAAAAAGATATGTACATCTCTGGAGGAGAAAACGTCTACCCCGCTGAAGTGGAGAATATAATTTATCAATTACCGCAAATAGCCGAAGCAGCAATTATTGGTGTTCCAGATGAAAAATGGGGAGAAGTTGGCTTTGCTTTTATAGTTATTAAAGAAAATGAAACTTTATCAGAAGAAAATATTTTTGATCATTGTCTTAAAAATTTAGCAAAGTTTAAGATTCCGAAGGGTGTTGAGTTTATAAAAGCTCTTCCAAGGAATGCTACTGGTAAAGTGCTGAAACGAACATTAAGAGAGCAAAAGTTAGGTGCCTCTGCGCCTGCTATTTCTTAAAAATAGAATTTATTTTATTCCAAATTTGTCGATATTTGACTTTGCCTTTGTGATGAATTTATAAAATTTTTTCATTCCTTTATTTAACTGTGCGTAATCATAAAATTCTGTAACTCCATAGCCATCCCAATAACTAACTCGATAGTAAGATTCATCAATGAATTTAATAGAGATCTCTATTGGATCTGGATTTTCAGTAACAAATGAAATACTTGATAGAGCATTTTCAAATAATAGATCAATAGAAAAGCCGGCTTTTTCTAATTCCTCTTTTAACAGAATAAAATTATCTTTTTTTGATATTAAGCTTTCCTTGTCTATCACACCTATGTCGTCCAATTAAATGCCCTCTGAGTTTTATATGTTTTGTTTTTCTCCCCTTAACTCTTTTTCTCCAAAGTTTGAAACTACTTGTTTTTAAATTATTTCTCATAATCTGTATAAGCTCTCCGTGAGTTAAATTAAACTCAGACTGTATTACTTCAAATGGCGTCCTATCCTCCCAAGCCATTTCAATAATTCTATTTACATCAATTTCATCAAGCATTTCTTTCAAAAAATAATAAATTCAGTGAAAATGTAGTTAAATATAAATAAATAACAACTATTTATTAAAAGATTAATATGGAAATTCAAAAAAAATATATTGAAATAGCTGGGAAAAAAATGGCAGTTATAGACGAAGGTTCCGGTGAACCTATTGTTTTCCTTCACGGAAATCCTACCTCATCTTACCTTTGGCGTAACATAGCACCGAATTTTAAAGAGACTAATAGAATAATCGTTCCAGATTTAATTGGCATGGGTGATTCAGAAAAATTAGATGGTATAGACAATCCTAATTACAACCTAATGGGACATTACAATTTTTTAGATCAATTGTTAGATAAATTAGAGATTGGTAATAACATACATTTTGTTATTCATGATTGGGGCTGTGCTCTAGGATTAATCTATGCAAGATTAAATTCAGAAAAAATAAAATCTATTACCTTTATGGAAGGAATAGCAATTCCATTAACTTGGGAAAAATGGCCAGAAGTCGCCAGAAAAATATTTTCTTTGTTTAGAACAGATGCAGGTAATGAGTTAGTTCTAGAAAAGAATTTTTTTGTAGAGAGACTACTTTTGACAGATCCAATTACTCCAATGAGCGAGGAAGATAAAAAAGAATATTTAAGACCTTATTTAGAAGAAGGTGAAAGTAGACGCCCTACCCTTACCTGGCCTAGAAATATTCCATTGGATGGAAATGAACCTGAAGAGACTTTAGATGTAGTTAAGGCTAATTCTGAGTTTCATGCTTCTTCTTCGATTCCTAAATTATTTATAAACGCCGACCCAGGTTTGCTTCTAGTTGGAGAGCAAAGAGAAGAAATAAGAACTTGGAAAAATTTAGAAGAAGTTACTGTTAAAGGAAATCATTTCATACAAGAAGATTCATCTGAAGAAATTACTAAATACCTTAAAAGTTTTATCAGCAATTTATAGATAAATCAGAATTAAAATCATTCAATTTTTTATTAACAAATATACATTCCGCAAATATCTCCACCAGTAGATTCGCATGCTGTAAGTATTAATAAAACTGATAAATAAAATATTTTTTTCATATCCCCTCTTCTGTTCTGCAACCTTAAAGTTTTTAGCTGATAAAGTAAATTTTAAATTAATAATAAATTTCAAAAAAAAATTAATAGATATTATTTAGGAGCCATCCTAATTCCGCCATCTAACCTAATTGTTTCACCATTCAAAAAAGGATTTTCTATTATTTGTGCAGTTAATAAAGCAAATTCGTCAGGATCTCCTAATCGTTTAGGAAATTGTGTCATCTCTATAAGAGGCTTTCTAACTTCATCAGAAGCCATAGCCATGAGAGGAGTATCAAAAATTCCAGGAGCTATTGTATTAATCCTAATACCCATTCTTGCAAGATCTCTAGCAATAGGTAACGTCATTGCTGTAACCCCACCTTTACTTGCACTATAAGCTGCCTGTCCAACTTGTCCGTCAAAAGCTGCCACAGAAGCTGTATTAATAATTACTCCGCATTCATTATCACTTTCAGGTTCATTTTTACCCATAACTTCAGCTGCAAGTCTTAAAGTGTTAAACGTACCAACTAAATTGACGTCTATTACAATTTTAAAAATATCTAAAGGATGAGCTCCATCTCTTCCAACAGTTTTAGACGCACTTCCTATTCCAGCACAATTTACAAGAATATGAATTGATCCAAATTCATCTACTGCACTTTGAATAGCTTTCTTTACACTTTCCTCATCAGCTACATTGGTAACAATACCAATAACGTTATCTTTTAATTCTTCCTTGGCATTATTTAAATTATCTTCATTCAAATCCATTAAAACTAATTTAGCTCCCTTAGAATGTAAGTTTCTTGCGGTCGCTAGACCAAGACCGGATGCCCCACCAGTAATCAAGGCTACTTTATTTTCAATATTCAATTTGCTTCTCCTATTTATTTTTTAGAAATATAATTTATCATAAGATTACATTCAATTCTTAAATGATCTGATACTTAGTTTCTAATATCCGTTTAAGAAAAAAAAGAGAGGAGAATATGAAAACTGATTACGAATTTTTAACCACTGAGATTGATGGTCACATTTTGACTGTCACCATAAATAGACCCGATGTGATGAATGCCCTTCATCCGCCAGCTCATGCAGAATTTGATGAAGTCTGGAATGAGTTTGAAAACGATGAAAACTTATGGGTAGGAATTATTACTGGAGCTGGAGAAAGAGCTTTTTCTGCAGGGAATGATCTTAAATTTCAGGCCATGAACGGTGGAAAGATGGATATTAATATAGCCAGTACGGGGTTTGCAGGATTAACATCTAGATTTGATTTAAAAAAACCTGTAATTGCGGCTGTTAATGGAGTGTCTATGGGCGGAGGATTTGAAATTGCCCTTGCATGTGATCTGATAGTTGCATCTACCAACGCTAAATTTGCTTTACCAGAACCAAAAGTTGGGCTGGCAGCATTGGCAGGAGGTATGCAAAGACTTCCGAGACAAATAGGAATGAAGAACGCTTTGGGAATGATGCTAACGGGAAGACATGTTTCTGCAGAAGAAGGAATGCGTTTGGGTTTTGTAAATGAAGTAGTAGAACCAGAAAATCTTATAGCTTCTGCTAAATCTTGGGCTAAGCAAATTGAAGAATGCTCTCCTATGTCTATTAGAGCAACTAAGCAAGTCGCTTATGAAAACTTTAATGAACCAGACTTAGAAAAATCTATGGCTGTGCATTATTCTGCTGTGAAGGATTTATTTGGAAGTGAAGACTTTATTGAAGGCCCCGTTGCATTTGCCGAAAAAAGAATACCTAATTGGAAAGGAAAATAATGTTCGACTTAAGGGGGAAGAATGCAATTATCACTGGATCATCTAAGGGTCTTGGTAAGTCTATAGCTACAGCAATGGCTCTTCATGGAGCAAATGTGGTGATTTCTAGTAGAAAAGCAGACGTTTGCCAAGCAACCGCTGATGAAATTAATAATTCTGAAATTGCTCCATTGTATGGAGAAAAAGGTAAAGCAATCGTAATACCTTGCAACATTTCAGATAAAACTGCATTAGAAATGCTTGTTGAAGATACGAGATCTCAATTGGGTAAAATTGACATACTTGTTTGCAATGCTGCATCTAATCCTTTTTTTGGATCAATAAAAGATATTCCAGATGATGCTTTTGAGAAGATAATGAATAACAACATCAAAAGTAATCATAATTTATGTCAAATGGTTATTCCTGAAATGATAGAAAATAAAGGCGGGAGCATTATTGTTGTTTCTTCCATAGGAGGATTAAATGCAAGTCCCGTAATTGGCGCTTACAACATTTCTAAAGCTGCCGATATAATGCTTGTGAAAAACTACGCCTTAGAGTTCGGTCAGCATAACATCCGAACTAATGCTATCGCACCTGGGTTATTTAGAACAGACTTTGCAAAGGCACTTTGGGAAAACCCAGAAATTTTAAAACAATCCACAGCTACTTGCCCGATGAAAAGAATTGGTGAACCAGATGAAATTGGAGGCGCTGCTGTGTTTCTAGCTTCGGATGCCGGAAGTTTTGTAAATGGTCACACACTAGTAATTGATGGGGGCACGGTAGTTTAAAATGGAAAATAAGCTTTTATCAATTGAAGGAAGACTAGAACTTTTAAATGAGGTCACAAAAGAAGGTCTATTATCTTTATCTACAATAGAAATTAGAGGAAATGAATATCATGTTTTTGATCAAGCTCCAGCTAATCTAAGAGAATACTATCAATTAGGTTTTATGCATGGAGATTGGACGCACATTGTTTACGAAGGAGAAAGATTCCAATTTAAAGAAACAATGGAGAAATCAAATCAACTTGCGAATTCTTTAGTTAACGATTTTGGTATTAAAAAAGGAGATAAAGTTGCTTTCTCTATGCGTAATTATCCGGAATGGATGTTTACTTACATTGCTACAACATCAATTGGAGCGATAGCTGTTCCGTTAAACTCTTGGTGGAAAAGTGATGAATTAGAATATGGATTAGTTAACAGTGAAGCAAAATTATTCATTGCTGATGAAGAAAGATTGGATAGAGTCCAAGACATACTTCCTGACTTACCAAGAATTGCTGTTAGATCAAAAAATCCAAATCATTCTAAAATAGATTTTGATCAAATAATTGACAATTCAAGTACTGAATTAGAAACAACTGTTGAAATTCAGCCTGAAGATGAAGCTTCTATCATGTATACCTCTGGAAGTACTGGGCATCCTAAAGGAGTTATCTTGACTCATAGAGGCATAGTTTTTGCTCCTTTTTATTGGATAACTATTACAACAATGGGAAGACTTGCTGAAATAGAGACAGAAAATAATTCAAACGAAGAAGAACCTGAAAATAATTACCAAACTGCAACATTATTAAGCGTTCCCCTCTTTCATGTGACTGGTTGTCATGCGATATTTTTACTATCTATTGCAGTGGGTCGCAAAACTGTAATGATGTATAAATGGGATCCTGAAAAAGCCCTTGATCTAATCGAAGCGGAAAAAATTTCAGCCTTTACTGGTGTTCCTACTATGTCATCAGAAATTGTCGAAGCACAGAGAAAAAATCCTAGAAATATAGATACATTGAAAGACTTATTAGGCGGTGGTTCTGCAAGACCGCCTGAACAAGTAAGAAAACAAAAAGAACATTTGCCAAAAACTAATCCAGGAATTGGATATGGTATGACCGAAACCAATGCTTTAGGAGCAAACAATGCTGGTGAAGTATATGTTCAAAAACCTGAAAGTACTGGTTACGCTTTACCATTGTTGATGGATTTGAAAATAATTGACGACGATGGAAACGATCTATCGACTAATGTCAGTGGCGAAGTCTGTATTAAATCGGCCTCAACTTTTAAAGGTTATTGGAAGAATCAGGAAGCAACAGATCAGGCGCTCACCTCAGATGGTTGGGTTAAGACTGGGGATATTGGTTATTTAGACGATCAAGGGTTTTTGTACATTAACGATAGAAAAAAGGATTTAGTAATAAGAGGTGGGGAAAATATTTCATGCATTGAAGTAGAATCAATGATTTGTGAACATCCTTCTGTTTTAGAAGCTTCTGTTTTTGGTGTTCCAGACGATCGCTTAGGAGAGATATTAGCTACATATATTTGTATAAGAGACGATTCAAATCTATCGGAAGAGGAAATTTCAAGTTTTCTTGCAGAAAAAATTGCAAATTTTAAAATACCAACACATTACAGATTTCAAACAGATAAACTTCCGCGAATAGCTTCAGGAAAAATTGCCAAAATTGATATGCGCAAAGAAGCTGTTGAACTTTTAAAAACAAATGGAAATATTAAATAAATCTGTCGTTGTCACTGGAGGAGCTAACGGCATAGGCAAAGCTCTAGCAAAAGCTTTTAAAAATGCAGGAGCATCGCATGTCTTAATTGCAGATCTTGATGAAAAAGAAGGCGAAAAGACAGCAAACGAGATCGGTATAAAATTTAAGAAAACTAATGTTGGCGTAGAAAGAGAAATTATTGATTTAATAAAAACTGCAAATGAAGATGCTGGAAGAATAGATATTTTTTGTTCAAACGCTGGGATTGGAGGAGCTCCAATGCTCTTAGATGTTACGACTGAGGATTGGCAAAATATATGGGAAGTGAATGTGATGAGTCATATTCATGCTGCAAAGAATGTTTTACCGCAAATGCTTGAACAAGGGAGTGGTTACTTAGTGAATACTTCTTCTGCAGCTGGTCTTCTCACTCAAGTTGGGCTAGCTCCTTATTCCGTAACAAAAGCAGCAGCATTAAGTTTGGCGGAATGGATCAAAATTACCTACGGCAATAAAGGAATCGGCGTTTCATGTTTATGTCCACAAGCAGTTAATACTGCCATGACTGCTAATGGTGCAGGTACAGCGGGTGTAGACGGGATGATCGAACCAGAAGAATGCGCGGCCGCTGTTTTAGAAGCTATAGAAAAAGAGCAATTTCTTATTACTCCTCATGAAGAAGTTCTTGAATACATCAATAGAAAAGCAAATGATTACGATCGTTGGATTAGCGGAATGCAAAGACTGCAAGGAAAATTTGAAGAATTCTATGGCGATCTTTTTAAAAAAGTTTGACCTGCGCTTTATAACTTATGAAAAATACTGAACCTTTTGTAATTTTTGGTTCTGATCATATTTTAGCGATACTATCAATCTTAACTATTTCTCTTCTCGTTCCTTGGCTACTAAAAAATAAAACCAGAGATGATTTATATGTCTTTACTACTTCTTTAGCAATTGTGATGATTGTTAACGAATTTGGAAAAGCTTTTTACTATCCATATCTCTATCCCGATCAGTATGAATTTTTTGAGATGCTTCCCTTTCATATGTGTCACCTCTCCTCTTTTACAATTGCTATCTTTTTACTAACCAATAAAAAAATATTTTTCAATTTAGCATTTTTTTGGGGAATCGGAGGATGCTCAATGGCCCTTACCCAACCAGATGTTCCCTTTAAATTTCCTGACGCAAATTTTTTACTTTATTTTATTTCTCATGGGCTTCTTTTATTTGCAATCATGCTTTCAGCAATAACCTTTAAAAATAGACCAAATTTTGATGAACTTAAACAAGCTGTATTAATTACTGTTCCTGTAATAGTGACTGTGTATCTAATTAATCTCACAATTAATTTCTTTATTGAAAGCTCTCCCGCGAATTATTGGTATTTAATTAAATTTCCTGATGGTGCCAATTTAACTGCTTTTATGCCTGATCCTCCAGCGCATCTTCCAGTCTTCTTTGTATTAGGATTATTGGCTTTTGGCCTAATCTATCTACCATTTTTTATTTACGATAGATTTTTCACTAATAATTGATAAAAATAGAGGATTAAGGGGAAATATGAATAAATTAAAATGGAAAATCCTGGGAATCTATGAAGATCTTTACTATTACGTTCTAGGACTTCCAAGATTTCTTTTTGTTTGGAAGGATAATAAACAACTTTCTCTTCTTAATTTTTTTGATAACAACGTAAAAAAATTTCCAAATGATATTGCCTTTATCTTTGAAGGCAAAGAAATTACTTGGAAAGAAGCAGATGAACAAATTAATAAATATGCAGGATTTTTAAAATCTCAAAATATTAATAAAGGAGATTGTTTTGCTATTCTCATGGATAACAGCCCAGATTTTTTAATGTTGCTGCTTGCATCTTTTAGAATCGGCTCGTTGGCTGCTTTAATTAATACAACTGTTTCAGGCGATGGGCTTAAACACGTAATTAGTATTTCAGAAGTCAAATTAATTGCTACAGGTGCATCTCATTTTACTAAATTAAATTCTGCTTTAGCGGATAGTGATTTAATAAATATTCCTATTTTTGGTATTGAAGATAATGAAAAAATACCAGATCAAATTGAAGATTTTAGGAAAGTATCAAATCAATTTTCAACCTTCGAGCCTTATCAACCGGTTATGAAAGATGTTGCCGCTTATATCTTTACTTCTGGTACAACGGGACTTCCCAAAGCTGCTTTAGTGGATCATGCGAAGTTAGTTAAAGGATCCTTCGCAGGTCATTTTCTTTGTTTCAATTTTAAAAAGAATGACCGTTTATACATGACTCTCCCCTTGTATCATTCAACGGGCTTAATTCTTGGATGGGCAGCTAGTTTAAGAAGTGGCTGTTCCAATGTAATAAAGGCAAAATTTTCTGCTTCTGATTTTTGGAGCGATGTAAAAAAATACAATGTAAATAAGTTTATTTATGTTGGTGAACTTTGTAGATATCTTATGAACTTACCACTCTCCGAGAGTGACAAAGATAATCCTATTACTCAAATCTCAGGAAATGGGTTAAGACCAGATATTTGGGAGTCTTTTCAAAAAAGATTTAATATTAATAAAATCGTTGAAATATATGGAGCCACAGAAGCTGTTGGTATGACGGTTAATACATTTGGAAGATCAGGAATGATTGGACGAAAAAGATCAGACTCTACAATTATTCATTGTAAAAAAGATGACGGCTCTCCAATACTGAATGATCAAGGATTTTGTACTAAAGTATCTGAAGGTGAAACTGGGCTATACATTCAAAAAATTAGCTCATCTGCTAAATTCCAAGGCTATCTAGATTCTCAAGCTTCAAACAAAAAAATTCTTCAAAACGTTTTTAAAACGGGAGATCAGTATTTCAATACCGGTGATTTGATTACTCTTCATGATAACAATTGGCTATCTTTTGCTGATAGAGTTGGAGATACTTACAGATGGAAAAGTGAAAATGTTTCTACCATGGAAGTCTCAGCAATATTAAATAAAGCAAGTGGAGTGCTAGATTGTAATGTGTATGGTGTTCAAGTGGATTCTGCTGAAGGTAAAGCTGGAATGGCAGCCATGAATGTATCTGAAGAATTTACTTTTATTAATTTTATTGAACACGTCAACAAAAATCTTAATACTTTTCAGAAGCCATATTTTTTAAGACTGACCAAAAATATGCAAACTACTGGAACTTTTAAACATCAAAAGGAAGATTTAAAAAAACAAGGATTTAATCCAAATCTTATTCAAGATAAGCTTTATTTTTTCCAAAAAGATAACTATGTTGAAATTGATCATGATTTATATAGTCGAATTCATTCGGGAGATGAAAGATTTTGATAAAAAAAGCTATTAGAAATTTTCTTAACAGAAGAACTTTTACGTACAAAATGCGTAATAAAGCTATGAATTCTTTTTCAAGCTATGAAAATCTCAAAGCCTTAAGAGAGAAATCAGAATCTAATAGGCTAAAGGATAATAGAAATCATGAGGTTTTATATTTTCACAAAACTGATGACCCTTATTCTCATTTAACTATTCAATTTATCGATAAACTAAAGGAAGAATACTCTATAGACCTAGTTCCTGTCTTAGTAGGTGGAGAAAATCCAGAAGCGTTACACGAACCAGATTTATACGAAAAACATTGCCTTGAAGATGTCAAAAGAATTTCACCATATTATGGCATAGAATTTAATGGAGTCTCTTATCCTGAAACTCCTTTAGTAAATAAAGCAAATTCTATTCTCGCGTCAACTGAACCAAATAATTTCATTGAAATAGCTAAGAAAGTAAGTTTGCATTTATGGGCAAATGATGAAGAGGAGCTCTCTAAGCTTCAACGTCAATTTAATGCTCCTATGAATAAAGTTAAAGAAGTTTTATCAAAAGGAAATAAAATTAGGAATGATTGTAATTATTACTTTGGATCGGCTTTTTATTATGAAAAAGAATTATACTGGGGAGTTGATCGATTAAATTATCTAGAGGAAAGACTTACTGAACTTGGAGCTAAAAAGACGTCCTCAAATGAATCCATTGCCCCTTTATCTATTAAAGCTCCTGAAAAATTAAATTCAGATAAGTTGTTAAATTTAACTTATTACCCTTCCTTGAATAGTCCATATACTTTCATCAGTGCAAAACGTGTAAAACAATTAAAGAAAGATTACCCAATAAATCTGATAACGCGACCAGTCTTACCTATGCTAATGCGCATGATGGCTATCCCAGCCTATAAGGCAAAATATTTTCTTTCTGATGCAGCAAGAGAAGGTAGAAAATATGACCATGAGATAAAAGAAATTTTCTCACCTATAGGTAAACCAGCAAGAAAGGCATATTCTCTTTTTCCTGAAATAGACAAACACTCAAAAGGTTTTGAATACATAGATGCGTTGCTTAAAGCTTCATTTCAAGATGGAGTAAATATTGGTGAGGATTCTTTTTTAGAAAATTTAGTAACTGAAATAGGTCTTAGTTGGAATGAAATTAAAACACATTTAAATACTACAAATTGGAAAAAGGTACTCGATGATAATGTTAAGGATATGTACCAAGGTAATTGTTGGGGTGTGCCTAGTTTTAAAATAACAAACGCCGATGGAAGCGATCCCTATTATATTTGGGGACAAGATAGAATGTGGCTCCTAAAAGAAGAGATTTTCAAAAGAATTGAAAACACTTAAATCTATTTATTAGATTTATTTTATGAATTAATAAAAGATTTGTAACTCTAAGTAACTAATGGATTATTTAATTTCTTTATGAACGAAATAAAAAAAAAGAGGAGAAATCCGGTAGCAAAGAATTCAAGAAAATTTAATAAGTCTGCTGTATTCACTGATAAGACTAAATATAATAGAAAAGTAAAACCATCAAAAGAAAATGAGTAAAGTTTATCTAAATATCCTTGATATGATTGGGAATACTCCTCTATTGAAAATAAATAATATTGACACCGGTTTATGCGAATTGTTTGTAAAACTTGAAAATTTAAATCCTGGAGGCTCGATTAAAGACCGTGTAGGTTTACAAATGATAGAGGATGCCGAAAAAAAGGGAATGTTAAAAAAGGGAGGCACTATAGTTGAATGTACTGCTGGAAATACAGGTCTTGGTTTGGCTTTAGCAGCAAAATTAAAGGGCTATAAATTAATTTTAGTAATTCCTGACAAAATGAGTCAGGAAAAAATAATGCATTTAGAAGCTATGAATGTCGACATAGTTTTCACAAGATCAGATGTAGAAAAGGGTCATCCAGAACATTATCAAGACTTAGCAGCAAAAATAGTTTCAGAGACACCTGGATCATTTTTTTCCGATCAATTTAATAATCCTTCAAATCCATACATTCATGAAACTACAACCGGTCCAGAGATTTGGGAACAAATGAATGGAGACATAGATGCCTTTGTAGCTGGCGTTGGAACTGGCGGCACTATAAGTGGTGTAGGAAAATTTCTTAAATCAAAAAACTCTGAATTAAAGCTTGTGGTTGCAGATCCAGAAGGTTCAGTAGTTGCAGATGCTGTAAATAAAGGGTCTTTTAAGTATGAAAATGGATCTTGGCTGGTTGAGGGAATTGGCGAAGATCATATTCCTGGAAATTTAAATTTAGATATTATTGATGAGGGAATTTATGTTTCGGATAAAAAAGCCTTTGAAATGTTAAATAAACTTTTACAAGAAGAAGGTATTTTGGCTGGCACTTCCTGTGGGACATTACTAGAAGCTGCAGTAGAATGGTGCAAACTCCAGAAAGAACCAAAAAAAGTTGTAACTCTTATTTGTGATACTGGAAATAAATATCTATCAAAGGCATACAATAAGGATTGGGTTAAAGAAAATTTATAATTATGACCAATAAAAAAGATCTTAATTTTGAAACAAAGGTTATCCATGCTGGACAGAAATCTGATCCTACTACTGGAGCGGTAATGACCCCTATCGTTTTAGCTTCTACTTATGAGCAATCAAGTCCTGGAATTCATAAAGGTTACGACTATTCAAGATCTATAAACCCAACTAGAGAAGCTTTCGAAAATTGCATTGCGAGCTTAGAAAATGGCATTAAAGGGTATGGATTTTCTTCTGGAGTTGCTGCTATTTCAGCTTGCGTAGAACTTTTATCGCCTGGTGATCATATTATTGCTATGGATGATTTATATGGGGGCTCAGTTAGATTATTTAATGAAATCAAAAGTATTTCACAGGGCATAGAGGTTACATACGTAGATATGACTGATATTGATAACGTAAAAAATAGTTTAAAAGAATCTACCAAAATGATCTTTGTGGAAACTCCTACTAATCCTCTATTAAAGATTGCAGATCTCTCAAAAATAGCAAAATTAGCGAAAACGAATAAGATCCTTACGGTTTGTGACAATACCTTTGCTTCACCTTATAACCAACAACCTCTAAATCATGGAATTGATATAGTCATTCATTCAGCGACTAAATATTTAGGGGGACATTCTGATCTTATTGCTGGAGCAATGATTATTGGAAAAAAGGATAAAAAATTGATCAATAGAATGTCTAATATTCATAATTCCTTAGGGCCTATTACAAGCGCTTTTGATAGCTATCTTCTGTTGAGAAGTTTGAAAACTCTTGTTGTAAGAATGGAAAGACATAACGAAAACGCCATGAAAATTGCCAATTTCTTGGAAAAACGAAGAGATATAAAAAAAGTAATCTATCCTGGCTTAAAAACTCATCCTCAACATAAACTTGCCTCAAAACAAATGCATGGTTTTGGAGGAATAGTCTCGTTTGAAATAAAAGGAAAACTTAATAAAGCTAAATCCTTTTTAAAGAAAACAAAGATTTTTACTCTGGCAGAAAGTCTTGGAGGTGTTGAAAGTCTTATAGAACATCCTGGATTAATGACGCATGCATCTTTGTCTAGAGAAAGGAGAGAAAAATTGGGAATATCTGATACTTTAATAAGATTGTCTATCGGATTGGAAAATATTGAAGATCTTAAAGAAGATATAAGCCAAGCTTTAAAATAAAAAAATTTTCTTTAAAATTATTTAAAAAATTTCTAAGAGTTTTATTTTATAAATTACATTAAGCCAAATACGTTTAAGCTTTCTATTTAATTTTTCCCTGAAACTTATTAGGCTTCTTCTATTTCCGAAAGAATCAATAATACTTTCAAATTTATCGTTAGTATCTACTGGATACGGTCTGAGACCATTGATTTTTAATCCTTCAAACTTAAACCATTGTTTATCTACATCAACTGGCCTGCCAAAAGTATTAGATAAATTTAAAAGCTTTTTTGCACCCTCTTTCGTTATTAGTTCTGCAACACATAAAGTTGGAGGTTTAAGATAACGTTGCAAGTTATATTTTTGAAATTTTTCAATATTTACCCCCTTCCTTGGTGACAAAGAGAGATCAGCCAGTTTAAGAATATCCCATTTAGTTTTTATGATATCTAAATTATCTAGAATTGATTTAAGATTATCTTTTAAAAAAGCATCGTCTTCTAATACTAATCCAAAGTCAGTTTCATCAGCTAAAATCTCTTCCCAAGCATTTCTGTGCGCGATATAACAGCCAATTTCACCATCAGTAAGCGGAACGAAGTAATTAAACTTATTTTTCTTCTTTGAATAATGTTTGTTTTTAAGCTGTTCCTCTTCTAATACATTTATTCCAGGAATTCTTTTAAAAGATAAATTTTGTTCTTCTAATTGGTCTGAAATGGATTTAAATCTATCGCTAGATGACGACATATTGATTACATAAATCTGATATGTCATTTAAAAAAGTTTTTAAATATCGAAATTGAAAAAGGTTAATTTATTTCCATCAAGATCGTAAACATAAGCTCCATAAAAGGCTCCTGCACGTTGACCAGGTTCGCCGTCATCTTTTGCTCCCAGAGAAATAGCTTTCGCATACATCTCATCAACAGCTTCTTTAGTCTCTAGTGCTATACCCTTCATACTTCCGTTGCCACAAGTAGCTTCTTCGCCGTTATAAGGAACTGCTATTGCTAAGATTATTGAATTATCCTCGGAGGATCTCCACATGGTGATTCTATCGTTTGCAGGAAACTTTTTTGCATTGATCAAACCTAATAGCTCGTCATAGAAATTTTCTGCAGCCTCTTTATTATTGGTGCCTATTGTTGAATAGTGTTTTAGTTGTGTTGCCATTATTTAAATATTACGGTTTTGTTATTGTTTAGGAAAACTCTTTGTTCTGAGTGATATTGTACCGCTTTTGCAAGAGTAATTGATTCAATATCTCTGCCGATTATCTCCATATCTTCTGGGGATTTTGTATGATCTATCCGATCAACAGTTTGTTCAATTATTGGGCCTTCATCTAATTCACCAGTAACGTAATGAGCTGTGGCACCAAGAATTTTTACACCTTTTGAATAAGCTTGATGATAAGGTTTGGCTCCTTTAAAACTTGGCAAAAAAGAATGATGAATATTAATAATTTTACCGTAATATTTTTCACAAAAATCATTGGAAAGAATTTGCATGTATCTAGCCAATATTATTAGATCGACATCATCCTCATTAAGAATTTTTAATATTTTTTCTTCCGCCTCATCTTTATTTTCTTTTGATACTTCAACATAGTGAAAAGGAATGCCATAGTCGGAGACAATTTTTTCCAAGTCTGGATGATTTGAAATTACAGACTTTAGATCTAGCTTAAGTCCGCTAACACTTTGTCGATAGAGTAGATCTTGCAAACAATGACTGTATTTAGAAACAAATATAGAGGTCTTTGGGTTTAATATGGCATCTTCAAAAGACCATTCCATAGAAATTTCTTCTGCAAGATTTTTAAAATTATTATTAAAATTTGATTTATCTATATTTTTTCCAGGAGAAATTACTTTAATCCTCATAAAGAATTTTTGAGTTTCAGGATCTCCATAATGAGCAGACTCTTTTATAAAAAGATTATGTTCATTTAAAAAATTAGAGACTTTTGCTACCAGTCCTAAAGTATCGGGACAAACGCCTCTAAGAATATATTCTTCATTAATCATTAATCAATTTTCTCTGTAAAAAAATTTTATTTTTCCTGTACTTACCAATGCTATGTTAACTTCCCTAACAATTTCGCCGCCATCTTCATATATTTCTTGAGTAATGTCTACAGAATCACCAAACAAATCAATAGTTTCAGAATAAAATGAATTTACTGAGTTTTGTTTATGACCAGTCCAATTCCTCAGATTGTTATAAATGATACTGTCATTTCCATCCGAACAGTTTAAATCAACCAATATTTGACTATTCACGAGGAAGAACGGAATCAAAATATTTAAAAAGGTTTTTTGTAAAGTTTTTGACTCTAAGGAAGCCAGCCCGTCAGTTAGTCCAGAAAAATTTTCTATTCTATTTAAATTCCATGATCTATTTATTTCGCAACCTTCGGCAATAGGAACAGGTGAAAAAGTAGCGACCCTAAAAATTAGAATTAATACTAAAGGAATAAAAAATACAAATGACAATTTTGTCATAAATTATTTCTCTAGGTTATTTTCAAAATATATTGATCTTGAGGGAAAAGCAAAATCAGAATTATTTTTTATCACAATTGATTTTATTTTAAGTAAAAGATTTTGTTTTACTTCAGAATACTCAGTATAAGAATCTTTATTTGTGTAACATAATATTTCAAGATCAATTGAACTTGCACCAAATTCTACAGCTTTTGCAAAAGATTCTTGACCAGGATTAATACAGAATCCTTGATTCTCATCGTTAATAAAATTTTCTATTTCTTTGCATATTTTTGAGATTTCTTCAGCAGAACTTGAATAAATTAGATTGATCATCCATCTTATTCGACGATACTTATTTAATCCATGATTGATAACACTAATATCTGATAAGTCCTTATTTGGAATTATCATTGGTGAAGTATCAAAGAGTCTTACTGTAGTAGATCTAAAGCCAATGCTTTCTACAATCCCATGAAATTGACCTGGCACTTCTATTCTATGACCCGGTTGAAATCTATTTTCTCCAATGATCAACATCCCCGATATAAGGTTTTTAAATAGATCTTGAGCACCTAAGGCAATAGCTACTGAAAAAAGCCCCAATCCGGCTATTAAAGGTCCAATTTCAATCCCAAAAATATCTAAAATGATTGCTAATCCGATAACCCAAACAAGGACTCTAGTTGATCTTTCTAGCCAGACAGACATGGCTTGAGTAAGCCAGGTATTGTTTGATAAAACCGAAAATAAAGGGCTTACAAAATTAGATAACGCACTAAAAATAGTATAAACAATTAAAGCCTTTACAAGATTTGTTGCTACTAAATCTACTATTCCTTCTAAAGGAAGGTAAATCATGATTATATAAAATCCTATAGTGACTGGAATAAAACCTAACGGTCTTTTTAAAGAGTCTAAAAGAATATCATCTAAATCAGTTTTAGTTTTTGAGGTAATTTTCTTTAAAGTACTTACCCCTAAATTGGCAAATACTCCTCTTAAAATTAAAGAGGCTGTGAGAATAAAAATAGTAACCAATATCTGAGACATGTTTATGCCAAGGAAGCCAGAGGTCCAAACTTGATTTAATAAATTTAAAAAATCATCCATCAGGTGAAGGATACTATTTATAGTTAATTATTAAAATAACTCTTCTGAATTATTTGATCAATTGAGGAAATCTTTTTTTGAGTCGAATCCACAAATGAATGAATTTTAGTATTTTCGTATTTTCCAATCCTCGATCTACTTAAATTAGCTAAAAATTTCTGAATAAACAACAATGCATCTTTATTTTTAGGCAGATTTAAAAAACTTTTATGAATAATTGTTAAGCATCTATAGATTGATCTTGGAAACGAATCATCTTTAAAAAGAAAATTAATGACACTTTCTTTTTCTATTTCACCCCTAGATACTTTTCTGAAAGCTTGGTGAGCAGAAAGTGTTTTTAATAAATTCACCCACTCCAAAGTTGAGAGATCTATAGTCCCTTCCTTTTTTTCTGCATTACAAATTGAATCGATAATTCTTGTGATCATGTCTGCTCTTTCTACAAATCTACCCAATCTTAGAAATTCAAAAGCATAACCACGAGAAAAGTTATCGGAAATTATTCCAAAAAATCTTTGTGAAGAAGATATAACTTCATATATATTTTTTGCTCTTTTTCTCTTACTTACCGATGTAGTCATTTCTTTTAAAAAATTCATTTCAATATTATTTAATTCTTCCATGGCAGACCTTGGGAGATCATCTTTAATGAATTCAGAATTATATGAGGCGTTATGAAGGCAAGAGGCAATTGAATTTTCATTATTTCTTTCTCTACTTAAATAATGAATGACATTCGCTTCATCGTAATGTTTATGACCACTTAAATAGTCTTCTTTTGAATCCATCGCTTCTAAAATTGGTTCCCAACCTAATGAATCATCAATTGGGTAATCCAACATCATTTCAACATTTACATTAATAAGTCTTCCTGTATTTTCTGCTCTCTCGATATATCGGGCCAACCAATAAAGATGTTCTGCGTCTCTACTTAACATTTAATCAATAATCCATGTGTCCTTGCTGCCGCCACCCTGTGAAGAATTCACAATAGAACTCCCTTTTTTTAAAGCAACTCTTGTTAAACCGCCTACGGTTACATAATTTTTTGAACCACTTAATATAAAGGGTCTTAGATCAAGATGTCTTGGCTCTATTTTCCCGTCCGAAAAAGTTGGTGAAGTTGAAAGAGAAATGTAAGGTTGAGCAACAAAATTCCTTGGATTATTTCTAATTTTTCTGAAAACTGGACCAACTTCTTTCGCCTTCAAGTCTTTGCCTATTACAATGCCATAACCACCTGATTCAGCTACCGGCTTGATCACCATAGAGTGAATGTTTTTCTCAACAAATTCTCTGTGTTCTTTGTTATTCATAAAATAAGTTTTTATATTTTTAAGTATTGGTTTTTCTTTAAGATAAAAATCAATCATCTTAGGCACATATGCGTAAACTGCTTTATCATCTGCAATACCACACCCAGGAGCATTGATAATTGCAACTTTTTTTTGCGACCAACTTTTTAATAAACCTCTTACTCCAATTGTTGAATTTGGATTGCCTACATCAGGATCGAGAAAATCATCATCTATTCGCCTATAAATAACATCAACTCTTTTTAAACCTTCTATAGTTTTTTTATATACATAAGAGTCTTTTCCAACTTCCAAGTCACTTCCTTCTACAAGATCTATTCCCATTTGCTGAGCTAAATAAGAATGTTCGAAGTAAGCAGAATTATATATTCCTGGTGTAAGAAGAACTATTTCAGGATGTTTTGATTTAGAAAAGCTTACTGAGGCTAAAGTTTCATAAAGTTTACTAGGATAATCATCTACTGGGTTAACTCCATATTTATTAAAAAGATCAGGTAATACCCGTTTCATGACCATTCTATTTTCTAGCATATAAGAGACTCCAGATGGAACTCTCAAATTATCCTCTAGTACATAAAAATCTCCTTCTTCTCCCTTGATTAAATCTGAACCACAAATATGAGACCAAACCCCATGCTTTAATTTAATATTTTTACAATAAGCTTTGTAGGCAGAAGTATTAAGAACCAAGCTTTCGTCTATATTAAATTCATTTAAAAATTTTTTTTTGTTGTAGCAATCTTCTATGAATAGATTCAAAGCTTTGACCCTTTGAATTAAACCCTTTTCAACCAATTTCCATTCCTCTTTCTTAATTAATCTTGGAATAAAATCTAAAGGCCAAGTACGATTGACGTTCGCATTAGATTCGTCTTGATAAACTCTAAAAGTAATTCCCATTGATTGTATTGCCGAAACAGTAGCTAAATTTATATCTTGTAAATCCTCTAAAGATAGAGGAGAAAGATAATTCAAAGCTTTTTGGGCATGTTTACGAACTGTTAAGGAGTCTCCATAAAATTCATCATAAGAATCTCCCTTATCAAGATAGTTAATTAAACTATTCTTTTTCATGGCAATTTATTATCTAATAAAAATTTAAGTCTAGATAAAAGCATCTTTTTATCCTTAGTCTAACGAAATGCACTAAATTAATACAAAATTATTATTAATATTGATTTATGAGTATGTAATGAATTATGTTATTTTTAACTAAAATAAATTAATTATGACTTATTGTTTGGGTATCAAAGTTAATGAAGGATTAGTTTTTGCGTCAGATTCAAGAACGAATGCTGGTTTGGATAACGTAGGATCTTATTCAAAAATGTTTACTTATAATATAGGTGATAGAGCGTTTGTAATAATGACTGCAGGAAATCTTGCTACATCTCAAGCTGTTTATCATAGAATTCAAAAAGATCTTGATAGCTCCTCCCCCACTATTAATTTAAACCTTTGTCAGGATCTTGAAGAAGTGGCTGAATATATTGGCGAGATTAGTTTAGAGTGTCAAAAAATCGGAGGTGATGTCCCTCTACAAGAAAGTCCTCAACTTGGTTCTAGTTTTATTCTTGGCGGCCAAATAAGAAATCAATTACCAAATATTATTTTAATTTATCCTGAAGGAAACCATATTCATGTATCTGACGACAGTCCTTTCGTGCAGATTGGTGAAACTAAATATGGAAAACCTATTTTAGACAGAACTGTGGCTGCTGATACACCTTTAGGTGATACAGCTAGAGCTGCATTACTTTCTCTAGACTCAACAATGAGAAGTGATTTAACAGTAGGACCACCGATAGATTTTGTTGTTTTTAAAAAGGATCAAATCAATTTAGATTTTCAAGATAGACTCAAACTAGATTCTCCTTTTTTTCAACAGTTTTCTAATATTTGGCATGACGAATTGTTAAAAGCTATAAATCATTTACCAAGATTCAATTGGGAAGATGTTTAATTTCATCTATAGCATTGTATTTATGTATTGATTCTTGAATTCTCTTTCCAAAATTCTTTAAAAATAAATTCCTTAAAAAAATTAAAAATCCATTTGATAGATGATTCAAGTGACCTTGAAGTTTTGATCTAAATTGGATTTCATTTCCTCTTTTAATTCTTAGTTTCTGATAATTAAATAAAGATTTTTTTTGATCATTATTCTTTAATAGTTCTGAGAGACTGTATGCGTCTTCTATAGCTAAACAAGAACCTTGAGCTAAGAACGGTAACATAGGGTGTGCAGCGTCGCCCATCAACAACAAATTACCCTTCACTAAGTTTTTGATAGGTTTTCGTTCAAATAAACCCCATTTGTGTAAATTATCTGATTTAGAAAATAATTCTAAAACGTTTTTATTCCATGATGAAAAATTTGATAAAAGTTCATTTATGTTTCCTTTAGAGACCCAAGATTCTTCTTCCCACTTTGTTTGTTTTTTAATTGCAACAAAATTTATTTGTTTTCCTTTATTAATTGGATAGTGAACGACGTGTCCATGTGGACCAAGATGAATGTTTATTTGGTCCCAAAAAGTATTAGAAGGTAACTGATCTCTTGATATTAAACCCCGCCACGCTACTAAATTACTAAATTTAGGATTTAAATTATCAAAATATTTTGACCTTAAATCTGACTTTATTCCATCGCAGGCAATGACTAAATCTGTAGATGTTTTTTGTTTATTATCAAAATATATTTCAGAGTCTTTAATTTTTATGCATTTGTGACCAAAGATTAACTCTCCACCCAAACTTAAATAATAATTTTTCAATACATCAATTAAATCTCTCCTATCAACGCTAATAAAATCGTTTGAATTTTCATTTAAAGCATGAGAATTTATTATCGATGCATTATCAAATGAGCGAAAATGAACTTGTTTTGGTAGATATCCAAGTGGTACCAATTTGTCTAACAGACCAACCTTATCAAGCAATAAAGTTGCATTTTTTGATAAATTTACTCCAGCGCCGTATGGACTAAGAGACGAATCCTTTTCATAAATAATTGAGTGGAAGTTATTTTTTTTTAAGCAGCATCCAAGAAAAAGTCCTGAAACACCTGCTCCAATAATCTTTATTTTTTCAGGCATTTAGTTCTAACGCTTTAACTTGCCTTTTTAATCTTTCTTTTCGCTTTGTTTTATCTTTTACTTCTCCAACTAATTGCCCACAAGCAGCCATAATATCGTCACCTCTGGTAGACCTTATCGTTGTAATAAAACCTTTTTTTACCAAATATTCTTTAAATGCCCTGAGTCTATTATTAGAAGGTTTTGAGTATTCAGATAAAGAAAACTCATTAAAAGGAATTAAATTAATCTTGCAAGGATAGTTTTTTAATAAATTAGCTAATTCATTTGCTATTTCAAGAGAGTCATTTACTTTATCAATTAGTATGTATTCAAAAGTTGTGATTCTTTTATCGTCAAAGGAGTCAACGTAATTTTTGACAGATTTTAAAAGGTCTTTGATAGGATATTTTTTATTAATTGGAACCAAAATATCTCTTAATTTATCATTTGGAGCATGAAGAGAAATTGTTAAAGAAACATCAGTTACGTTAGATAATTTATTAATCTCTGGAATCAACCCAGAAGTACTCAAAGTTACTTTTCTTTTAGATAAATTATAAGCTGAATGATGTCGCATAATTTGCATTGCGTTAACTACGTTATCAAAATTCAAAAGCGGCTCTCCCATACCCATCATTACTACGTTAGTAATATTCTTTTCTTTTGGATTGTCTATAGATCTGAATGAATTTTCTGCTATGAGAACTTGTCCAATAATTTCACTCAAGGTTAAATTTCTTGAAAAACCCTGTTTGCCAGTAGCACAAAAACTGCAATTAACCACACAGCCTACTTGGGAGGAGACGCATAATGTGTTTCTTCCTTTTTCAGGAATTAACACCATTTCTATGGATTCGTCATTTCCTACTTCTAATATCCACTTTTTTGTTCCATCGTTTGACGCTTCCTCTAGAGAGATTTTTGGAGATTTAAGAACGCAATTTTCAATTAAATATTCTCTTAATGTTTTAGAAAAATTAGACATTTTACTGAAGTCTTCAATACCATTTTGGTGAACCCATTTGAGAAGTTGGTCAACTCTATAAGAAGCCTCGCCAATAGATTCAAAGAAACTAGCAAGTTCTTTTAATGAAAGATTCAACAAGTTAATCTTTTTTGATGTTGAAATCATTTTTTGAAATGATGAAAAAGATTAATCTTTAGAAAAAATTAAATTTCCATCCTCAAGCTTAGAAAATTTTACGTCAATCCAATCTTTTATATAGTCTTGATAATTAACCCAAGGTTTTTTACTACCTTGTTGAGGATGTAAATCTAAAGATCTCTGAATATATCCTGAAGAGAAATCTTTTAACCAATCATAAGTTTCATCAACATCGAGTGGTTTTCTCGGGCAAGCTGATAAATATTCATTTTTATCCATATGTTTTATCAATCTGCATAAATAAGTGCTAGTTAGATCAGCTTTTAAAGTCCAAGAGGCGTTAATGTAACCAAATGAATTAACAAAATTCGGAATGTCACTGTACATCAAACTTTTGTAAGTCATAGTTTTTGATACATTTACTGGATTATTATTTACTGAAATAGTTACGCCTCCAAAATTTTGAAGCACTAATCCGGTAGCTGTCACGATAATATCGGCGTCTAGAAATTCTCCAGACTTTAATTTAATGCCTTTTTCTTCAAAGCTCTCGATGTGATCTGTAACAACAGTGGCGGATTTATCTTTGATGGCGTTGAAAAAGTCACTATTGGGAACCAAACACATTCTTTGCTCCCATGGGTTGTAACTAGGTGTGAAGTGTTTATCTACATCAAAATCAGGAAGTTCTTTTTTAACCTGATCAATTAAGAATTTTTTAGACCTAATTGGAAAAGCTCTTACTCTTTTAAAAATTGATTGTTGAATATAAACGTTTTTAAATCTAATTAATGCATAAACAAAAGATTTTGGTAAAAATTTCTTTAAAAATAACGCAATTCTGTCTTCATCAGGTCTTGAAACAAAATATGTTGGAGACCTTTGAAGCATAGTGACTAGATTAGCTTCTTTAGCAATTTCAGGAACGATTGTAGCCGCAGTCGCACCACTGCCTATAACGACAACGTTTTTTCCAGAGTAATCAAGAGACTCTGGCCATTTTTGTGGGTGAATTATTTGACCTGAGAAATTCTCACTTCCTTTAAATTCAGGTTCATACCCAGAAGAGTATCTATAATAACCAGCACACATATAAAGAAACTTTGATTTATATAAAAATTTTTCTGATGATTTTTTTTCAGTGACACTTACCTCCCATAATCCATCAGCTTCATTCCAGTTAGCTGATTCAACATGGTGGTTGTATTTAATTTTTTCATTTAACCCATATTCTTCTATTGTTTCTTGAAGGTATTCCATTATTAAAGGTCCGCTAGCTATAGACTTTTTATGATTCCAGGGTTTAAAGGAAAAACCTAATGTGTGCATATCTGAATCTGATCTTATCCCGGGATATTTAAATAAGTCCCAAGTCCCGCCGAAGTTATCTCTTCCTTCAAAAATAGCGTAAGTTTTGTCAGGGCACTTGGTATTTAAGTGAGCTCCAGCACCAATGCCTGAAATTCCTGCTCCAACAACTATGACGTCTAGATAATCTTGTTTCATAAATTAATTATATTAATAAATAGTGATTTTATAAATTATTCTTTTAGTTTAAAACCGCTTTCTATCCATTCAGAAATTCCACCCTTCAAAGAAAATACTTTTTGATAGCCCATGTCTTGAAGAGTTTTTGCACTCATAATGGATCTAACTCCTCTAGCACAATATAAAACTATTTCTTCTGAAGACTCAGGAATATGCCCTTCTATATCTCTGTCTAATACACCTCGGCCTATGTGTATTGAGTTTTCAATTACCCCTGATTTAATTTCGTCATCTTCTCGAATATCGACTAACGAAAAATTATATTTAGTGTCTATTAAGTTTTTAAGCTGAAAAATATCAATTTCTTGAACCTCCTTAGCAGCATCATTAACCATGTCAGAAAAACTTTTTTTCATCTTAATTCGTAAAATATTTTTTTTTGGCAATTCTTACCAAGAAGTAAAAAGGAGAAATAATTAAAATACACACAAAGAGTTCTGCCCAAAAACTCATATCGATACGTGAGCGAATAAAAGCAGCAATGTAAACACTCCCAAAACCCATAAATCCGTAAATTATAAAAAGGGGGACGTCTATTTTAGATAATATATTTTTTAGAAATTTCATTGGATAGACTATATTATTACAGATATTAATACCTAGGATTAAACAGAATGAATGATTTAGAAGATATTGTTTTTACTTATAAAGAACATACAGCCTACTTAAAAATAAATAGACCTCCTAATAATTTTTTTGATTCCGATTTAATTCGTCAAATAGCGGATGTTTTGGAGGAAATGGATAACAACAAGGATTGTCGATCAATCATTCTTTATTCTGAGGGTAAACATTTTTGTGCAGGTGCAGATTTCTCAAGATCAAATTTTAAAAATGAATCTGATGCTTACTCCGCATTATATGATCAGGCAGTAAGATTATTCAGAACGCGTAAACCAATCATTGCAGTAATCCAGGGGGCAGCAGTTGGTGGTGGTCTTGGAGTGGCTCTTGCAGCCGATTTTAGAATTGCATGCAAAGAATCAAGATTTAGTGCTAATTTTTCTAAGTTAGGTTTCCATCAAGGATTTGGAACTACTATTACCTTACCTAGAGTAGTCGGTCATCAATTTGCAAAAAAAATGCTTTTGACAGCAACGCGACTTAAAGGAGAAGAAGCGATGGCTTGCGGTCTTGCTGATTATTTGGTGGATCAAAAAGACTTAATGACTACTGCAGAAAGTCTAGCCAAAGAAATTAATAGCTCTGGACCTCTGGGTGTTCAGGCTATTAGATTTACTATCAATGAGGGAATAGCAGACGAGATAGCTAAGATAGTGAAATGGGAATTATCTGAACAAGACAGACTCAGAGAAACCTCAGATTTTAAAGAAGGAATCAAAGCTTCACTAGAAAGAAGAGAGCCTAGCTTTCAAGGCGATTAATTTTTTATTTTTAGTCTCAGTTCAAAGTCTAGGGGACCTAGAGCTTCATGTTTTTCTTTCAGGTTGTTTACACGTTCAAAAGTTTCATCTGGCATTGGAGCAGATTTTCTCAATTTCATGTCAATATGAATTAGCAAACACTCAGATATAGCTGAAAGTTCTTTTTTTTCATTAAGTAGGATTGCCGCATGGTGAATAATTTTTCGGTTTACATTTACAATTCGATAACAAGGATAAATTTTATCGTTTAAAAGATTTTCTTTGACGTATCGAATATTCTCTTCCAATGTAAATGTTGAATAAGTATCTCTGATTGTTTGTTCATCCCATGAAAAGCCAAGATCTTGATACAAAGGTCCAGAACCTTCATCAAATATTTTGGAGTAGAAAGCAACATTCATGTGACCGTTCATGTCGCACATATCCTTAGATACAGTAACTATGTTGCCTTTATAGGGGTATTTATTTTCCATACAATAAAATTTATGGCTGATGATAACTTACTTATTATTCTAGGCAACCAATTATTTCCATTAGAAGAAATAAAAAAAACTGGTGTAAAGAAAATCTTCATGAAAGAAGATTTGGGGCTATGCACTGATTTTAAACACCATAAACTTAAGATTTTATTTTTTTTAGGCGCCATGCGTGAATATAAAAAACATCTTGAAGACAATGGTTATGAGGTTTTTTATTATGACATCGAATCAAAAGAGTTTGATAAACCTTACATAGAATTACTAAAAAAGAATCTTCAAGAAAACTCAATTAATAAAGTTTTATATTTTGAGATTGAAGATAAAACTTTTGCAAATAAATTCAATAAATTTGTTTCTTCAAATCAAATTAAATCAGAAGAAATTCCAACGCCTATGTTTTTATGCAAAAGAAAAGAATTTAATGACTTTTTTGGAAATAAATCACTTCGAATGGTTTCTTTTTACCAAATGATGAGAAAAAAATTAAATATTTTAATGGAAGGTGATAAACCAATAGGAGGAAAGTGGTCTTTTGATGATGAAAATAGAAAAAAACTTCCCAAAGACATAACTGTTCCCAAACTTCCAACAATTACTCATTCAAACGAAATAGAAAAACTAAAAAACCAAATATCTTTTAAATTTAAAACACATTACGGAGATCTTGAAGCAATTTGGTTCCCAATGAATAGAAAAGATGCCCTTTTATGGTTAGATAATTTTCTTTTGCATAGATTCCATAACTTTGGAACCTATGAAGATGCATTACACACCGAACATAATTTTGTCTTTCATAGCGCTATTAGTCCTTTATTAAATATAGGTTTATTAACGCCCAAAGAAGTAATAGAAAAATCTATTTCATTTGCTGCAAAAAATAACGTTCCTTTAAATTCTCTTGAAGGATTTGTAAGACAAATTATTGGTTGGAGGGAATTTATTAGAGGCACTTATCACTTTAAAGGAAATGAAGAAGAGAATTCAAATTTTTTTAAGCACACAAAAAAACTTACAAAAGAATGGTACACCGGTGAAACTGGAATTCCCCCTTTAGATGATGCTATCAAGAATTGTATAAAATTTGGTTTCACTCATCATATCCCGAGATTAATGATAATCAGCAATCTAATGACGCTAGCTCGAATAGAGCCTAAGGAAATCTATAACTGGTTCATGGAAATGTTTATAGACTCCTCTGAATGGGTTATGACTCCAAATGTATTTGGAATGGGAACATTTGCAGATGGAGGAATTTTTGCAACAAAGCCATATTCTTGTGGATCTAACTATCTCCTCAAAATGAGTAACTATAAAAAAGGTGAATGGTGTGATGTTGTGGACGGTCTTTACTGGAAGTTTATGGAAGATAATATTGATTTCTTTAGGTCTAATCCACGTCTGTCAATCCTCCCAAGATCTCTAGATAAAATGAATCCTGAGCGAAAGAAAAAAATCTTTGAGGAAGCTGATAAATTCTTCAGTACTTTCACAGAATGAAAAAAAATAGCGCTGAAAAAATTTGTCCAGTCTGTAAAAAACCTTTCACATGGAGAAAAAAATGGGAAAAAAATTGGACTGAAGTGAAATATTGCAGTGAAAGATGCAGAAGAAACAAGTCTAAGAAATAGAAATAACTACCTTTCCTGTAAGTTTTCTATCTTTTAAATATTTTAATGCCTCAAGTGAGTCTTCAAAACTAAAAATCTTACAAATATAGGGTTTCAATTTTCCTTCATTTGCAAGATTGTTAATAATGTCTATATTTTCTCTACCTAAGTCCGGATTTTTTCTACCATATTCTCCTGCTCTAACACCTATAACTGAAAAACCTTTGATAAGAGGATAATTCACTGGAAGACTAGATATTCTACCTCCAGCAAATCCAATGATCAGAAGTCTTCCTCCCCAATTAATACATCTAATTGATTCATCAAAAACATCACCGCCCACTGGGTCATAAATCACATCTGCTCCATTACCATTAGTTAAATCTTTTATTTTTTCTCTAAAAGAAGTCTTACCTTCTTTTAAAGTATTAACGACATGATCTGCTCCCCAAGATTTTACAATCTCTAATTTTTCATTAGAAGTTCCAGTAGCTATAACCCTTGCTCCATAAAGTTTTCCAAGTTCTACTGCAGCCATACCTACACCACCGGTAGCGCCATGAACTAAAAGATTTTCTCCCTCTACTAAATTTCCTCTTCTAATCAATCCTACAAATGCAGTTAAATAGACTGTTTTAAAGGCAGCTGCTTCTTCGAAAGAATAAGATTTTGGTTTCTGTGAAAGCATAGATTCCGGTAAAACAATTTCTTTAGCAATTGCGCCGTGACCCCAACTACCAAACATAACTTCATCTCCCTCTTTGAATGAGCAAGAACTAGAACCCACTTCAGAAACAATTCCGGCCCCTTCCATTCCTAAAGCAAAAGGTAAGTTAGGTTTATTTTGGTATTTTCCCTGAGTCATTAACAAGTCAGGAAAATTTAAAGAAGCAGCTTTAATTGAAATTTTTACAGAATTTTCTTCGACAAAAGAAATCGGAATTTTTTTAAAAGATAAGCCTTCAAAGTTATCTGAAAGATTTGAACAAACAAATCCCTCAGTTAACTTTTGACTCATTAATCAGCAAGAAAAGTATTATCCTTGCGCTGATTTTGGTTTGATATTTTCTACGTTAGATTGAGCTGCTTGATGTTTACTTAATTCTATTCGAGCTACTGTTCTTCTATGCACTTCATCTGGACCATCAGCTAATCTTAAAGTTCTCATTCCTGCGTACATTCTTGCTAATGGGGTGTCTTGTGAGACTCCTCCACCGCCATGAATTTGAATCGCTTTGTCAATTACTGAAAGAGCCATTTTAGGAACTGCTACTTTGATTTGAGCTATATCAGACTTAGCAATCTTATTTCCTAATTTATCCATACGATCTGCAGCCCTGTAAGTAAGTAATCTACACATCTCAATTTCCATTCTACAGTCTGCGATAACGTCGTAGTTACCTCCTAACTCAGCCAATTGTTTTCCAAAGGCAACTCTTTCAAGAGATCTTTTGCATAACAGGTCTAATGCCCTTTCAGCTACGCCAATAGTTCTCATACAATGATGAATTCTTCCAGGACCTAATCTTCCCTGTGCAATTTCAAATCCCCTTCCTTCTCCTAGAATCATATTTGATTTAGGAACACGAACGTTCGTAAATTTCATATGAGCATGCCCATGTGGGGCATCATCATTACCAAAAACAGTCATCATTCTTAAGATTTCAACCCCTGGTGTATCCATAGGTACTAAAATTTGCGATTGTCTTTGATGTTTAGGGTTGTCTGGATTTGATACACCCATGAAAATAATAATCTTACATCTTGGATCTCCAGCTCCAGAAGTCCACCACTTTTCTCCATTGATAACATATTCATCACCATCTTCGACAATAGAGCTAGAAATATTGGTCGCATCAGAAGAAGCTACGTTTGGTTCAGTCATTCCAAATGCAGATCTTATTTCACCTGCAAGAAGAGGCTCTAACCATTCTCTTTTCTGTTCATCAGTTCCATATTTATCAATTACTTCCATATTTCCTGTATCTGGAGCCGAACAATTGAAAACTTCTGAAGCAATTCCAACAGTTCCCATCAACTCAGACAAAGGCGCATACTCAAGATTTGTTAACCCATAACCATATTCTGATTCAGGTAAAAAAAGATTCCAAAGACCTGCTTTTTTAGCTTTCGCTTTTAATTCGTCTAAAATCGGAGGCTGTTCCCATCTTTTTCCATTAGCACTCATTTCTTCATGCTGTTGATGATAAGTTTTTTCACCTTCGTAAAGGTGATCATCCATAAATTGCTGTATTTTGCTTAATAATTCTTTAGTTTTATCTGAATGTTCGAAATTCATAGTTTATTCTCCAATTGAGTAAGAAATTTTACACATTTCCTTAAAAATTAGTATATTTATTAAGTTATAAAACCATATCAAATGATTAAATCTCTCGATCGAATTTCTATTGCGACTAGCGATCTCGAAAGGTCAAAAAAGACTTTTAGTGATTTCTTTGATTCTTCACCTGCATTTGAGGCAATAGAAGAAAATCTTGGATACAAAAGCTTAATTTATAATTTTGAAAATACTCAACTTGAATTAATAAGTCACTTAGAAAAAAAAGAGAATTCTGAATTAACTAATTATTTAATCAAAAATCCAAACGGTGGCTTATTTGGCTTTTCTCTTCAATCTGAAAATAAAGAAATGTTTGAACAAATAAAAAAATCACCATCCGTTGAAGTTGAGGAGATAACCGAAGAAAAAAAAATAACTTTTCTATCAAATGATTTAAAACAATCAAAAAATTTCAAGCTTTCTTTAAATCATTATGACTCTCCTTCAATAAAGAAAAATATAGATTCTGATTTATTCGCTTTGGACCACTTAGTAATCACTACCAATAATGGAGAGAATATAGTTAATTTATACAAAGAGAAATTGGGTATAAGACTCGCTCTTGATCAAATGGTAGAGGAATGGGGAGGTAGAATGTTATTTTTCAGGACGGGACAAGCAACAATAGAAGTAATTGATAATAAAGTCCCGGGAGAAGATAATTTTTGGGGACTTGCTTGGAAAACAAAAAATATTAAAAAGACTTGTGAAAGACTTGCTAAAAAAAATATCAATGTAAGCGAAGTCAGAAAAGGAAGAAAAAAAGATACTCTAGTAGCAACCGTAAAATTTGATGAAATTAAAATACCTACTTTATTGGTAGAGCATCTATGATGCTAAGAAATGAATTTTACCGTTATCTATTTTTTACTTAGAAAAATTTTTGGTGCGGATAGAGGGAGTCGAACCCCCACACCTTTCGGCACTGGTACCTAAAACCAGCGTGTCTACCAATTCCACCATATCCGCTATAAAAGGAAAGTTAAATTAATCTATTATGGTTCCGGATTCAAGTTTGATGAATTCAATTGTTGATCGATCTCTAGTAATCTTTGATTAATTTGTAATCTGTATGCGTCTATAGATTTAATCGCTTCATTTAAATCATTAAATTTTTGATCATATATTCCGGCTTTTAATTCTAATGAAGACAATTTTGCAATTCTTCCTTGTAAATCAAACATCGATGTATTTAATTTTTTTAAATTATTATTTATTAATTCAAAATCTTTTGAATTTAAGTTAATAGCCTGAGTTATTTCATTTACTTGGTTTTCCAATAGAGCAATATTTTTTTTATTTCTTTTGTTACTTAAATCCCAAAGTTTTCTTACCTCTGAATTTAAAAGTTTTATGTCTTGAAGAATGCTACCTACTCTTTCTTCTGCAAAATTAGATTGAGACTGAAATGATTCTTCAATATCAATTAGTCTAGTATTAATTTGGTTAAGATTGTTTTGTTGTTGTTTAAGGCCGGTATAGAACCAGTAAAAGAAAAACCCAGAAAATATTAATAGCACAAAAGGAATTACTAAGGATTTTGGTGGAATTTGAGAAGAAGCAAAAATTTTTCTTGTCGACAAGCCTCTATCTGACAACTTATTTACTTTTAATTTCTCTTGATTCATTGTAGATTTATTTTATAGAAATAACATTTCAAAGGGAGAAAAAATGAATTTTGAGTTTTCAGATGAACAAATAGCCATGAAAGATGAAGTTCGCAAGCTTCTTGATAAAGAAAATTCTTTAAAAAGAAATAGAACCATTCTTGAGGGTGAAGAAAAATTTGATAAAGAATTATGGGATTCTTTGGTGGCTATGGGTTTAACAGCGGTAACAATTCCTGAGGAATTTGGAGGAATTGGCATGGGCTACCTTGAATTATGTGTGATAGCAGAAGAATTAGGGAGGGCTATTGCTCCAGTTCCATATTCCTCAAGTGTATATTTAGCTACAACTGCGATATTGAATTGCGCTAACGATGAGATTAAAAAAGAATTTTTACCAAAACTTGCCTCTGGAGAAATTATAGGAACTTTTGCTCACGCAGAATCTTCAGGCTTTCCTTTAGAAAAAAGTATTAATTGTAATTTTTCTTCTGGAAAAATTTCAGGAACTAAAGCTGCTGTTCCAGACGCTGATATTGCAGATTTTGCAATAGTATCTGCTAAGAATTCTGCTGGTGTTGGTTTATATTTAATTGATTTAAATGATGAAAGTGTAGAAATTTCTTCGCTAGATACTTTTGATCCTTCTAGATCTCATGGAAACATAGATATTAAAGATGCAAGTGCAAGAGAGCTCATATCTGATGGTTGGTTAGAAATTGAAAAAATTCTTGATCAGTCAGCTGTCTTATTTTCTTTTGAACAGATTGGTGGTGCTGAAGCAGCAATGAACATGGCCAAAGATTATGCTCAAGGAAGATATGCTTTTGGCAGGTCAATTGCATCATTTCAAGCAATAAAACATAAAATTGCTGACATGTATATTTCATTACAACTAGCAAGATCAAACTGTTATTTTGGAGCTTGGGCATTATCCAACGAAGCTTCGGAACTCCCTACTGCTGCTGCAACAGCTAGAGTAAGTGCTACAAAAGCTTTTTATGAATGTTCTAAAGAAAATATACAAACTCATGGTGGTATGGGCGCTACTTGGGAGTTTGATTGCCACTTGTTTTATCGTAGGTCTAGACTTTTAGCCAGTAATATTGGAAGTCAAGGCGTTTGGAAAGAGAAGCTTATTTCTTCAATAGAAAAAAGTAATTTACAGATATAATGTTCAGTTATAGAACTAGTAATTTGATAGAAAAATTGGTTAACTAATAAAAAAAAAGAGGAAATTATGGATTTTAACGACACTCCTGAAGAGGCTAAATTTAGAAAAGAATCGTCTGAATGGTTAAAAGAGAATTTTGAAAAATTCGATAATGAAAAATCGTCATCGGATAAAAGCGCTAAATCTTCAGCTGAACCAAGTAAAACTTCTCAAGATGAGAGCAAAGCACTTGAACTAGCAAAAAAATGGCAAACAATTAAATATGATGCTGGTTGGGCATGCTTGCATTGGCCAAAAGATTACGGTGGACGAGATGCTACACCAATTGAGAGAGTTATTTGGTCCCAAGAAGAGTCTAAATATTCTATTCCTGGAGGTTTCTTTGAAATTGGTCAAGGAATGGCTGGTCCGGTAATGATGATGTACGCAACTGAAGAACAAAAGAAAGAACACTTACCGCCTATGGCTAAAGGCGAGAAAATTTGGTGTCAGCTTTTTAGTGAACCAGGAGCAGGTTCGGATCTTGCAGGTATAAAAACTAAAGCTGAACTAGATGGAGATACTTGGACTATAAATGGACAAAAAGTTTGGACTTCAGGAGCTCATTATTCTGACTGGGGAATATTAGTAACAAGAAGTGATTTCGATGCTCCTAAACATAAAGGTTTAACTTATTTTTTCTTAGACATGAAATCACCTGGAATTGAAATTCGTCCAATAAAACAAATTAATGGTGGCGCTAATTTCAATGAAGTTTACTTCACTGACGTGAAAATACCTGATTCACAAAGATTAGGAGATGTGGGCGATGGTTGGAGAGTAGCACTAACTACTCTTATGAATGAACGTCTTGCAGTAGGAGACGCATCTGGAGTTGACTTTAAAGAAATTTTTGAACTTGCTAAAGAAAATGATTTTTATGGTGAGCCAGCTGTTAAAAATTCTGCCGTTCGTGAAAAGTTGGCTGACTGGTACTGTGAATACTCGGGTCTTAAAAATACTAAAATGAGAAGAATATCTGCTCTCTCAAAAGGTGAAACACCAGGTCCAGAAGCATCAATAACCAAGATTGTGAGTGCTAATAAATTACAAGACATTGCTAATTTTGGAATGGATATACTCGATCAAGCAGGCATTAATAGTGAAGGAAACTTAAAATATCACGGGAGTTTATTAGGGGCACCTCTTATTAGAATAGCTGGTGGAACTGATGAAATTCTTAGAAATATTATTGCTGAACAAGTACTTGGAATGCCTCAGGACGTTAGATTAGATAAAAATGTTCCTTTTAATGAGATTCCTACTGGCGAAAAGTCTAATTAAATAAAAAATAAAACGGGTTTTTAAGTTCATCCTTGCAGCCAGTAAACTGCCTGCGGTAATCATTCGCTGACCTTTGAACTTTGTCAGCAACACCAAGTAACCAAGGTTTAGACCTGTATGAACCCTTTCTAAATCCTTCAGGGCCTTCATGATAAGCAAGATATAAAGATCTGGCATTCTTTTTTGAAATACGTAAATTTTTACTATTTCTGTTGTTGTACCATCCTATAAAATCTACGGAATCTGAAAAATTAGTCCTTGAGGCGAAAGTTCTTCCTGCTTCTTCCTTATAAAGATCCCAAGTTCCATCAATTACTTGAGCATATCCATAAGCACTGCTTTCTCTTTTCCAAGGAATCAGACCAAAAAAAATTCTTTCTCTTTCTGGTTTTGCTCCTTGTTGAAAACTTGATTCTTGTTTTATAAAAGCCATAGTAATAGAAGGTTCGATATCCCATCTTTCATAAGTTCTAATTGAAGCTTTATACCAGCTTCTTTTTTCATCGAATATTTCACATATGTCGTTTGGACTTTTCGGAGGAGAAGTCGCGCAGGAATTTATAATTAGTAAAAGCAGGGATAATTTTATTAATTTCATAAATTATTTAAAAAACCGTCTAAATCTGAGTAACCAATGATATCAATGTTTAATTGTTTTGCCTTAGATAGCTTTGAGCCAGGATCTTCGCCTGCAATCAGATAGTCAGTTTTCTTCGAAAGACTATTAGATACTTTAGCCCCAAGATTTTCTAATTTCAACTTAAGAGATTCTCTTGAGTAATTTGATAGTTTTCCAGTTATAACAATAACTTTACTTGTCAAATGACTTTCTTTTACCTGAATCGGAGGTTTAAGATCTAAACCTAATTTTAATAGCTCTTCCAGAATTTTTTTATTTGAGTCGCTTTTAAAAAAGTTTTCTAAATTTGCTGCTGCAACTTCTCCGACATCATTCACTTCCAAATAATCTTCATATTTGATAGAAAAAAAACTTTCTAAGTTTTCAAAATACTTCGATAGATTTTTAGAAGTTTCTATACCGATTTCCTTTATACCTAAAGCGTAAATAAATCTATGTAAATCGGTATTAAGACTCTCATTTAAAGAATCGAGTAGTTTATCGGCAGACTTCTCTGCAAAGCCTTCCAAAGACAATATATCTTCTTCATTTAATCTATAAAGATCTGGAAGTGAGGTGACAAGTTCTTTATCAACAAAAATATCAATAGTCTTTTGTCCTAATCCATCGATATCCATAGCATTTCTTGAAACAAAATGTTTTAAAGTTTCTTTAAACTGTGAAAACCCATAACAATTTTTATTATTTGTTGTTAATACATCAGTATTCAGCAAAGGAGTATTAGACTCAAAAAAAGAAATTGTATTGTCACATGTTGGACATGTATTTGGAGGAGAAATAGTTTTGCTACCATCTTCTCTTTTCTTTAAAACCACTTCTTTTATTTTTGGTATTACATCACCAGCTCTGATAATTTTTACATAATCGTTTTCTCTTACATCGAGTCTTTTTACCTCATCCATATTATGTAAAGTAGCATTGGAAATAGTTACGCCACCCAGTTTCACTGGTTCTAAATTTGCTACAGGAGTAAGAACGCCAGTTCTGCCCATTTGAAAAGAAATGCTTAATATTCTACTTTCTCCTTCTTCTGCCGGAAATTTTTTTGCAATCGCCCATCTAGGAGATCTAGATGAGTTACCGAGTTTTTCTTGAATTGCTTTACTATTAATTTTTACAACAATTCCATCAATTTCATAATTCAATTTATTTCTTTTTTCAGTAAGTAAATCAATAAGACCGGCTGCTTCATCAAGGTTATTACAGACATTAACTTCTTTTGAAATAGGTAATCCCCATTTATTAAATTTTTTAAGCATTTCGTCCTGAGTTTCAAAAAAATTTCTATCTGAAACTAAACCGATGCTGTGACAAAAGATCTTTAGAGGCCTCTTAGCTGCTATAGATGAATCTAACTGTCTAATACTTCCAGCTACAAAGTTTCTAGGATTGGCAAAAACTTTTTTATTATTTTTTTTAAAATCTTTATTGATTAAACTAAAATCATTTAATTCAATGAATATTTCCCCTCTAACTTCCATCTTTTTTGGGAAATCTATACTGGTTCTATTCAAAGTCATTGGAATTTCAGGAATTGTTAGTACATTATGAGTAACATCCTCTCCTACAAAACCATCTCCCCTAGTACCGGCTCGCAATAAATTTCCATTTTCATAAAAAAGACTTATTGCAACACCATCAATTTTAGGCTCCACAAGGTACGAAAAATCTATATTTTCTTTTAGTTTATTTAAATTTCTTTTCTCAAAGTCTTTTAAGTCTTCACTAGAAAAAGCATTATCTAATGAAAGCATTGGCAATCCGTGCTCAAAGGGGGTTAATTCCGATAATTTTTTTCCACCTACCATTCTTGATGGAGAGTCAGTAGTGTCTATGAAAGCATTATTTTTTTCTAGCTCTTTAAGTTGTTTGAATAAAAGATCAAATTCTTGATCAGTAATATCAGGATCATCTTGAGAGTGATACTTCTCATTATGAAATTTAATTTTTTCCTTTAAATTCTTATATTCTTTTTGGATATCTTTTTTCGATACCATAGATTATGAGATATTGTTGAGATCAAACTCTTCTGCCATTTGTGAATAATGCTCAACCATTTGTTGAGTTAAAGAGTTTCTATCGGAATCTAGAATTTGAGTAGAAAAATTCATAGCAGTATTTTCAGAAAATTTTATTATTTGCGAAAGAGCATTGACCGAATTACTTTTAGGCTTTAAGGAATAAATTAATGTCATTATGGATGTAGATAAAATGTTTTCCTCTTCAGAAAATTTGCCCGGATTTAATCCGTTAACAAACATAAAATTATCGCCATCTTCTAACAATATTTTGAACCATCCGCCTTCATCTTTATAACTCACTTCAGAATTATCTAGATAATCTATTAATCCTTTATAGGTGAAAACATTTTCATCAGCCTCTAAATGAAGCGTTATCAAATTTGATTTTTCCTCTGAACGAAAAACAGATTCATATTCAACGTCTTCATCTACAAAATCTTCAGATGCTTTCTCAATATCAGAATTCAATATTTCTTCTTCATCGGTTTTTTGTGCTGGTTCAAATAATTCACGAGAATTTACTTTTTTACTAATTTCTATAGCTGTTTTCTTTCCAAAAAAAATTCTTCTGAAAATTAGAAGTAATGTGACTGAAATCGCTATTCCAAGAAGCAAGATAATTATTTCGTTAATAGTCATCATACTGCTGCTAATTTCATTGCTTCGTTAATATCAACAGTAACCAATCTAGAAACTCCTGGTTCTTGCATCGTGACACCAATTAAATGCTTACTTTTTTCCATAGAAATTTTGTTATGAGTAACAAAAATAAATTGAACCTGATTCGACATTTCTTCTACCATGTTAATAAATCTAGAAGTGTTAAAGTCATCCAAAGGAGCATCAATTTCATCTAAGATGCAAAATGGAGCGGGGTTTAAAGAAAAGAAAGAAAAAACTAATGCTATGGCTGAAAGAGCTTTTTCACCACCAGACAGTTGAGAAACATTCACATTTTTTTTGCCTGGCGGCATTGCTTTAAAAATGATACCAGTATCTAAAATATCATCTGAAGTTGTCTCTAATTTTGCATGTCCTCCACCAAAAAGTTTAGGGAATAGCTCACCAATTTTAATATTTAAATTATCATAAGTGTCTTTGAAGAGAGTTTTAGACTCTAAATCTATTTTTTTAATTGCATTCTCTAATGTTTTTAATGCACTTTCTAATTCATCAATTTGGTTAACTATCTCCTGTTTTCTTTCTTCTTCAATTTTAAATTCTTCAGTCGCTGCAAGATTAATTGGCCCTATTCTTTCAATTGATCTTTCAATATTTGTTATGTTTTCAATAAACTTTTCTTCATTATCATCAGAAGATAATTCGTCTATGAGAAGTTTTATATCAAAACCTTCTTTTTCTAATTGTTTTAAATAAATTTCTGCTTCAGATAGATAACCTTGTCTATTGATTTTTGAATCCTGTGAATCTTTTCTTATTTGATCTAGCTCCAAATCACAATCATGTAATGATCTTTCCATCGTTCTAATGCTTTCAGATAAACTAGAAAATTCGTTTCTAATTTCTGTCAAAGAGTCTTCTACAGAGCTTCTAGACTCTAACAAGGGTTTAATATCTACTTCTAGTTTTTTTATTGGATCTTCTAGAGACTCCATCTCAGAATTAATCTGTATAAGAAGATTTTTTTTATTATTTTCATCTTTAAGAATAGAATCTTGCTCTCCGGAAACTTGGGCAATTTTTACCTTGAGATTTGTAATTTCGGAACTTAAGCTGAGCAGCTTATCTTTTTGAACTACAAATTTTTCTTCCTGTTCAGATGTTTGATTCTCTATAGCCTCAATCAATTTTTTTATTTTTGAATCAAACTTAACAATAGATTGATAAGTAGACTCTAATTGACTAACGTCGAAGGATTTAAAATCTCTTCGATAATTTTCAACATTTACCTTTAACTGCTCCATTTCAATTGAAATCTGTTTTGATAAGAATATTGGAGATAAAGCTCCATCAAGTTCAGCAATAGAAGCATCCATTTTTTCTAATAGTGGCTCCTTTATTTTCAGTTCGGATTGAAGATCTTCAAGTTTTTTATCATTTATAACCTGAAGCCCCTCAAAATCTTTTAAGTCATTTTGAAGATTTTCTTTTTGAGTGGCTAAGTCAGTTTTCTTGCCCTTTAAAAAAACCAATTCCTGTTCAGATTTAGAAAGTTTAGCCCCACTTGAATAGAACTCTTCTTGAGTTTTATTTATTTCTAGTTGTATTTCATCTTGTCTAACCTTCGACTTATCAATAGAAGACTGAATGCCTTGTTTGTTTGAATTTATTTTTTCTATTTGAAGTTCTATATCCTTAATGGATAAGTTTAATTTTGAGGCGGCTTCATTTCTTTGTTGCCAATTAAAGGCTTTAAGTAATGAATTTAATTTTTTTTCTTTTTTCTTTAAATCGTTATATCTCTCTGCAGACTTTACTTGTTGTTTTAATTTTAAAAGCTGTCGATCAATCTCATCTTTTAAGTCAGAAACTCTACTTAAATTTTCTTTTGTCCTTTTAATTCTAGATTCCGTTTCTTTTCTTCTTTCTTTATAAACAGATATACCGGCAACCTCTTCTATATAGGCTCTTAGCTCCTCAGGTTTGGAACTTATTAATTTAGTAGCCATTTCTTGCTCAATGACAGCATAACTTCTAGGTCCCAGTCCTGTACCAAGGAAAATATCAGTAATATCTTTTCTCCTACATTCCGAGTTATTCAGGTAATAAGTTGATTTACCGTCTATATCTACAGTTCTTTTAACGCTTATTTCTGAATAGGATGAATACTCCCCGCCTATTCTGCCGTCATCGTTATCAAATAAAAGCTCAACCGATGCTCTAGCCGATGGTGCTCTTGAAGAAGACCCATTGAAAATAATATCGGCCATAGAATCGCCTCGAAGGTTTTTAGCTGAGATTTCTCCCATCACCCATCTAACCGCATCAATAATATTAGATTTCCCGCAACCATTCGGGCCAACGACACCTGACATTTCGCTAGGGAAGGCAATCTTCGTTGGATCAACGAAAGATTTAAAACCTGATAGGCTAATATTTTTTAACCTCATATCTTTATAGAAAACACTATTTTATACGATTTCTACAAATCAATCATGAAAAGATTAAGGTTCCAATGCATTAATTGCAGAATTCATAACAATAATTAAAGATTTTTTTTCTTCATCCGACTCAACATTGTCTAATGCGATAGCCCAATGTTTGAGAGACTCTTGATAATTTTTTTCGTTATAAAAGAAAAGTCCTTTTAAGGTTAAAGCTTTGTAGTTTGAAGGATCTAAAAATAATGAATTTTCTATATTTTCTAAAATAAATTCATCAAAAACCTTCAAATTTTTTAAATATAAAGACTCTGCATATCTCGCATAAATATCTGAATCAATTAGATTAGGATATTTATCAATAAATTCTTTATAAACCCGTGATGACTGACTATAAAATTCTTTAGAAGATAAATCGGCTGCAAGCAAATAAAGTTGTTCTGATGAAAGTCTACTTTCTAGTAATTGATCAATATTGTCTAAAAGATTTTCCCTTAAGACTTGTGTTTCAGAGTTCTTATAAAAATAGGAAAATTGTAGACTCTTGAAATTTTCCAATCCAAAAAAATAGAGATACACAAATATAGTTAATCCTAACGAGATAATAATACTTCTGTTTTGATTCATTTATTTTTTACTTTGATTAGAAAGAATAATGAAAAGAAAACTAAAGCTAAGGGGAAGAAATATAATAATAGCGTTGATAAATTCCTTGGAGGAGCAAACAAAACTTCATCTCCGAATTTACTAGCAACTTCATTCTTGATCTCAGATTTAGTTTTTCCGTTTTTTATCTCATTGTATATAAACTCTTTTATATCCAGAGCAATAGGAGCAGATGAACCGCTGACGTTAGAGCCAGCGCAAAGCGGACATCCAATTTCATAAGTTAATTCGTCAAACAGTTCTTTTTGAGTTTCGGATTTAAAGGAGTAAAGATTTATTTCAGAAAAACTTAGTAAAGATACAAAAGATAATAGAAATAAAAATTTATTCATTTATTAAAGGAAGAAATTTTTGATTCCAAATATCCTCGTTCATAATTCCAATATGTTTATATAGAATTTTATTTTGTTTATTTACTAAATAAGTTTCGGGTGCTCCTGCCACTCCTAGTTCAAAACCCAACTCACCCTTTTGATCGAAAATATTTTTTTTGTATGGATTACCAAACTGAACGAGCCATTTGTTGGCTTTTTCTATATTATCTTTGTAATTAAGACCAATAATTTTGAAATTTTCTCGTTTCAAGTACATTAAAAATCCATGTTCCAATTTACAATTTATACACCAGGTCGCCCAAACATTAATTAATTTATACTCATTATCTGTAAATACAGAACGATCAATTTTATTTCCGCTTAAATCTGTCATCTTAAAATCAGGAATGTCAGAAACAATCAAAATGTCTTCATTTTCATAATTTAAATTCAATACAAAGAATAATGAAATTATTCCTACAAAGGCTAAGGGCAATATTATTAAATAAATTTTTTTCATCTAAATAATAATCTTCTTGAAAAAGAAAAGATTCCTCCCAAGCACATCAAAATAGCGCCGAGCCATATAAATCTTACAAAAGGTTTTGTTTGTATCTTGGCAATCCATTCACCCGAGTCAAGCCGTTCACTCAAACTTATGTAAACATCTTCTTTCGGTGTAATCGCTATTGCAGATTCTGTCATGATACTTCTAGATGAAGGATAAAAAGCTTTCTCAGGTTTTAGGTCAAAAGTTTTACCATTATTTTGATTCTCAACTTGAAAAATAGCTATTTGCGAATAAAAGTTAGATTCCTCTTTGAAATCTTCTGCAATCAAAGTAAATTCATAATTGCTTAATGTCGTGCTTTCTCCGATTTCTAGTATCACCTCTTTTGAGCTAGAGTGGCTCGAAACCACTCCAATTCCAAAAATAGTTACAGCAATGCCTATATGAGCAAAATTCATACCCAAGGCACTAAAAAAAAGTTTTTTATTATCAATAGTTCTTAGAGCTGAAATTATGACTCCACCAATGATAGAAGAAACCATGATAATTCCTATGACATTAAATAAACTAAGATAATTGAATACTAAATACGAAAAAGTAAGTGAAATAAAAATTATAACAATTAAAGTAATTGAAAAAGTTCTAATTGAATTCGGTGAAGAACTCCATTTGGTAAGAACACCATAACCTTGAAAGAAAGCCAAGAAAAAAGCTATTGGAACAGTGACAAGATTAAAATAAGGCGCTCCAACGCTTATGGTTTTTCCGCCACTAAAAATCTCGTAAAAAATAGGATAAACAGTTCCAAATAAAATTATTACCGCAAGAATGACTAAAAATAAGTTATTGATTAACAAAAAATACTCTTTGGAGACAATTGAATAATTTATTGAATTATTGTCGGAAACATCTGATTTAAAAAAAATAAAAAAAGAATACAAAGTTATCATTAAAGTAATCAAAAGGAGTATTAGTCCTCTCTCAGGATCTAAAGCAAAAGAATGCACGGAAGTCAGGATTCCAGATCTAACTAAAAACATTCCTATAAAGCAGCCAATGATGCTGAGAATGGATAATAAAATTGTCCAATTGTTAAAAATTTTTCTTGAATTACTTACTACAGCTGAATGAAATAATGCAGTTGCTAATAGCCAAGGCACCAGTGAAGAGTTCTCCACAGGATCCCAAAACCACCATCCGCCCCATCCTAACTCGTAGTATGCCCACCAACTGCCCAAAGCAATACCGAGTGTTAAAAAAGACCAAGAAAGTACAGTCCAGTTTCTTATATGCATTGTCCAACCTTCTTTTACGTTGAAACATCGAGCAAGAGCTAAAGAAAATGGAATTACAAGACCAGCATAGCCAAAATATAAGATTGGAGGGTGAATGGTAAAAGCAAAATCTTGCAGAAGAGGATTAAGATCTGTTCCAGACATTGAAGCAATTGGAATAAGTCTTTCGAATGGATTTGAAGAGAAAATTATAAAGCCAAGCAAAGAAAGTAAAACTAAATAGCAAAAGGAAAGTACGAGATTTTTATCTTCAATTTTTGTATACGAACTAAGTAAGCTGAAGACCATCATCCAAATACTTATGATCAAAACAAATAATAAGAGTGACCCTTCATGACCGCCCCATAAAGCTGAAAATTTATAATATGCTGGTAGATTAGGATTCGAATTATTAGCTACATAAAGGACACTAAAATCATCCGTTAAAAAAGAAAATTCAAGTATAAGAAAACTTGCCAATAATAAAAAAAAGACAAGAAAAATATTTTTACTAAGATCGTAAATTTTTGTATCAGCATAATATGAGTAATTAGCACTCAAAAAACTCAATACTGAGATCGAGAAAGCAAAAATTAAAAAGACATTACCAATTTCAGGAATCATAGTTACTCGAGTGCTTTCTTCACTTCTTTTGGAACATAGTTTTCATCATGCTTAGCTAATATTTCATAAGCTACAAATTCGTTAGTGCTAGCATAAAAATACCCTGTAGCAACCACCCCTTTATTTTCTTTAAATAAATCTGGTAATAATCCCTCATATGTTACTGAAACAGTATTTTTTAAATCTGTAATCTCGAAGTTAATTTTTAATGAATCTTTATTTCTTAATAAAGAATTTTCTTTAACTAATCCGCCTGCTCTAATTGATTTATCTGACATAGGTGGATTATTCTGAAGGTCGGTCGGTGAATAAAATAAATTAATATTTTCTTGCAATGCAGAAAAAACTAAAAAAATAGATATAAGAATTGAAATTCCAATAAATAAAATAACGTAAATTCTATTTTTTCTATGTTGTTTCAATGTTTTTTAAACTTTTTTTTATTTTATTAAGTTTGATTAAAGGCATAAGTAAATTTATGAGAAGCACTATCACCGTCAAAATACTCACGAGAGTTAAATGAAGATGGTTATTTATTATTAATTCAATCATTGTTGATAACTATTTTTTTAAACCAATCTTTATTCATTTCTCTTGTTGCAATTTCAGCTCTCATGGCCATTAAGCCAAAGACAAAAACAATTAAATAAAAAGCTAAAATGCAAACCAAAAGAGGAAAAAGCATTTCCGATGAGATGGTTGATTCTTCAAATACTCTTATACTAGACGGCTGGTGCAACGTATTCCACCAATCAACAGATTTTTTAATAATTGGTAAATTGATAGCTCCTACCATAGCTAAAATTGAAACAGCCTGATCAGCTGATTTTTTATTATCGAATGATGAATAGAGACCAATTATTGCAAGATAAAATAATAAAAGTACAAGAGTTGAGGTTAATCTTGCATCCCATACCCACCAAGTTCCCCATGTAGGTTGTCCCCATATAGCTCCAGATACGAGAGCCAATAAAGTAAAGCTTGCCCCTATAGGTGCCATAGCTTTAATAAATAAACCTGCCATTTTCATTTTCCAAACAACATAAACAAAGCCGGCTATCGCCAATGCAAAATAAATCGATTGTGCAACAGATGCTGCAGGTACGTGCATGTAAATGATTCGATAAATATCTCCCTGAATGGCATCACTCGGAGAATAAAAAATTCCCCAAATTATTCCAATTACAAAAAATAGAAAAGCTAAAATAGATGCAATGGGTAAAAGTTTCGAAGAAATACTATAGAACCAAGGATAAGAGCCTAGCTTATGATAAAAAACTTTTATTGCATCTAATAATTTATTCATAATGAAGTCTTATCGCCCCCACACAGGCAAGCGAAATTATAGGCACAGAAAAAAATAAAAGTGCTGATAGTAGTAAGATAAAAAAAGTTATGTTTTCATTTGAATATGTTGAAGCGCTCGAACCCAAAATCAAAACTGGTAGGCTTAGTGGCAGCATAATTGCCGACGCTAGAATAGAGTTTTTTCCTAATGAAAGAGCGCCTGCTAAAGCTCCAAAAAAAGAAATTATAAGAGTTCCTAAAAATAAAGAACCTATTAAATTAAAAAGCTTGTCTACAGGAAAATATAGTAGAAACACCATAGAGCAAGACAGTAAAATTAATGGCAAAGCAGTAAAGATCCAATTAACAAAGATCTTAACTAAAACCACTTCCAACATTGAAAATCCTCTCACGTAAAATAAATCGAGAGAACCATCATCATAATCTTCTTTAAAGATAGTCTGAATTGACAACATTCCTGCCAGAAGAATACAGATCCATATTAACCCGGGAGCTAATTTAGAAAGCTCATTAGGATCATTTGAAACTGCTAAAGGAAAGAAAGTTATGCATATTAAAAAAAATATTACTGGACTGATAACATTCGAAGATTTTTTTGAGTAAATCAAGACTTCTCTGGAAAAAAAATTTTTTAAGAAGCTCATGTCGCGTATTCGTCTAAATTAATATCTTTGGTAGCTAAAATATTTTTTTCATGAGAGGTGAAAATAATTGAGGAGCCGCCATTAATTTTATTTTCAATCTCTGAAGAAACGATTTTTTTTGATTCCTCGTCTAGATTGATTAGAGGTTCGTCTAGAAGGTAAATTGATTTATTTGATGCCATGAAACAAGACAAAATTATTTTTCTTTTTTGACCCTCAGATAAGTCTGATACTTTACTAAACAAGTAATTCTCTAGCCCAAGAGTTGCTAAATTTTCTTTTAATCTAGTTAATTCAATTCCGTCACTACGATAGTCGTATTTCAGGTTTTCTAATACAGTTAAATTATCTTTGAGAGCATTTTTATGCCCCAGATAAAAAATTTCATTTCGCCCTTCTGAGTCGAGATTATTAACAAGAGAGATACTTCCTTCGTAATTTTTTAGAATACCGCATAAAACTTTAATTAAAGTGGTTTTACCAGATCCATTGCGCCCTTTGAGCTGAATTAATTCACCAGGAACGAGGTCAAATGAGAGATTTTTGAACAAAAATCTATCCGAATAAGCGTAAGATAGTCCCTGTATCGTTAACATAGATAAGAATATCGATTATTATAGCGAAATTATATAAGTAGGCATTCCTAATGACAGACCAATTTGGAAAGAGAATAAGTATAGAAGAGGTAGAAGAAGGCAAAACCTTCATGCCCAAATTTGATGAAAAAGGCTTAATTCCAGTCATTACACTAGAAGAATCTACTGGAGAAGTCCTTATGCACGGATATATGAATTCTGAAGCTTTAATAAAATCTATTGAAACCAAAGAAGCTCATTATTGGAGTAGAAGTAGACAAAAACTTTGGAAAAAAGGTGATGTAAGTGGCCTCAAACAAGAAATTGTAAAAATTTTAGTTGATGACGATCAAGACTGTTTGATTATTAGAGTAAATGTCGCTGGATCTGGAGCCAGTTGCCACGTTGGTTATAAATCTTGCTTTTACCGAGTTCTTGAAGACAAAGAAAATCTTAAATTCATAGAAACCGAGAAATTATTTGATCCTGATGAAGTTTACGAAGGTGAAGATAATCCCACTATTCTCTAAGGCCCTTGTAGTTTAATTGGATAAAACGGCCGCCTCCTAAGTGGCAGCTCTAGGTTCGATTCCTAGCAGGGGCACCACAATGCTCTAAGACTCAAAAAATAGGATCTTTTTTAAGGACTTCATCCTTTTACGACATTCAAAGAATTGGAAAACTCTTTTGTGTCATTAATTTTAGTAGGCCTGCCAATACATATGTAATCAAATCCTTTCTCAGACAGAAGATTAGGATCGTAGATATTCCTTCCATCGAAAATAACAGCATTTTTTAAATAAGTTTTTAAATCTTCCAAGTCAATGTTAAAAAATTCCTTCCATTCTGTAGCGATAATCAATGCGTTTGATTCCTTGGCTGCATCGAAGGGATTCTGACAAAAAGACAAATTTTTATGCTGAATAGTTTCTCTTAAATTATCAAGGGCCTTAGGGTCATAAGCTTTGACAAGCGCTCCTTTGTTAAGAAGATTTTTAATCAATTTAATTGCAGGAGCGAAACGAATATCGTCTGTATTAGGTTTGAAGGATACACCCCAAATAGAAAGAGTAAAATCAGACAAATCATCAGATTTGAAATATTCTGTAATCTTTTTAGTAAAAATGTCTACCTGGAAATCATTAATCTCAATTACAGATTTTAATAG
>SGZL01000005.1 GCA_004213955.1 Gammaproteobacteria bacterium
CGACCCAAAGCTTTCTGCTATCACCACCTTTCCAATGCTTTGTTGTAAACCCTAGAATTTCTGTCTTAATGTTACATCTATCAAGTGTAGCTCCAATAATATCTGCTGAAATTGCAGCCGTTGTCATTGATCTTCCTCTCATGGAACCTGAACTGTCCACTAGAATTGTTACGATGGTGTCTTTAAATTTAGTGTCTTTCTCTTGTTTAAAACTTAGTGGAGTAAGGGGGTCAGTTATAATTTTTGTCAATTTTGAGGTATCCAAAATACCCTCGTCTTTATCATATTCCCAAGATCTGTTTTGTTGGGCCAAAAGAAGCCTTTGCAGCCTGTTTGCTAGCTTTGCTATCACATTTTTACTGGGATCAATTAATTGATCTAATCTCAACCGAAGTCTTTTTAACTCCTCTTGAGCGCATAAATCTTCGGCATCTACAACTTCATCAAAGTCTCTACAAAAAACTTTGTATTCGTGACTATTTTCGATATTAAATAACTCTTCAAGTTTAGATCTATTTTCAATCCAGTTTTCATCATTTTCCTCTACTTCTTCCTCTTCAAATTCCATCTCTTCAGAAGTTTCAGATTCTGTAGGCGTTTCTTCTGAAGAACCCTGTTCTTCTTGAGACTCATCTTCTTGGTTATCGTCTTCTGCATCATCTTCATCATTATCATCTTCAGAAGAACTTTCCTCTTTTTGTTCTTCCTCTTCTTCAAATTTAATATTAAGTTCATCGAGTAATTCTTTAATGGTCTCTAAGTAAAGTTCTTTATCTTCTAAGTTTTCTTCCAAGAGAGGAACAAATTGTTTTTCAAGTTTCTTCAAATCATCTCCTAAAGGCTTGAGGATATCTTCTTCAAGAGGAACAAGTTTAGTTTTTAAGATTTTATGTTTTAGCCATATGTCGAGAGTTTTATTAATACTTTCCAAGGCTGATTGAGGTTGAAATAAAGGCAATTCATCAACAAAATTTTTACGAAGATTATTTTTTAAACCTTTAAATTGGAGAGAACCCAAAATTTCAATACGTACGTTATTCTGTTCATTGAGACTTTGATCTAATTCGACAACTCCTGTTGAACTATTTTTGCGTTCGAAAGAAAATTTTTCTTTTAAAGCTACCTTGTCAGCTTTAGCACGACTGAGAGCTAAATTTTCTGACGACAAGTCATCTAGAGGGATTGAATTAGATTGAATTGAGTCAGAGCCAAAGCTTATTTCGAGATCCTGTTTTGTAGAAATTACTCTCGTGGAAGACGAAAGGGCTTCTTTAATTACCTGTTCTTTTGATCTATCACTCAATCTTGATCTATTAAATTACTAATTGAGTCAGAAGTTTCCTGATCAAAGCATCTTTGAAAATATTCAGCAATAATTGGTTTTTCTGTTTCGTCACATTTATTCAAAAAACTTAGTTCAAAAGAAGAAACTAGATCGGAAAAAATTTGATAATTTTCTGCCCAACTAATTACCGTCCTTGGAGACATCAGATTCGAAATATCCCCATTCTTAAAACCTTCTCTAGTTAGGTTCGCAAGCTCAATCATATTTTTGACTATCTCAGAACCTTTTTTGTTATCTAGGTCTTTAACCTTAGATAAAACTACCTTGGTCTCAAGCTCAACACTCAGGTAATTTAAGCATGACACAATTTGCCACCTATCCATCTGTCCTTGGTTGATTTGTTGTGTGCCGTGATAAAGTCCAGTGCTATCCCCTAGACCTACAGTGTTAGCTGTAGCAAAAAGCCTAAAAAAAGGATTAGGTGTTAGAACTCTATTTTGATCTAAAAGGGTTAGTCTTCCATCAACTTCTAAGACTCTTTGAATGACGAACATTACGTCAGGCCTTCCAGCATCGTACTCGTCAAAAACAAGTGCCGTTGGATTTTGAATTGCCCATGGCAGGATACCTTCCTGGAACTTAGTTACCTGTTTGTCTTTTTCTAATGTAATTGCATCCTTGCCTAGAAGATCTAATCTACTAATATGCGAGTCAAGATTGATACGAACGCAAGGCCAATTCAATCTGGCTGCAACTTGTTCTATATGGGTAGATTTACCTGAGCCATGAAGGCCTTGAACCATTACCCTACGGTTGTCTGAAAATCCTGCGAGGATTGCAAGAGTAGTGTTTTTATCGAAACAATAAGTATTATCAATTTCTGGTACATATTCATTTGGTTCGGCAAAAGCTGGGACTTCAAAGTCGGCGTCAATGCCAAAGGTGTTGCCAACATTTAAAACAATGTCAGGAGTATTTTCAGAAAAATTATTGTAAGTTGTTGCCATAATTTAAAAGAGTACTTATTATCCTTTTTTCATTTAAAACAGCAAGATAATATACTTACGATCTAGTAAACTATTTGACTTCAAACCTATCTAACCTAAGCTTATGACGGAAAAAGAAATCTGGTCAAAAATTGTTGAAGAAGCTAATTCAATTTTAGAAAGTGAAAGATTATCTGAATCTTACTTAAAAAAATTTGTAATAGATTTCGAAACTTTATCTGAGGTAATAGCTTATAAAATATCAAACGATTTAGGCAATAAAGATTCTGATGAAATTTTTTCAATCAATTTCATTTTCTCAGAATTAAAAGGTGTTTTTGAAGACGAAAAAATAATCAATGGTTTGGTTTTAGATTTGCATGCGGTTAAACAAAGAGATCCTGCAGCATCGGGCTATTTATCCACGCTTTTATTTTCCAAAGGATTTTTAGCTTTACAAACTCATAGAGCAAGCAATTATTTTCTCAATTCAAAAGAGTCTTTGATGGCTAACTTCTTACACAGTCAATCTTCTAAACTTTATGGAGTTGATATTCATCCCGCTGCATCAATTGGAGTTGGCGTTATGTTAGATCATGCAACGGGTATTGTTATTGGTGAAACCAGCGTAATTGAAGACGATGTTTCTATTTTCCAAGGGGTAACCCTAGGGGGAACAGGAAAGGTTACAGGAGACAGGCACCCCAAAGTTAGAAAGGGAGTTTTGATAAGTGCCGGAGCAAAAATACTTGGCAATGTAGAGATTGGTCAAGGCGCTAAAGTTGCTGCTGGTAGCGTGGTACTTGATAACGTAGAAATGAATACCACAGTAGCCGGTGTTCCTGCAGTTGCAGTCGGCAAACCTAGCTCTGATGCACCAGCAATAACTGTAGACCACACGATAGAGGAATAAGATGTCTGATCAAAAGTTACTAGACGAATTGATTCAAACTTTAAATTTAGAAAAGTTAGAAGAAAACCTCTTTAGAGGTCAAAGTGAACAGACTGCTTGGGGTAGAGTTTTTGGTGGACAAGTAATTGGTCAAGCTTTAAGCGCAACTCAAGAAACTGTTGATAATTCCAGAAAAGCGCATTCTTTGCATGCTTATTTCTTAAGACCTGGCCGGATTGACATGCCTATACTTTATGACGTTCAAAGAATAAGAGATGGAAAAAGTTTTACCACTCGAACAGTTAATGCCATTCAAAATGGAGAATATATTTTTAACATGTCGGTTTCTTTTAAAATTTCTGAAAAAGGCTTTGAGCATCAGTTTGAAATGCCTGACGTCCCGGGTCCAGAAAATTTAAAAAGTGATAGGGAATTTAGAGAGGAGATGAAGGGCTCCATTCCAAAAGAAATGCTTGAAGGCTTTCTTAGGGACAAACCTATTGAAATTAGAAACGTGGAGAATCTAAATCCATTTGCCAACGAGAAAGGCGAGCCGTTTAAAAATATGTGGATAAAAGCATCGGGTAAATTACCTGACAACCATTTAATTCATCAAGGGGTACTAGCCTACGCTTCTGACATGGGTCTGCTCGGAACTTCGCAAAGACCTCATGGTGTAAGCTTCGGCGCATATCATAAACTTCAAGTAGCAAGTTTGGATCACGCGATGTGGTTTCATCGAGAGTTTAGAGCAGATGAATGGCTTTTGTATTCGTTGGACAGTCCCTCTGCAAGTAATGCCAACGGTTTCAACAGAGGCAATGTATTTACTCAAGACGGTAAATTGGTTGCATCTGCAGTTCAAGAAGGCCTGATAAGGCAAAAGTAAATTGTTTCGATCTGTTTTTTTAATTTGTATAGTCACAGTTTCGTTCTACTTAGTTGCTGAAAAATTTGTAAATTCTAATGGAGTAGCTAATGAAAAAACTTTTTCTGATTTTTTAAAATGGAGCTTTTCTAATGAATCTCCTGAGAGAGTTGCCATTGAAATTTCTGATGCTTGGAAAACGCTTGATCTTGAGAATGAAAATTATATTTTATGGATTGGACATGCTAGCTTTTTAATAAATATAGAGGGTACAACAATTTTAACTGACCCAATTTTTTCTAAGAGAGCATCACCGGTAAGTATTTTTGGTCCAAAAAGATTAATTCCGCCAGCGTTGAAGATAACAGATTTACCAAAAATTGATTTAGTTACTATAAGTCATAACCATTATGACCATTTAGATATCAACTCATTGGTTAAAATTTCAAAAAAAAATCCTGATGCACAATTTCTAGTGCCTAAAGGGGATAAAAAAATTTTAATAAAAAAGGGAATAGAAAACGTTTCGGAGTTTCTCTGGTGGGAAAATTCATTTGTTAAAAATTTAAAAATAACTTTCACTCCAGTGCAACATTGGTCTGCTCGAGGCCTTGGCGACAGAAATGAAAGTTTATGGGGCGGGTGGTTTTTTGAAACATCAGGATTTAACTTTTTTCATGCTGGAGATACTGGGTATTCAAATGATTTTCTTATGACTAGAGAAAAATTAGGAGCCCCTAACTTCGCTCTAATACCAATCGGAGCATATTCTCCCGAATGGTTTATGGCGGAAAATCACGTAAACCCAGAAGATGCGCTTCAGATTGCTGTAGATTTGGATGCAAAAAAATCAATCGGTATGCACTGGGGCACTTTTATATTAACTGATGAAGCCGTAACTGAGCCTCCTCAACTCTTAAAATCTGCGCTCAAAGAAAGAGGGTTACCGAAAGACTATTTTATTACGCTCAAGCCAGGAGACTTCGAGTTAATTGAAAATTAGGAAGTTTAGCTTTTTATACTTATTATTAGATTTTAGAAAATTATGAACTTAGGAATCTTTATTATTGGCGCTGTAACTTTTTTAGTAAGTTTTGTTTTGTTTAAAATAAGTGCTTTTAACAAAACTAAAAACGATGAAAATTCGTGGCAAAAACTTTTTTTTGTTTTTTTAGTAGATTATTTTATTCTGATGGCTGGAGTATTAATCACTGGAATAATTTTTGTTTCATTATTTAATACTTTTCATGGTTAAAAAATGGATATAGCTCATATAGAAACTAAACAAAGAGAAGATTTTCCTGAATTCAAAGACTTATTTGATTTAGTTGAATCTTTTATGGGGTATTTGCCAAATGCCTACTTACTCATGGCAGATAAGCCTGATTTAATGCAAGCTTTTGCAAAGATGTCTGCTAGCGTTTTTAGTGCCGACGTTCTCGACATTCCTTCAAAACAATTAATTGCTTTAGCGTCAAGTTTGAGTGCAGGCTGTAAGTATTGTCAGTCGCACACTTCACATGGAGCAGAGAGAGCTGGAGTGCCGAATGAGAAAATTGCCGAAATTTTAAATTATCAAACTAGTAAATATTATGAGGCAAAAGAAGTTGCGTTGCTCGATTTAGCTTTTGCTTCAGGCGAGGTGCCAAATAAGGCAACTAAAGCTCATTTTGAAAAACTAAGAGAATTTTATTCAAAAGAACAAATACTAGAAGTTGTTGCCGTAATATCTTTTTTTGGCTTCCTCAATCGCTGGAATGATACGTTTGGAACTGAAATTGAAGAAATTCCGGCAAATTATTTAACGGAAGAACTTCGACCTAAAAATTGGTAATAAAAACTTTTTTTTTATTACCATTTAAATCTAATAAACTTTCCAGAAAGATTGACGGTTTTTTTAAAAACAATGGTATAAATATCTTTAAATACATACATATGGGGGAGATATGTTTAAAAAACTTACATTTTATTTAATTATTCTCTCTTCTTCTTTCGTTTTTGCCCAAGAAGAAGTAGTGGTAGTTACTGGTTCTTATATTAAAGGAAGCCCAACTGATGGCGCTTCGCCAGTAGAAATCTACGACAGAGAATTAATCGAAAATATCGGTGCAATGAACGTTGCAGACATAACAGCAAATATGGCTGTTAACTCAGGTTCAGAGAACAACGCCGATTCATTTACCTCCGGTGCAACCCAAGGAAGGACTAACGTTAATCTAAGAGGATTAGGACTTACTTCAACTTTGGTACTCATCGATGGTAGAAGACAAACATTTGCTTCTGCGGTTGCAAACGATGGAAGTGTCTTTGTTGACACATCTGTTATTCCAGTCATCGCTTTAGAAAGAGTCGAGGTCCTTAAAGAAGGAGCGGCATCTGTCTATGGTTCTGACGCTGTTGCCGGAGTAGTTAACTATATATTCAGAAGAGATTTCACTGGGTTTGAAGTTGACATTTCTAGAGAACAAAAAGATCTAGCAGCTTCATCACGAGATGATCGTCTTAGCTTTATTTATGGTGGAGAGTTTGGAAATTCAAACGTAGTTGTGGCTTATAGCTCACTTGACAGATCACCTATGAGTGGTGCGGTAAAAGATCTAGCACCTTTGGGTATCAGTACTCTAGGTAGAACTTTTAGATATTTAGATTTAGATGGAGATGCTGCTACAAATCCAACCGTTACAGCTGCTGCTGGCCCTTGGGCAGGAAGTTATGGTGACAACAATTCAGCTACTTTAGGATATATACCAGATCCTAATTGTGTCGCTAATGGAGGTACGCCTCTATCTGGTGGATTGGTTTGTGGATTTAAATATGGACCAAGGTTTAATATTGTTAACACTGAAAATCACGAGCAGATTTATTCTTCTGTGACTACTAGCATGGACAATGGTATGGAATTTAATCTTGATATTTTAGTATCAGAGTCAAGAGTTTGGGACAACCCTCAATCTCCGTCTTATCCTGCTTTATCTTTCCTAAGTACATCTTCTTTAATAATGCCTGGTACTGGAGGAAGTCCATTTGACCAGCCAGTAATGTGGTTAGGTAGACCATTGGGAGCTGACTCACCTTCGCCACTTGCACCTAGAGAAGCAGACATGACTCGTATTTCCCTAGGATTTACAGGGACTTTTGATAATGGATTTGATTGGGATCTTCGTTACACTTCTAGTAAAGAAGACGCTTATGGGTTACAACCGGATACCGGAACATCAGCTTTAAATGCTGCAATTGCGAATAACACTTTCGATTTATTTGTTCCATCCAATAACACTCAAGCCGTCATAGACTCGCTTGTTTCTAACCAAGAAACAACTTCTGAAGTCACGTTAGATGTTCTTGATTTTGTTATGTCTGGTGAAGTTGGAAATGTTTCCATGGCTACAGGTATTCAATTAAGAGACGCATCAATTGACATCGACAGAAGCGCTAACTCGCTTGTTGTGATGGATGCAAATGGAAATTTGACTACACCTGCTGATATGATTTTCTTAGGTGGTGGTATTGAAGTTGATCAATCTACTTCTGCTGAAGCAGTATTTGTAGAAGCAGCGATGGATGTGACTGATAATTTAGAAATTAGAGGAGCTGTAAGATACGAGAATCTAGAGGCTGATTCTACAGTTGATCCAAAAATTTCTTTAAGATATCAAGCAACTGATGATCTAGTTTTAAGAGCTTCTGCAAGTTCCGCTTTCAGAGAACCTTCACTTGCTCAACTATATGCTAGTTCTGTCGGATTAGAAGGAATTCAGGATTACGATGCAAATGGAAATGCAGTAGGTTCTACAGCATTTATCCGTATTGCAGCGGCAGCTGATGCTACTTTGCAACCAGAAGAAGCTGATAACTTCAATATTGGTTTAATTTGGTCTCCAAATGATTTTCAAATGAAGCTAGACTACTGGGCAGTTGATTATACAAATGTGATCACTAAAGAATCTGCTCAAGGCATAGTTCAAAGAACTCCTGCCGCAGCTGCTGTTAAAAGAACTGCTGGAGGAACTCTTACCGGGGTAACTACTCGTTACTTCAATGCGGCATATGTCGAAACCGATGGTATTGACTTAGAAATGTCTTATGACATGGATACACCTGCTGGTTTAGTCAGATTAGGGTTTAATGCTACTCACTTTTTAAGTTACGAAATCCCTGTGGGTCAGGATCTTAATTCTGCAGGAACTAGAACAGATGTTGTAGGGTCTTTTAACCATAACAACTTTGCTAGATCTTTGCCTGACACTAAAGCAGTTATATCTGCAAACTTAATCAATGGACCGCATTCAGTAGCTGCTTATGCTAGACATGTTGCAGCATATGAAACTTCTAGAGGTTTAAGTGCCACTGCAACTGCATTAGGTGGCTTCGATCAAAATATCGATAGCTTCACAACTCTTGATGTGCAATACAGCTATCAAGTTCAATCTGAAGACATAGTAATCACTGCAGGTATTAAAAATGCCTTTGATGAAGATGTCCCAGTTGTATTTGATGATGCAAACTGGAGTTATGATCCTAAGCATCACGATCCTAGAGGAAGAATATTTGCTTTAGGTATCAAACTAAGCATGTAATTGTGCGAAGTTAAAAAAAAGGCTCCTTTGGGAGCCTTTTTTTATGAAAGTTTTTTATTCTAAGGTTGTTGTCCCCATTAATTCCAGATCTATTTCTCTTGCGGCAGCTCGACCTTCATTGATGGCCCAAACCACAAGTGATTGACCGCGACGACAGTCGCCGGCAGCAAAAACTTTAGGATTGGATGTTTTGTGAATATTATGTTCGGCTTTAAAGTTAGATCTTTCGTCTAATTCAAGTTCCAGATTATTGTTTAAGTAGTGCTCAGGCCCTAGAAAACCCATTGCTAAAAGAATTAAATCAGCTTTCCAAGTTTTTTCAGTTCCTGGAATTTCTTTAAAATCTTTATCCACTTTAACTGTCTTAATTCCAGTTAGATTTCCATCTTCATCTCGAATAAATTCTTTACCAGAGACTGAGTATTCTCTTGGATCTTTACCAAATACTTCTCTGGATTCTTCATGGCCGTAATCCACTTTGTATATCCTCGGAAATAAAGGCCAAGGGTTATTTTCTAATCGATCTTTTGGTAATTCCGGCATGATTTCAAAGTTAGTCAAAGACTTGCAGCCATGTCTTAGAGAAGTGCCTAAGCAGTCATTACCAGTGTCACCACCGCCAATAACAATAACGTCTTTATCTTTTGCGCTAATAAATTTTTCATCCGCCAGTTCGCTGTCTAAAAGACTTTTAGTATTTTCTCCCAAAAACTCCATGGCGAAGTGAACACCCAAGCCGTCTCTATTTGCTATTGGAAGGTCACGAGGTTTGGTAGCACCTGTTGTCAACAAGACAATATCATTGTCTTCAATGAGGTCGTCCATACTAATAGCATTTTTGTCATTGCCGCCAATATTTGTATTGGTGTGGAATTTGATACCTTCTTGTTCCATGATCTCAATTCGCATATCTATAATTGATTTATCAAGCTTCATGTTGGGAATTCCGTACATCATCAAACCACCAATTCGATCAGCCCTTTCGTAGACTTCGACATTGTGACCCACGCTATTGAGTTGTTGTGCCGCAGATAATCCTGCAGGACCCGAACCGACAATAGCAATCTTACGGTTTGTTCGAACCGATGGGACTACAGGTTGAATCCAGCCTGACTCAATACCTTTATCCGCTATAGCAAATTCTAAATTTTTTATTGTTACTGGAGATTCGGTGATGCCTAAAACGCAGGCACCTTCACAAACGGCCGGACAAACTCTACCGGTAACTTCTGGAAAGTTATTAGTTTTTAATAATCTTTTAAAAGCTTCTTCCCATTTTTCGTTATAAACCAAATCATTCCATTCAGGAATTAAGTTGTAAACGGGACAACCTTCACCCGATTGGCAGAAGGGCACTCCACAATTCATACATCTCGAAGCCTGGGTGTTTAGCAGTGATTCGTCATGATCAGTATAAATTTCCTTAAAATCTATAACTCTATCTTTAGCAGGTCGGTAAGGCTCTACGACTCTTTCGTGTTCTTTGAAACCAGTAACTTTCCCCATCTTAACTAACCTTTAATTTTTTTTGATCCATTTCTTGTAAAACTCTTTTGTAATCAGTAGGCATAACTTTACTAAAATTATGAAGTTCCTTTTTCCAATTATCCAGAATTTTCTTGGCAACTGTTGATTTTGTATATTTAAAGTGATTTTCAATTAACTCTTTCAATTCAGCTTCGTCTTCTTTAATTTTAATTTTTTCTAAATCAAATGTACTCAAATTACACTTTCTTTCAAATGTTTTATTTTGGTCATAAATATAAGCTATGCCTCCACTCATTCCTGCGCCAAAATTTCTTCCAGTTTTACCCAAAATCACTGCTCTACCGCCGGTCATATACTCGCAACCATGGTCACCAATTCCTTCAACTACAACTCTGGCTCCACTATTTCTTACACAGAACCTCTCTGCTGCAATACCTCTAAAGTAAGCCTCTCCACCCGTTGCACCGTAAAGCGCAACATTACCTAATAGGATATTTTCTTCAGGTATAAATTTACTCTCTTTCGGAGGATAAATAATTATTTTTCCTCCAGACAAGCCCTTACCAACGTAATCGTTTGCGTCGCCTTCTAAATTTATTGTGATGCCTTTGGCAATCCAAGCTCCGAGGCTTTGTCCGGCCGATCCTTTAAGATTTATTTTAATAGTATCTTGAGGCAACCCGTTGGCACCCCAAATTTTAGAAACTTCGTTAGACAATATTGTTCCAAATACTCTATTGGTGTTACCAATCTTTAAATTCACGTTAATTTTTTGCTTAGTTTTAATATTATTTTTAATAGCCCTCACCAAAGCCATGTCCATAGATTTTTTGAGGTTATGATTTTGTTTTTTAGTATTGAAAACTTCAGTGTCTTTAAAAACTTTTTGAGCTGGAGAAAGAATATTTGATAGATCCAATCCATCTCTTTTCCAATGATTTAGCGCGGCTTCCATTTCAAGTAAATCCACTCTACCTATTAGTTCATTCAAAGTTTTTACACCCAGTTTTGCCATTATCATTCTAAGTTCTTTGGCTACCATGAAAAGATAATTAACTACATTCTCTGGGCTACCATGGAATTTTTTTCTCAGCTCTTTGTCTTGAGTAGCAATACCTACCGGACAAGTATTTAGGTGACATTTACGCATCATAATGCATCCCAAGGTAACAAGCGGTGCTGTAGAAAAGCCAAATTCTTCGGCGCCTAGAATAGCTGCAATTGCAACATCTCTTCCAGTTTTAAGCTGGCCATCGGTTTGAAGAACTACTCTGGACCTCAAATTATTCATAACTAAAGTTTGATGCGTTTCAGCAATTCCAAGCTCCCACGGAAGCCCAGCATGCTTGATAGAAGTTAGTGGAGAGGCTCCAGTGCCACCATCATGACCTGCTATCACCAAGTGATCAGTTTTTGCTTTAACTACACCCGCGGCAATAGTTCCTACACCTATTTCCGATACCAATTTGACACTAATTCTAGAACTACGATTAGCATTTTTGAGATCATGAATTAACTGAGCTATATCTTCGATTGAATAAATATCGTGGTGCGGCGGCGGACTTATTAATCCAACTCCAGGTGTTGAATGTCTTATTTTGGCAATGTAATCGTCAACTTTAGTTCCAGGCAATTCTCCACCTTCTCCTGGTTTAGCTCCTTGAGCAATCTTAATTTGAAGTTCGTCGGAGTTGGTTAAATACCACATTGTTACTCCAAATCTACCTGAGGCAACTTGCTTAATCGCTGATCTTTTAGACCTTCCATCTTCAAGAGGTTTGAATCTTATTGGATCTTCTCCTCCCTCTCCGGTATTTGATTTTCCTCCAAGTTTATTCATCGCCAATGCTAAAGATTCATGTGCTTCGGTTGAAATGGAGCCAAGAGACATAGCTCCCGTGGCAAATCTTTTAACTATTTCCTTTTCAGGTTCTACTTCTTCTAAAGGAAGGGAATCAGTAGCATATTTGAATTTCATCAAACCTCTTAAAGTACTGTTCTTAGTAGTTTGTTCATTGGCATGATTAGCGAACTTCCAATAAGCGGATTCGTCGTTATTTTTTGATGCTAGTTGTAATGCTGAAATAGATTTAGGATCCCACATGTGACTGTCTCCACCATTTCTCCAATGAAAGTCTCCAGGATTTGGAAGGGTCGCAATTTTATTTTGTTCAATTTCAGGAAAACCTAATTCGTGACGCCTTTCAATTTCCTTTGTAAGGACTTCAAAATTAATTCCCTGAACCCTGCTAGGAGTTCCTGGAAAAGAAAGATCTATGATGTCATCTGCCAATCCTACAGCTTCAAATATCTGAGCACCTTTGTAGGATTGAAGGGTTGAAATACCCATTTTAGCCATAACTTTTAACATACCTTTGGCTACACCTTTTTTGTAAGCCTTGACAAGGTCTCTTGAAGTTTTTAGAGCTTCATCTTTGAGTAAACCGTCTTTGAGAGATTTTTCTAAAACATTAAAAGCTAAGTAAGGGTTTACTGCATCTGCTCCATACCCAACAAGAAGGCAATGATGATGTACTTCACGAGCTTCACCAGTCTCTAAAATTATTCCTATTTGAGTTCTTTTTTCATTTTTTACTAAATGATGGTGGACAGAAGAACAAGCCAAAAGTGAGCTTAGAGCAATATTGTCACGGCTGATTTTTTTATCTGAAAGAACTATGAATGAAAAACCCTTTTCGATTGCTTCTTCAGATTCTTTACAAATTCTTTTTAAGGCAGCTTTCAATCCTCTTTCTCCTTTGCCCCTGGGATAAGTGATATCAATAGTCTTAGTTTTCCAACCAAATTTTTTAATTTCTTTAATTTTTGCTAGTTCATTATTCGAGAGGATGGGGTGTTCAAGATTAAGTCTGTGAACATTTCTTTCTTTAGTTGCTAGTAAGTTTTCCTCAGGGCCTATCAAACATTTTAAAGACATGATCACTTCTTCTCGAATTGAATCAATGGGCGGATTAGTAATTTGCGCAAATAGCTGCTTGAAATAGTCGTAAATCATCCTAGGCTTATCAGACAAACACGCAAGTGCAGCATCATTTCCCATTGAACCGAGAGGGTCTCTCAGTTCTGTAACTAATGGCAATAACATGAACTCTAGTGTCTCTGTGGTATAACCAAAGGCTTGCATTTTAGAAATTAAATTTTCTTCCTTAGCCTCTTTTTTATTAGAAATTAAATCTCTGAGATTTACTATTTGTTTTTTATTCCAATCCTTGTAAGGATTTTGAGAAGCAACATCTTTTTTAATTTCTTCATCAGAGATTAATTTTCCTTGTTCAAAATCTATTAAAAACATTTTTCCTGGTTGTAACCTCCCTTTAGAAACTACATTTTTAGGATTCACAGGAAGGACTCCGACCTCTGAAGCCATGATCACTTTGTCATCGTCAGTAACATAAAACCTACTAGGACGAAGACCGTTTCTATCGAGAACAGCGCCCACCATTTTTCCGTCAGTGAAGACAATTGATGCCGGGCCATCCCATGGTTCCATAAGTGATGACGAGTATTCGTAAAAAGCTTTCTTTTTGGGGGACATCTCTTTGTCATTTTGCCAAGCTTCAGGAATCATCATCATGATTGCTTCGGGTATCTTTCTTCCCGACATAATTAAGAACTCTAGAACGTTATCAAAACTTCCTGAATCTGAGCAGTCAGGCTCCGCAATGGGGAATAGCTTTTGTAATTTTTTTCCAAATAATGGGCTTTCTGCCATACCTTGCCTGGCTCTCATTAAGTTTACATTACCTTTAAGAGTATTTATTTCGCCGTTATGACACATGTACCTACAAGGTTGAGCTCTATCCCATGAAGGAAAAGTATTTGTGCTGAAACGAGAATGAACCATTGCAAGATGGGTCTTTAATTTTTTATTTTCTAAATCCGAAAAAAAAGGAAATAATTGGGCGGGTGTCAGCATTCCTTTATAAATGATTAGTCTTGATGAAAGTGAACAAGCATAAAACATTAAACCCTGAGTTAAGCCTTCTTCGAATCTTAATCTCTTGCTAAAAATTTTTCTGCATAAATAAAGTTTTCTTTCAAAATCATCCTGAGATATGTTTCCCTTAGTTCCAACAAAAAGTTGTTCTATTATTGGTTGACAATTTAGTGCCGCTGGACCGACATTTGCTTTTTTTTGATTTGTCGGGACTTTTCTCCATCCGAGAAATTCAAGACCTTCCTGAGATAATATTTTTTCGACTGTTTCCTTACAAAAGCTATTTTCTGAACTTTTTTGAGGCAGGAATATGTTGCCTACTGCATATTCGCCTTTTTTTGGTAGTTTTAAGCCTAAGGTTTTAGCTTCAGTTTGGAAAAAGGAATCGGGAAGGGCGAGTAATATCCCGGCACCATCACCAGTATTTTCTTCAAATCCACATCCGCCACGATGGTCCATTCTAGAATTAATTAGATAGGCATTATCCATTATCTCTCTAGAAGGAAGACCTTTCACATTCGCAACAAGACCTACTCCGCAAGAATCTCTTTCGAAATCCGGATCGTAAAGACCTTTTTTCTTAGGTCTGGTTACAAAATATTCGTCTTTTGGCACAAAATACACCTAAATTTAGTAAATCGGAGTCCTTATCGCTTGGACTGGGCGTCACTTTTCGCGCATGTGATATGCAGTTTCTTTAAATCTTATTAAAAAAACGGCTAAAAGTGAATTATTTGCTTATATCTTTAAGCTTTCGATAAGGGAATTTTCGTCAATATTTTCTGAAATTTGGGCTCTTCCTATCGAATTTAACGTTATAAATCTAAGTTTGTTGGAAAGAATTTTCTTATCACGACTCATTGCCTCTTTAAACTCATCGTAATCAAAATTTGTTGGTAATTCTGTTGGCAAACCTGCTGACTCTATTATTTTCTTAATTCTTTCATATTCTTTGTCCTCAATCTTGCCTAATAGCAAAGAGAGTTTAGAGGCACATATCATTCCTAGCCCAACTGCTTGACCGTGTGTAAAGCCTTTGAGGGACATAGATGACTCAAAAGCATGTCCAAAGGTATGCCCAAAATTAAGTAATGCTCTATCACCTTTCTCCCTTTCATCATTTGAAACGATAGAAGATTTAATAAGAGATGAATCGTAAATGATCTTAATTAGGTCTTCATCATTAGTTATCGAGCCATTATTTATTTTTTGTTCTAATTCTTCAAAGAGAGATTTATCGGCAATAAGAGAGTGCTTTATGATCTCTGCTAGACCCTCTGAAATTTCAGATTTTCTTAAACTAGATAAAAGATCTATATCAATTAGAACCAAATTTGGCTGGTAGAAAGCACCAATATTATTCTTAGCCCCTTGAAAATTAATCCCTGTTTTACCTCCGATGGCTGCATCTACTTGAGACAAAAGAGTTGAGGGAATTTGGATTAGATCTACCCCTCTTAAATAACTAGAAGCAACAAAACCTGTCATATCTGTAGTAATTCCCCCACCAAGGGAAATGATCACACAATCTCTATTAAATTTATTTTGATTTAAAGTTTCGTAAATCGGTTGAATTCCTTCGATGCTTTTATTTTCTTCGCTAGTTTGAATTTCTAAAGAGATTAAAGCCTTAGGATCGAATTGAGCTAAATTTTTATTTAAATCATCTAAGAATTTCTCTGGAACATTTGAATCTTTAATAATTAAAATCTGCTTATTTTCTACCAGCCACTGAAAGTTGTAATTTTTCAATAAAGATTTATCTATTAACACTTCGTAGCTCGAAGAAGCGGTTCTAACCAGTATTGATTTAGACATTAAAATGATTAATTATTTTATTTGCGATTTCTTCATTAGACATGGAATCAGATAAAAGTTCCAACTTTGACACTTTTTTATAACTATCTAATCTTTTTTCATAGAGAGTTTGAAGGGTTAATTTAGGATCACTTGTTTGTAAAAGAGGCCTCTTTTTAGAATCTTTAGTATTTTCAAATTGACTTTCAACGCTACAGTTTAAGAAAACTACATTTGTCTCATTTGCCAACAATTCTAAATTTTTAATTTTTTCAACAACCCCGCCACCAGTTGAGATAATACAATCATTAAATTTTTTAGTTTTAATTAAGTAATTAGTTTCGGTAGTTCTAAAAAACTCTTCTCCCTTGGAGGCAAACATTTCAGTTATGGGCATATTCAAATCTTTTTCTATTTCTTTATCAATATCAAACAAAGAAACGCCTAGCTTTTCACTCAAGATTTTACCAATTTTTGATTTACCAGACCCCATAGGACCAATTAGAAAAATTTTCATTAGCACTTAGTAACCATTAGAATATATTTTACCTTATCGAAGTATTAGACAATGTTTTTCAATAAATATTTTTTTATATTACTAATTATCTTCTTACTCCCAATTCATTTTGGTTTAGGTATCTATATTTATCTATCTCATGATCTGCCAACAACAGAAGACGTAAGAAATGTGGAGCTCCAAGTTCCTCTTAAGATATTTACTTCCGATGGTAAATTGATCGGTGAATACGGGGAAATTCATCGAACTAAATTAAATTTTAATGAAATTCCAGAAAATTTAATAAATGCTTTTTTAGCTGCTGAAGACAGCGATTTTTTTACTCACACGGGAGTAGATTTTCTGAGTCTGCTGAGAGCTACTTACCAATATATAAAAGAAGGAGAAATCATCAGCGGTGGTGGAACCATTACCATGCAAGTGGCGAGAAATTATGTGTTAACTAAAGACCAAACCTTCGAGAGAAAGCTCAAAGAGATATTTATGGCCTTTAAGTTAGATTTATCTTTTACAAAAGAAGAAATATTCGAACTTTATGTCAATCAAATCTTTCTTGGAAATAGAGCTTATGGTGTTGCAGCAGCATCAGAAATTTATTATGGAAAAGGTTTATCTGAATTGTCTATAGCACAATCAGCTATGATAGCTAGTCTGCCTAAAGCACCGTCTCGAATCAATCCAATTGCTAATCCAAAAAGGGCCTTAATTAGAAGAAATTGGGTTTTAAGTAGAATGGAATCCTTAGGATATATTGACGAAGATAATTTTTTACAAGCATTTAATGAGCCAATATCTGCCTTTTTTAATGGCATCGGTTCGGAAGTTGAGGCAGATTATCTTGCTGAGCAAATACGAAGGTATATGATCCAAAACTATGGTTTATCTGCTTACAAAGAAGGATATAAGGTTTACTCGACTTTAAATTCGTCTTATCAAACAGCTGCTGTTAATTCTGTAAGAAGAGGAATAGAGTCTTACGAATCAAGGCATGGCTTCAGAAAACCTGAAAATTATAGTGAATTAATTCCAGACGACTTTATCCAGAGAACAGATTTATTTTATAAAGTTGCCTACGATCCAAACAACTTTAAAGACGAGTTTGGAATTAAAAAAGATTTAACTAATCCTCTAGATGAACTATTAGACTTTCTAGCCGACCAAGCTGCCTTCAACTCTTTTCAACCAGTACTAGTGCTATCTTCTAAGAATAAGAAGATGACTCTTTTAAACAAAGACTCAGAAATAATTACCATGGACATAAGTAATTTAATTTCCAATATCAAACCAAAAATAAATGAAAATAAAAAAGGCAAAAATATAGAGAGTTTTTTAAATTTTTTTGAAGTAGGGGATTTAATTTGGTTGAGATTAGATGAAGACAAAAAATTTGAGATAGCAATGCATCCTGAAGTGCAAAGTGCTCTAGTTAGCATCGATCCAAACTCTGGCAAGATTCTTGCTTTAGTTGGCGGCTATAGTTTTAGCTCTAGTAAGTTTAATAGAGCCATGCAAGCTAAACCTCAACTTGGATCAAATTTTAAGCCTTTTTTATATGCTGCGGCTTTTGAAAACGGCTTTAATCCAGCAACTATAATAAACGATGCTCCGGTTGTATTTGAAGATCAAAATTTAGAGGAATTTTGGAGACCCAAAAATGCTAGTGGGAAATTTTATGGACCAACTAGATTAAGAGAAGCATTGTTGCAATCGAGAAATGTAGTCACTGTAAGATTGCTAAATGATCTAGGAATATCTAAAACAAAAAACTACCTCACAAGATTTGGATTCGAAAGAGACAGTTTGCCTGAAGATTTATCAATGGCATTAGGATCTTATGGAATTAGCCCTTACAAAAACGCAGAATTTTTCTCCATTTTTGCTAATGGAGGAAAAAAAATTAATCCGACTTTCATTGAAAAAATCGTAGATAAGGATGGTAATGAGATACTTTTTGACCAAAAAGACGCTTCGAAAAAAACTTTGGAACAATGGATAGGAAATTCTTTAACTGTAGAACAGACCTTTGCTATTGACCCTAGAGTTTCATTTGTTGTAACTGATATTTTAAGAGAAGCAACACGAAGGGGCACCGGAAGAGGGATTAAAAAACTCCAAAGAGACGATTTTGCTGGGAAAACAGGTACGACTAATAACTCCGAAAGCACCTGGTTTACTGGGTACAACAATAAGATTTTAACAACAGTTTGGTTCGGCTATGATCAACCAAGGTCTTTAGGACAAAAAGAATATGGTAGTACTACTGCACTACCAATCTGGTTGGGCTATATGGAAGACATTGTCGATTCGATCGAGTATTCTCCCCCTACAATTCCTGCGAATCTAATTGCAAAAAAAATAAATCTAGCTAATGGATTAGATGCCAGCCCTTCAGATCAGAATACAGCGTTTGAATATTTTTTCGATTAGACAAAAATAGTTTTTTTGATTAGTTCCCAATGTTCCTGCCATGAGGTAACTGGGCTATTTTTAAAATTACTTCTTAGAAAACTTTGAATCTGTCCTTCCATGCAAGTCATTAAAAGATCGGAACAGCTTGCAGAATTAATGGCTAACTTTTTCTTAGTATCTCTTTCATAAGCCTGAAAAGACTGTTTGATTTCCACATTTAGTTTTTCCAAAATTAAAGATATTTTGTCGTCTATTTTTGCTTCGGCTGCACTTAACGCTTGCTTGTTGATAATTTTCGCAAACCCTTTGTTTGTTTCTAGAAAAGTTAAAATAAGAGTAACTATTAGCCCTGGAATCTCATCTGATGATTGATTTTGCTTCATTGTTTCTATTCTTGGAAAAATATTCGATTCAAAGAAAATTACCATTTCTTCATAAATTTTTCTTTTGCTTGGGAAATGTCTGTATATCGCTGCTTCAGTTATGTTCGTTCTTCTGGCCAATTCTGCAGTGGTAATTTTTACAGGAGTTTTTTCTTCAAGCATTTCTGCAAGAGTCTGCATGATCTGAATTTTTCTTGATACTTTACTCTCTGCCATCTATCTATTAATCAAAGTGCCTACACCTTTTTGAGTAAGAATCTCTAACAATACAGCATGAGGAACTCTTCCATCAACTATGTGAGCATAATTTACACCTTGATTTAAGGCATCTATTGCAGCCGTAAGTTTAGGCACCATTCCGCCTTTAACTATTGTTTTATTTTTTAATAGTTTTTTCGAATCTTTAAAACTTATTTGAGAAATTTTCTTACCACTCTCATTTTTAATTCCTAAGACATCTGTCAAAAGGATTATTTTTTCTGCCTTTATAGTTCCGGCAACAAAACATGCAACCTCATCAGCGTTTATATTAAGAGGTGTTTTTTTTGGGCCCCATCCAATTGGGGAGATGATGGGAATCTGATGAGACGTTAAAGCTTTTAAAAGTTTTGATTTATTTATTTTTGTGATTTGACCAACTTCTCCCAGCGATTTATTTTTCGATTTTATTGCATTGATAAGACCCATTTTTTTTCCAGCAAATGATTTTCCTTGTCCACCCCATGAATTAATTAACTTCTTAATTTCAGGATTAATTTGTAGATCAAGAACTTTTTGAATTACTTTTACCATCTCAGGAGTAGTAACTCTGATTCCATTTTTGAATTTAAAATCAAGTTTGAGTCGATCCAATTCTTTACCTATTTGAGGACCTCCTCCGTGAACAATGACGGGATTTATTCCAACTGTTTTCATTAGCACTACGTCTCGAGCAAAGCTTTTTCTAAGATAACTATCTCGCATGGCACTACCCCCGTATTTAATCACAATGGTTTTTCCTGAAAATTTTTGTATGTAAGGCAGTGCTTCAGAAAGAACTTTAGAGATATTAATAGCCGATTTTTTTGAGATGCTCATGATCTTTACTTTATGAAATTCAGTTTATCGTCTATTTTGAGCAAAGCGTTTTGAAAAAGTTCTTTTATTTGCATAAGTTTTTTTTCAGTGTTTGCTTCAAATCTTAGTACTAAAGCAGGAGTTGTATTTGAAGCTCTGATCAATCCCCATGAATCTTCTTCTTCAAGCCTTAACCCATCTAACAAAATACTATTATAACCTTCAGGTTTGAAATTATTTTTTAATTCCTCAACAACTCTAAACTTTTCAGTATCATTTATTGATATTTTTATTTCAGGTGTACTAAACATCTTTGGAATCTTTTTAAAAACTTCATGGGTTGAAATATTTTGTGTTGATAATATTTCTAACAATCTTAAGCTTGCAAAGATTCCATCATCAAAACCATACCAATTATCATTGTAAAAAATATGACCGCTCATTTCGCCTCCTAGAATCGCACCAGTTCTAGTGATTTCGGATTTTATGAAAGAATGACCAGTTTTGGTCATGATTGGTATGCCATTATTTCTTCTAATTACCTGTTCGAGTTGTTTAGAGCATTTCACATCAAAAACAATTTTCCCTGATTTATTTTTTCTCAAAATATCTTCTGCCATTAGAGCTAAATATCTGTCAGGAAATATCATTTCTCCTTCACTATCTATAACACCAAGTCTGTCTCCATCACCATCAAAAGCAATACCCAAATCAGCATTTTCTTTTTTAACTGTTTCGATTAATTTTGATAAATTTTTTGGTTCACTTGGATCGGGGTGATGATTAGGAAAATTTCCGTCAACTTCGCAAAATAATTCTATTAATTCAGAAGAGTAGTTTCTTAAAATTTCTGGTCCTAACACTCCACCTGAGCCGTTGCCGCAATCCAGAACAATTTTTAATTTATTTTTTATATTAATTTTTGTTGAAATTTTTTTTACGTAGGTTTCGTTAAAACTTTCTTTTGATAATTTTCCGGATCCAACTCTAAAGTCACTTTGTTCAATTTTAAGTTTAAGATTTTGTATGTCATCTTCTTTTAGCGAGGAATTATTTATGACAATTTTAAATCCATTATATTCTTTTGGGTTGTGACTACCTGTAATCATTACTCCATTCTTGGTAACACCTTCAAATGTCGCGAAATATAGTAGCGGTGTATGCACTAAGCCAATAAAGATGACATCGCAGCCTGTTGCTAAAATACCTTCTATAAAATGGTCCGATACTTCTTTGCCTGAAATTCTTCCATCTCTTCCAACGTATATTTGTTTAGAATTTTCATCTAATACTTGCGAACCTACAGCCTGACCAATTTTATATATTAGATCTTGAGATAACTCTCTCTCAAAAATCCCTCTGATATCGTAGGCTCTAAAAATTTCAGAATTAACTTTCATAAAAGATTCTCCCGCTTATAATGACTCTCTTTAAATTAAAAATATGACTAATTTCGAAGAAAAAGATGGATTCATCTGGATGGACGGTGAGTTTGTTGACTGGTCACAAGCTAAAGTACATGTTTTGACTCATACTTTACATTATGGTCTTGGTGTATTTGAAGGGGTAAGAGCTTATTTAACAGATGAAGGCACAAAAATTTTTAGGTTAGAGGATCATACTAACCGTTTGTTTGAATCTGCTGAAGCAGTAAATATGAAAATCCCATTTTCTAAAGAACAATTAAATGACGTTCAAAAAGAGATTTTTAAAGTCAATAACCTTGAAGAGGGCTATATACGTCCTATGTGTTTTTATGGTGCTCAGGGGATGGGTTTAAGAGCAGACAACTTAAAGACGCATTGTATTGTTGCCGCTTGGGAATGGCCAAGTTACATGTCACCAGAAGCTTTTGATGAAGGCATAAAAATAAAAATCTCTTCTTATAAAAGACAAACCAATAATTTAGTTTCTAGATCAAAAGTTAACGGAAACTATGTAACCTCTATTATGGCTTTGCAAGAAGCCATGCAGGAGGGTTTTGATGAAGCACTTCTTCTCGATGACGAGGGTAATATTTCAGAAGGATCCGGAGAAAATTTGTTTTTAGTCAAAGAAGGAGAGCTTTTTACTCCTGATTTAGCTGCTTCTTTGAATGGAATTACTCGAAAAAGCATAATTAGTTTAGCGCAAGAAGATGGAATTGAAGTGAGAGTAAAAAAAATAAATCTTACAGAAATTTTAAATGCGGATGAACTTTTTTTTACCGGTACTGCCGCCGAAGTGGTTCCTATAAGGACAGTGGATCAGAATACAATCGCAAGCGGAAAACGAGGACCTATTACTACTATTCTGCAAAAAAAATATTTTGATCAAGTCAGAGGAAAGCGAGATTCTTTTTCTGAGTGGTTAACACCGATTGAATAATTATTAGTTAATTGACATGTCAAAATTGAAAGTAGCTTTACTAAGTTACAGAAGTAATCCCTATTCTGGCGGGCAAGGAATTTATGTCACTCACTTAAGTAAGGCCTTAGCAGATTTAGGTCATCAAGTTACTGTATTTTCAGGACCTCCTTACCCAAATCTTGATCCAAAAGTAAGCTTGGTTAAAGTTCCAAGTTTAGACTTATATAGCAGATCAAATAAATTTTCGGACGTCTCGATATCAGAATTAATAAACCCATTGAACTTTTTTGAGTGGCTTAGCATCAATTCAGGAGGATTTCCTGAGCCTTATACTTTTGGGAAAAGATTAAAAAAAATCTTCAAGAAGAGATTAAACGAATTTGATGTAGTTCACGACAATCAGAGTCTTTGCTATGAGTTGTTAGATTTTCAAAAAAAAATCCCTCTAGTAACTACTATTCATCATCCTATTTCTAAGGACTTAAAATATGAATTACAAAGCATCAATTCGATATTTCTCAAGCTTTTAAAAATTAGGTGGCACTCTTTTTTAAAGATGCAAATGCAAGTTGCAAAACGTTTAAAAAAAATTATTGTCCCTTCTTTATCTTCTAAAGAAAATATTGAGGAAGACTTTAAAGTTGAATATCAAAATATGTCAGTTATTTTAAATGGCATTGATTCAAGTATTTTTTTTCCAGATCAAAATAAAACTATTGCAAAAAGAATAGTTACGATCGCAAGTGCGGATGTGCCTTTAAAGGGATTAGACTTTCTCCTCAAGGCTTTTGCAAATCTCACGAACCATTTACCTGACCTTGAGCTTCATGTCATTGGCTCTTTTTCAGAAGGCGGGCATACCGATAGAAAAATAAAAAATTTAAAAATAGAAAAAAAAGTCTTTTTTAAAAGTGATTTGAGTTTCACAGAAGTAAGAGATATGTACTGTTCAGCTGATATAGTAGTAATCCCTTCTTTATATGAAGGATTTGGATTTGCTGTTGGAGAAGCAATGGCATGCAAAAAAGCTGTGGTGACAACTAACGGTGGTGCAATTCCTGAAGTAATTGGTGATTGTGGAATTGTCGTAGACGCTGGGAATTCAGAACAACTTGAAAAGGGTATTTTGCAGTTATTAAATGATGAAAATTTAAAAAATGATTTGGCTGACAAGGGATACCAGCGTGCATTAGATGTATTAAGTTGGAAAAAAGTGGCTTTATCAGTAACTGATATTTATGAAGATGCTATCAATACATTCAGGAATTAATGCAAACAATAAGATTTAATAATTTTGAGTTTCATCCCAATCAAAAGATTTTAGATATTGGATGCGGGCAAGGGCGACATTGTTTTGGAGCCTACATGCAAGCGAATTTAGATGTTTTTGGAATAGATATGGGAAAGGAAGATGTAAAAAAAGCAAAAGAAAATTTTGATCAATTTGATGAAGATTTAGGAAAAAAAAGCTGTAATTTCCTCGTCGGTAATGCAAAAAAATTACCTTTTGCAGAGAATACTTTTGATCATGTGGTTTGTTCTGAAGTTCTGGAGCATATAATAGATTTTGAATCTGCCTTAAAAGAAATTAAAAGAGTTTTAAAACCTAATGGGACTTTTGCTCTAAGCGTGCCAAAATTTCTCCCTGAATGGATTTGTTGGAAATTGAGTAGAGATTATCAAAACGAACCAGGAGGCCATGTAAGGATTTTCAAATATAAAGAATTGAAAAATTCCGTGAAATCTTTAGGTTTTGCTTTCAAAAAAAGACATTGGGCGCATGCCTTGCACTCTCCTTATTGGTGGATGCAATGTTTGTTTTGGAATACAAAAGAAAAATCTTATCTGATTAAGCTTTACCATTCTTTTTTGGTTTGGGACATGACCAAAAATCCCTTGCTAACTAGAGTATTAGAATCATTGCTCCAACCATTAATCGGTAAAAGTGTAGTTATGTATTTTGAAAACGAAGAGAAAAAGATTGAAAAATAAAAATTCTTTAGCTCCTCTAGGTAAGTATATTTCTGAATGCCAAAATCTCGATGGTTCAATAGCTTGGGAGCCAGATGGAAAAATAGACCCCTGGGATCATGTTGAGTCTTTAATGGGTTTAAATGTGCTTGATATGAATGTTGAAGCTAAGGCTGGATTTGAATGGCTAAAATTAACACAACTATCAGATGGATCTTGGTATTCCGAGTACAACGGAAATAAAGTAATTAATTACAATAAAGAAACAAACTTTGCTGCCTACATTTCCTCTGGCGCCTTGCATTATTATCTTCATTTTAATGATGAAGAATTTTTGGAAGACCTATGGCCTTTTTTAAAAAAATCTGTTGATTTTGTCTTGTCTGGCCAAACCTCGGAGGGGGATATCTTATGGGCCAAAGATAAGAATGATAAATGGATGGACGACTCTTTAGTTACTGGATGTTCATCAATTTATAAAAGTTTGAAAGATTTCATAAGAATTTCTGAAATTTTAGGAAAAAAGAATATTTCTTTAGCACAAGAACTGGAAGCTCTTCACAATTCACTTAGAAATAAGCCAGAACGATTTGATAGAACTTGGAAAAGCAAATCAAGATACAGTATGGACTGGTACTATCCAGTTCTCTGTGGAGTATATGATGCTGATGAATCAAAGAAAATTATAAAAGATAAGTGGGCGAACTTCGTCGTGCCTGGCCTTGGGTGTAAATGTGTTGAAGAAGAGCCCTGGGTAACTATTGCGGAAACATGTGAACTAATTTTGGCTTTAAATAAAATTGGGGAAAAAAAACTTGCATCGAATTTATACGATGAAATTTTAAATCTTATGGATAAAGAAGATAATTTATTTTGGACAGGATTTGTTTATAAAGATCAGAAGTATTGGCCAGTTGAAAAACCAAGTTGGACCGCTGCGGCAGTAATTTTAGCGGCTAATTCATTATTTGAATTGAATTCAAATTTCGATTTTTTTTAAAATCGCGAGACTTTTAACAAGAGATATCTCTTTAAATTTTTTAGACTTTTTTGCCTTACTAAATATTTCATATGGTGGTCTTCCTCCATCCTCTGGATTTGGGAAAACATCATGTATTAATAGGTATCCATTTTTAACAATATGCGGTGACCAATTTTCATAATCAGCTAGCGCAGCTTCCATGCTATGACCGCCATCAATAAAGACCATTCCCAAAGGTAATTTCCATTCTTTAGTCAATTCTTTTGAAGTACCAATCAATGGCAAAATATAATTTCCTAGATTTGAATTTTTTAAATTTTTAAGGAATTCGGGCAAAGTGTTAAAGCTTGATACGTTTTTATCATAGAGTTCACTATCATGATATTCTTCACCTAATTGATGTTCTTCGGATCCGGTGTGATGATCGATGGTAAATAAGAGATTGTTAGATTTTTTGCATGCTTCGCCTATAATCAAAGCTGATTTGCCACAGTATGTTCCTATTTCTAAACAAGGTCCTAAATCAGAGCATTTGGTTGCAATTTTTGCTAATTCATTGCCTTCAATATTGTCAAGAAAACCTTTAACAGTGTTTAATGTCATTTTTTAAATATTAAATCATTCAATATGTTTTCAAAAGTTATTAGAAAAAAAGTTTTTGCTGATTCAGAAGAAGGTTACTTTTCTTATATTGAATTAGAAGGCCTTGATAAAAGTGAGCCGTTAGTTTTTTTTCATGCGACTGGTCTTAACTGCGAAACTTATTTAGATCTATTAGAAAAAATTTATTTAATGTTGGACTCAAAAAAAACCATCATTGCTCTTGACCAGAGAGGTCATGGTAAAACAACTTTAGCCGCTGACCCAGATAGACTTAAATCCTGGGATCAATATGCAGTTGATGCAGATGTATTTTTACGAACAATGAATATTTCGTCTGCAATTTTTTTTGGACACTCAATGGGTTCTATAGTTGCATCAGAAGTAATTAAGCGCGGTGATTTTAAAGTTTCACACTTAATAATGCTTGATCCTGTACTTTTTTATGATCCATACACGGCAATTTTTTCTGAAATCAAAAATAAATTTATTCTTTTAAGATCAAACGATAAAGTAGTCGGCGCTGCCAAAAGACGAGATAAGTTTGAAAGTTTTGAACAAGCGACCATGCATTATGAAGGAAGAAGTATGTTTAAAACCTGGCCTTTGGAATCTCTTAAAAATTACTTAGCAGGTGGTTTAAGTGAAGAAGATTCAGGATTAAAACTTTCTTGTTCGCCTACATGGGAGTCTAAGACTTTTGAAACTGTTTCTTTTAACACTTATCGGACTTTAAATTGTTTAAACTTGCCTACTCTAATTTTGAGAGCTGAGCACTTTTCTACATTTTCTAGTAAAGGCATGAAATATTTATCAAAAAAAAATAATTTTGAAGTCATTGAGGTTGAAGGCTCACATTTTTTTCCTATAGAAAATAGTAAAAAGACTTCAAATTTAATTCAAAAATTTATTTCCCAAACTAATGACTGATACGGTAAATATTATTTGTATGAAGTGGGGCAAGAAATACGACTCGTCTTATGTGAATAAACTTTTTAATATGGTTTCAAGAAATCTAGATCGTGATTTTAGATTTATCTGTTTAACAGACGACAACTCGGGTTTTTTAAACTCTATTGAGTCCTTTGATTTGCCAAAGTTGAATTTACCTGATGGAATTCCAGAACGTGGATGGATGAAATTGGTAACCTTTTCAGAAAATTTATTTGATATCAAAGGCCAGTGTTTATTTTTAGACTTAGATTTGATTATAGTAAACAGGATAGACGAGTTATTTGAACTTGAAGGAGATTTTTTTATCATTAAAGACTTCATAAGAAAAGATTCTACTGGAAACAGTTCAGTTTACAGATTTGAGATGGGAAAATTTTTTGACGTTTTAGAATACTTTCAGCAAAATTTCTTGGAAATAAAATCAAAATATAGGAATGAACAAGAATATTTGTCAGATTATATGAAAAAAAATCACTCTTTAGATTATTGGCCCATTCAGTGGTGCCAAAGTTTTAAAAAAAATTGTGTTCAGAAAGGTTTCAAACAACTTTTTTATGCTCCTCTTTTACCGCAAGAGGCAAAGATAATTATTTTTCACGGCAAACCAAACCCACCCGATGCTTTAAAAGGCAAAAGTGGCAAATGGTATAGAAAAGTTTTACCAACCCCATGGGTTGCAGATCACTGGAGATAAATTTATGTCAACAGAATCAAAAAAACCTATTTCATTACAAACATTAAGGGATTTAAAAAAAGCTGGTAAAAAATTTGCTGCTTTAACATCTTACGAATCGACAATGACTTCGATGATGTGTGATGCAGGGGTCGAATTGATATTAGTGGGGGATAGCCTTGGAATGGTTATTCAAGGGCATGACTCAACTGTGCCAGTGTCTATGGAAGATATTCTTTATCATTTGAGATGTGTTAAAAACGGAAATTCTAATGCCCATGTAATGGCGGATATGCCTTTTATGAGTTACGCAACAGAGCAACTAGCCTATACAAATGCAACAAGATTGATGCAAGGTGGAGCCAACAGTATCAAAGTAGAAGGAGGGGAGGTCATACTCAAAATTACGGAACTTTTGGCTAATAAAGGTATTCCAGTTTGCGCTCATTTGGGATTGACGCCTCAATCGATAAATAGAATTGGCGGTTATTTTGTTCAAGGAAGAGATCCTTCTTCCCACGATAAGTTTATTGCCGAAGCAAAAGACTTAGAAAATGCTGGAGCAGAGCTTTTACTTTTAGAATGTATTCCCATCGGATTAACTGAAAAAATAGTCGATGCGTTATCGATTCCAACAATTGGAATTGGTGCCGGTCCTGCTACAGATGGTCAAATAATGGTCGTTCACGATTTATTAGGAATTACCTGTTTAGATAAACCGCCCAAATTCATCAAGAATTTTTTAGAAAATGGAGAAACTATTCAAAGCGCTCTGCACAATTATGTCCTAGACGTTAAATCAGGAGCTTATCCGTTACCAGAACATTGTTTTGAATAGTGATTATTGTAGAATCGATAGAACAGCTCTCTCATAATCCTTTTAAATCTCCTTTTGCATTAATCCCAACCATGGGAAATTTACATTCGGGGCATATAAATCTACTAAATTTAGCAAGCAATAAAAATTATAATCCGGTAGTTTCAATTTTTGTGAATCCTTTGCAGTTTGGGCCTAGCGAAGATTTAGAAACTTACCCACGATCTTTAGAACAAGATTTAGAAATTTTGAAAGAACATAATTGTCACGGGGTCTTTGTTCCAAAACAAGAAGAAATTTTAAAAAATATCGAAAATCTTATTGCCCCAATGTCTAATAAGTTGTGCAGTAAATCTAGACCAGGACATTTCGATGGCGTTATAACAATAGTGAATAGGCTGTTTGAAGTAACTAAACCCGAGGCTTGTGTTTTTGGTATGAAAGATTTTCAACAACAATTAATAATCAAACATTTAATAAGACAAAAAAAATATGAAATTGAATTTCTATCAGCTCCAACTGAAAGAGATAAAAATGGATTGGCTCTCTCATCTAGAAATAATTATTTACAAGAAAGAGAAAAAATTGAAGCATCTGTAATTTTTAAATCTCTTTCGGATATGGGCTCTGAATTAAAATTGCTCTCGCAAACTAATAAAAAAAATTTTTTGACCGAATTAGAATCAATTCAAAAAAAATATACTAAAAAAATTGAAGAACAAGGTTTTGAAATAGATTACTTAGAGCTTTCAGATCCAGAAACCTTAGAAAAATTTGAATTTAATTCAAATAGAATCTTGATTGCTATTGCTGTTTTTTTTAAGAAAGTGAGATTAATAGACAATCTAGTTATAGATTTAGCCTCTTCTTAATAAATCTTGAGGATAAAAAGATTCTTCGCCTTCGGGTCTATTTTTGAATCTTCTATGCGACCACAAATAGTTTTCTGGGTTTTTAGAAATAAATTCCTCAATTTCATAATTTATTTGTCTTAAATCTTTTTCTATATCAACGCCATCTAGTAATAATTTGTCTAAGTGAGCTACATATTTAAATCCTTTCTTTTCAAGAGAAAATAAATAAATATCACAATTTGATCTTTTTTTAGCAATGTAAGGAAATTTCACCGTTAATGCTTTATGACCAAAAAAATTAACAAAGATAGAGTTCTTATAGCCGTAATCCTGATCTGGAGCATACAGACAAGCTTTTCCTATTTTTAAATAATTTAGAAGCTCAAGAATTTCCTTTGGATTGAAAATTCTTTCAGTAAATTTCTTTCGACTTGCTTTAAATAAATTATCAACAATCTTATTACTTTGTGGTCTAGCCATTCCTGATACAGGCATAAATAACGAAGCTGCTCTAACAACCAAATCTAAATTTGGAGTATGCATGAATAAAAGTAATTTTCCTTTTGAAGAACTAAGATCGTTTGAAGTTTTTTTCAAATCTTCAAAATTTACAATTAGCTTTTGTAGTTTTTTATCAGAGGCCCAGAAAGCATTTAAAAATTCAAAAAGAGATTCTCCCAGCCTTATAAAACTTTGTTTTAAAATTGAGTTTATTTCGGTTTCGCTTTTTTTAGGAAAGCATTTTTTTAAATTCCATCTTGAAATTTCTCTTCTTTTTTTAAAAGACATAAAAAAAATAATGCCTAATAACCGCCCGAGAAAATATTGGAGTCTTTGTGGCAAGATACTCAATATTTTTAATAATAAATATATAAAATATTCCAGTATGCTCATATTTTTATTTTAACTTACTCAAAAGTACTAAATTAATTATTTTGTATATATCCGTCTGATAAAATGAAACAGAAATGATTTTCTATAATCTTTTTTTGTATTTCCTTTTTCCTTTTGCAATCTTACGCTTGTTCTCAAAAAAAGAATTTAATGCTGCGCAAATCTCTAGAATTAAAGAAAGATTGGGTCCCAAGGAGTATACAAATTGCAAAGAACCTATATGGATTCATGCAGTTTCAGTTGGGGAGGTAAAGGTAGCTGCTTTGTTAGTTAAAGAATTAAAAAAAAAATATCCTAATTCAAATTTTCTAATCACTACCTCCACAGTCACGGGATCAAATGAAGTAAATAAAAATTTTAGTACTGAAATAGCGCATCAATATCTTCCCTACGATTTAAATAGTTTTATAAAAAAATTTTTGAGCAGTCTAAATCCTAAATGTTTGATTTTGGTTGAAACGGAAATTTGGCCAAATTTAATTAATAATTGTAATAGAGCTAACATACCAGTAATTCTTCTCAACGGTCGAATGTCTGAAAAGTCATTAAGCAAATATCTAAAATTCCCAAAATTTTTCAACAAAATCTTTTCAAAATTAGATTTAGTCGTGGCGCAAAGTAAGAGTGATTTAGAGAATTTTAAAAAACTTGGCGTTGATTCAAAATCTATTACCGAAGATTATTCTCTAAAATTTTCTAAATCATCTAGTGAAGAAAGCTTTGAGACTATAAAAAAGAATCCACGCGAATCTTCAAAAAAAATTATCGTCTGTGCCAGCACCCATCCAAACGAAGAAGTTTTTTTAATAGATAGTTTTTCAAAACTCGATAATACTAAATTTCATTTAGTTTTGATTCCCAGACATACGCATAGAGCTTCTGAAATAACAGAAATTTTTGATGAAAAAAAACTAAGCTATGGAATATTTTCGGATTTTTTAGATTTAAATTCAGAAATAACACTTGTTGATAAAATGGGCTATGTTGAATCTTTCTTTAAGATTGCCGACATCGCTTTTATAGGAGGGACCATAGTCCCTCATGGCGGTCAAAATTTTCTAGAAGCTGTGAAATACGGGTTGCCAATATTTTCAGGACCACATACTTACAATTTCAAGGATATTTCTGAAGATTTGCAAAGGCTTCAAATTTTAAATATCATAGATTCCATAGAGGATTTAGCGTTGGAATGGGGAGAATTTCCACACGATTCACAAATCAAAGAGCTAAGTCAAAACTATCTTTCATCTAGACAGGGCGCCGTCCAGAGATCAGTTGAGAAACTAGTCGTTTTAGTGAAGGATTAGTTGTTTTTATTTGAGGGAGGAATTTTGTGAAGTTTGTTACTGCAGTCATTAAACCATTAAAATTGGATGAGATAAGGTGTGCTTTAGACAAACTTAACGTTACCGGCTTAACAGTCTCAGATGTCAAAGGCTTTGGGAGGCAAAAAGGAACCACCGAACTCTATAGAGGCCACGAATACAAAACAGACTTTTTACCTAAATTGAAAATTGAAGTCGCACTAAAAGACTCGCAGGTTAATGATGTGATTGACGCAATATCTGAAGTTGCGAATACTGGAAAAATAGGCGATGGAAAGATATTTGTTTACGATCTAGAAAAGGTTACTAGAATTAGGACTGGAGAGATCGACGAAGAAGCGATTTGAATATTCTTTCGGTAAATTTTATTTTAAAAAATTATAAGTGAAACCACTAATTGCTATTTATGGACCTACCCATACTGGCAAAACGGACTTAGCAAAAGATTTATACTCAAAACTACCTTCTGAATTAATTAGTGTTGATTCAGTACAAATATACAAAGGTTTTGATATAGGCAGTAACAAGCCTGAGAAAAAAGAATTACAAAAATACCCCCATCATCTAATTGATATTTTAGAACCTAACGAAACATTTTCCGTTGGGGATTTTAAAAAAAGAAGTATAGAAATCCTTCGTAAAGCAGATAATCAATCAAAGCTCCCTATTTTTGTGGGAGGGACAATGATGTATTTTTACAGTTTATTAGAAGGTTTAGCAGAGCTGCCAGAGCGAGACGACTTAATAAGAGCAGAATTAATATGTGACATGGAGGCTCTTGGTTTGGCTTCTTTATATGAAAGATTGAAAGAGTTAGATCCAGAAGCAGCGCAAGTAATTCATCCTCATGATAGTCAAAGAATAATAAGGGCAATAGAAGTTTGCTTAATATCAAACGATAAGTTCAGCAAAATTCAAAAGTACGCAGTGACGGAAAATATTTTAAAGAGAAAGATTTTGACCTTTGCAATAATTCCTCAAGATAGACAACAATATAAAATTGAACTTTATGAAAGATTTAAGTCAATGATAAAAAAAGGATTGGTAGATGAAGTCAGAAGCATAAGAGATAGATTTTCAAAGAATCTGCCAGCTTTGAAGGCAGTTGGGTATAAGCAGTGCTTAGATTTTCTTGACGGGAAAATAAACGAAGAAGAGTTTCTAACCAAAGCTGTGAATGCCACTTATCAGTTGTCTAAAAGGCAAATCACCTGGCTTAATAAGTTGACCACTACCTCAATTTTTCAAAAAGATGAATCGAATAAAGTTATAAAGATTGAATCATTTTTGTAAATCTAGTGTTTCTTTATTCTTAATCAACACATAAAATACGCATCTATGTCATGGAACGATCAAAACAATAATAACAATGGCTCAAGAGATCCTTGGGGGAACAAAAATGATGCCCCAGATATCGATGAGGCCATTAAAAGATTTAAAGCAATTTTCGGCCCAATTTTTGGGGGAAGTTCTGGCGGCGGCGGTGGTGGCAAAAAAGTGGGCTTCTCGAAATATATTTCTTATTTCTTTGTTGCTCTAATTATTCTTTACGGAGCTGCTGGTATCTACACAGTTGATGCGCAGGAAGAGGCAGTGATTTTAAGATTTGGTGAGTACACAGATACCAAAGGCCCTGGTATTCATTGGAATCCTCCACTAATTGATACGAGATCAATAGTTAACACTGAAAAATTATTTACACACACTACTAATTCCTCAATGCTTACTAAAGATGAGAATATTGTGAACGTAGAGGTAGCTGTTCAATATAAAAGATCTAATCCAGTCTTCTTTCTTTTAGAGGCGTCAGCACCAGAAGATAGTTTATCTCAGGCTGCTGAATCGGCTCTTAGACATGTTGTTGGCAGTAATACCATGGATAGTGTATTGACCACTGGAAGAGAACAAATTGCTACCGACGTGAGAAGTAGATTACAAGAACGACTAAATACTTATTCTACTGGTATTGAAGTGGTTACAGTTTCGATAAGAGAATCCAGACCACCCGAAGCAGTTAGAGCAGCTTTTGATGACGTGGTTAAGGCTAGAGAAGACGAGGTCACTTTAAAAAACCAAGCAGAAACTTATGCTAACGAAATTGTTCCAATTGCGAGAGGGGCAGCGAAAAGAGCTATCCAAGATGCTGAAGGTTACAAAGCCAAAGTCATATCTGAGGCTACTGGTGAAGCAACAAGATTTGATCAACTGCTGGCTGAATATAAGAAATCGCCAAAGGTTACTAGAGAGAGGCTTTACTTAGACGCTGTTCAATCAGTTATGTCTAACAGTACAAAGGTCATGATAGATGTGAAAAATGGAAACAACATTATGTATTTGCCTTTGGATCAAATTGCTGCGGCTTCATCACTTCGACCTTCTGAACAGCAAAACAATTCTACTTCCAATGCACTAAATCCTAATGCAATAGAAGATCTCACTGACCGAGTCATTGAGGAAATTAGAAAAAGGCAAGAGAGGAGATAAAATGGGTTCGATGAGATTAGGTTTTATAGGTTTGACCTTATTATTAATAATAATAATTGCTAACAGTATTTATATTGTCACTGACAAACAAACAGCAATCTTATTAAGATTTGGAGAAATAGTTAACCCAAAAATAGAGTCTGGTTTGCATTTTAAAGTGCCTATTCTTCACACTGTAAGAAAATTTGATTCGCGTGTTCTCACCTTAGACGCCATTCCGCAGCCATATTTTACGGCTGAAAAAAAACGTTTAATTGTTGATGCTTTCGTAAAATGGCGTATCACGGACAATGAACAATTTTACATTACCTCATCTGGTGGTCAGTTAGGAGCATTGAGAACGCTACTTACTCAAAGGGTTGATGAAGGTTTAAGGAACCAATTTGGGGTTCGTACAGTCCAAGATGTGATTTCAGGTGAAAGAGATCAATTAATGAGCGCCTTAACTACAGATTTAAATATTGTTGCCAATCAAGAATTAGGAATAGAAGTCATTGACGTAAGAGTAAAGAAAATTGAGCTTCCTAATGAAGTAAATGATTCAGTCTACAACAGGATGAGAACTGAGAGAGAAAGGCTTGCCCAAGAATTAAGAGCTGAAGGAAATGAGCTCGCCGAAGAAATTAGAGCTAATGCCGATAAAGAAAGAACGGTCATCTTAGCTGAAGCATATAAATTAGCTGAGATTTTAAAGGGTGAAGGCGATGCTGAAGCGACCGGAATTTACGCAAAAGCCTTTGACAAAGATCCTGAATTTTATGAATTCACCAGAAGCTTGAATGCTTATCAATCAACTTTCCAGAATAAATCAGATGTATTACTGATTGATCCCGAAAGTGACTTTTTTAAATATTTAGACAGTTCAACTGGCTCGCAAGATCAAGAATAACAATGCCCTCAAATTCTTCTAATCTTCCTGATGGAGTAGAAGATTTAACTTCTCTTGATGCCTCAGAGTTAGAAACGCTTAAAAGATCATTAATAGACTTTTATCAATCAAAGAATTTTCAATTAACTTATCCCTCCTTAGTTGAATTTGCTGATGCGATTGGAGGCACACAAAATTCTTCTTTGAGAGAGTCCGCCTTTACATTTTTCGACGATTTATCTTCAAATGAACTGGCGATTCGTCCAGATATCTCACAACAAATAGCAAGAATTGACCAGGCAGAAGAATCAGAAAAAGAACAAAGATATTGTTATGTTGGTGAAGTTTTAAAAAAGAGAAAAGATTCTTTTAGTCGATCTAGAATTACCATAAAAGCCGGAGTTGAAATTTTTGGCGGCGGAGATAATAAATATGAGGTATTAAGTTTATTGTCAGATAGTGTGAAAATCGGAAACTTAAATGAGTTAACTTTGTCTTTTGGAAAAACTGAAATTTTGAATGAGGTTTTGGAGCCTTTAGATCTCGATTTCGACGACAGTATTAGCTTAAATAAAATAATTTCTTCTAAGTCAAAATCAGATTTGTCTGCTTGGGTAAAAGAAAAGAAGATCAGTAATGAAGAAGCAAACAAGTTACTAACTTTAATAGATTGCAATGGAGATTTATCAGTAATTTCTAAACTTCAAAATATTGAAACGAGCGAAGGGCATCTTTCTGAAATTCAAGAAATATGGGACTTTATTGAAAAAGAGACCTGTTTCAAACCTCACATTGATTTGACAGATTTCCCTGGCTTTAATTATCACGATGGATTAGTTTTTTCAGCACACTCAGATAGATATGGATTTTCAATTGCAAACGGTGGAAATTATTTTTCTCAAACATCGTCTGGAAAGTTAAGGTCTGCAATTGGCTTCGATCAAGATATTATTGCAATGATAAAATTAAAGGCATAGATTGTGAAAAATAATTTTGCTGTATTGGGACTTCAATGGGGAGATGAAGGAAAAGGGAAAATCGTAAATTTTTTATCAGACAGGGCAGATGCAGCTTGTCGATATCAGGGAGGACATAATGCCGGACATACACTTATTATTAATGACGAGAAAATAGTTCTTCACCTCTTACCTTCGTCTATTTGTCATAAAAATGCTCTGTCTTTGATAGGCAAAGGGGTTGTAATATCCTGTGAAGCTTTGTTTGAAGAAATAGAAAAAATTGAACCAATTGCAAAAAATATTCAAGAACGTTTAAAAATTAGCCCTGCTTGTTCACTCATTCAGCCTTACCATATTCTAGTTGATCAACTAAAGGAAAAATCTAACAGCTTTAATACCATCGGCACTACCTTAAGAGGAATTGGACCTGCTTATGAAGATAAAGTTGCAAGACGTGCTATTAGAATAATTGATACGTTGGAAGAAGCAAAGTTGACAGAAAAATTAGAAGAAAACGTATCCTTTTATAATTTTTGGTTAGAAAACTATTTTGGTCATGAAAAATTAGATTATGAAAAAATTAAAGATCAAAATCTCGCATACGGGGAAAAACTAAAACCACTGTTAGCAGACGTGTCCTCTGTAATCCAGTCACTTAATGATTCTGGTAAGAGGGTCTTATTTGAAGGAGCACAAGGAGCTTTATTGGATGTAGATCAAGGTACTTATCCATTTGTGACCTCAAGCAATTGTTCTCCAGCAGGGATAGCTTCGGGAGCAGGTATCGGCCCTTTAGATGTGAATTACATCCTTGGGGTAGTTAAAGCATACGTGACGCGAGTTGGCGAAGGACCCATGCCAACTGAAATTCATGATGCTTTAGGCGAAGAGATTGCCAATAAAGGAGGAGAAGTTGGTGCAACTACTGGCAGGCCAAGACGATGTGGTTGGTTTGATGCAGTTACAGTGAAAAGAATAATAAGATCAAATAATGTATCTGCTTTGTGTTTAACTAAAATAGATGTTTTAGATTTTTTAGAGACGATAAAAATTTGTGTTGATTACGATTATAAAGACGGTACGAATGATTATGCAGAGTGCATGGATCTAGAATCTGCTGAACCTAAATACATTGAGTGCAAAGGGTGGAAGACTTCATTGAAAGGTATAAATCGATACGAAGATTTGCCTTTGGAGGCTATTGAATTCATAAAAAAAGTTGAGGAAGTATGCGAGCTTCCCGTTGACATTATTTCTACTGGACCCAACGATATGGGAACGATTGTAGTTAATAAAGATATCTAGTTTTTTACTTTATCTAAGACGGCATTAATAAATTTATAGCTCGAATCCTGTCCATATTTTTTTGCTAACCTAATGGCTTCGCTCAGTGAGATGGAACGATCTATAGAATTTTTTTTCATTTCATGAATCATTGATCTTAATATAGAGATCTCAATTTCTCCGATGTCGTCTAACTTAATCTTTGAGTTTGCAATAATTATTTCGTCGATAGTTTTTTGGTCTTTTTTAATCCCTTTTAAAATTTCATTTAGCTCAGTTAAATCAAGCTTTTTATGTCTTTCCTTTAATTGTTTTAAAACTTCGGTATTGGAGTCACCACTGATCTCTTTTTGATACAAAGCTTGAAGCAGTAACTCTCTTTTTTTTGCTGGAGAAGGAATTACTTTTTGCTTAGCCATCTAATTCATCAAGCAAAGCAAGAGTGCTTAATGCCAATTCTTTGCCTTTAGTTTTCGATCTCTCTATAGCTTGATCAATATTATTAGTTGTGAGAACTCCAAAAATAACGGGTTTGTTTAATTCAATTCCAAGGGTCATTACTTGATCACTAACTGATTGGGCAATGATATCAAAGTGAGGTGTTTCGCCCTTGATGATTGCTCCTAAAGTTATGACGGCATCAAAAGAATTGGCTTTATTGTTTACCATGAAAGGAATTTCAAAAGCTCCGGGCACAGTGACTGTCGAAAAATTAGCGTTCACTTGAGTCAAAACATCTGAGCAATCATCCAACATTGGTTGAATTACCTCCTCGTTCCAATTAGTTTTGACAATTAAAATATTTGAATTTGAATAATCACTTTTTTTTAAAACTAAATCTAAAACCTTTTTCATTTTTGAATGTATTTAACGACTTCTAAACCAAACCCAGAGATAGAAGGGTATCTTGTTTTAGAGCCAAGCAGAGCTATTTTTTGAACGCCTAAATCTCTTAAAATTTGTGAGCCAGCCCCGATTCTCCTGACATCTATTCCACCAGGAATGGACTGCTTGTAAGATTTTTTTAAATCCTGAATTTCTTCTTCTTTATCTTTTCCACCATCGATTAAAATTATTAAACCCGATCCATTTTTATTAATTTTTTTCATGGCAGCATCGAGCGACCATCTGCTTCCAAATTCTTCAATTTGTAAGGTGTCGTGTAAAAAGTTAGTTTGCTGGACTCTAACGTAAGTAGGTTTCGATTTGGTAATTTTTCCTTTTTTTAAAGCCAAATGAGTTTCACCCGTAATGCCATCTTTATATGAAATGATTGTAAATTTCCCATGTTTTGTATTGACCGATTTTTGACTAATTTTTTCAACGGTTTTTTCATTTATGATTCGATAGTTGATTAAATCAGCTATCGTGCCAATTTTTAAATCATATTTCTTACTGAAAGCAACGAGGTCTTTTTTTCTGGCCATGGTTCCGTCTTCGTTCATAACCTCAACTATTACTGCAGCTGGATTAAGACCAGCCAATTTACATAAATCAGTACTACCCTCGGTATGACCTGCTCTTGATAAAACTCCTCCTTTGATAGCTTTAACAGGAAAAACGTGTCCAGGAGAAACTATTTCGTTCGCTTTAGCATTGGCTTTAGAAGCCACTTTAATAGTCCTTGCTCGGTCGGCAGCAGAGATGCCAGTGCTAATGCCCGTGGCCGCTTCAATTGAAACAGTGAAACCGGTCCCATGACCACTTTTATTGTCGGTCACCATTTGATTAAGGTTAAGTTTTTTGCACTTCTCTTCACTTAAGGCCAAGCAAATTAAACCCCTGGCGTTTTTAGCCATAAAATTAATTTTGTCTGGAGAAACTTTTTCCCCAGCTAAAATAATATCGCCTTCGTTTTCTCGATCTTCGTCATCCATTAAGAGAACCATTTTGCCTTTCTTAATATCAGAGATAAGTTCTTCTGTTTTATTTAGTCCCATTTTTGTTTTTTTCTTAGAATAATTTTTTTATCTATACCAACTTTTGTCGACTCAATTTTTTCATACTTTTCAGAAAGCATTGGATTCAATGAGCTTTTACCGTTAAAAAAATAATTTGCAGTATTTGATAGCATCTTGGGCGAGATGTAAATAATAAACTCATCTATTAAATTTGCTTTTATGAATGAAGTAAGAAGACCTGGACCAGCTTCGATTAAAACGTCTTTGTAATTTAACTTTATCAAGCGGGATCTCAGATCTTTTAAATCTATCTTTGTGCCCTCACTTTTAACGGATTTGATTTCGGTGTTGGAAAGCTTTTTTGAGGCAGGAACTTTATTTTTTTTCGAGGTGAAAATAAGTTTTTTTGATTTGTCTTGAAAAAATTTAAATGTTTCAAAATCTAGCTGTGAATTAGTAATTACTGCTTTATCGGGTTGGCTAAAACCTTTTAGTTTAATTATTTTTTTGCTTCTTACGTTGAGACTTGGATTGTCGTTAATTAAAGTTCCGCCACCGGTAACGATTAAATCAGATATCGCTCGATAATGTTGGGCATCGTTTCTTGAGGCTATAGAAGTAATCCATTTATTTTTTTTATTTTTGAAAGATGTTTTTCCATCTTTTGACATTGCAATTTTTGCTCTAATGTAAGGACTAGTGGTATTAATCTTTTTAAAAAATCCTTGATTAATATCCAAGCTTTTTTGCTTAATCTGTCTAATTTTGAATCCAGACTTAATCAATTCCTGAATTCCATATTGAGACGTATCTTCATGCCCAATTACAATTTCTTTGAAATCATATTTTTTTAATTCATCAACACAAGGAGGGGTTTTACCAGTTGTGCTGCAGGGCTCTAAAGAAATGAAAATTGAACTTTGACTCAATACTGTTTCGTAAGACTTAGGGTATTTTCTTTTTAAGCTGTTGATGGCATTTATCTCTGCATGCGATCCTCCGTATTCTTCATACCAGCCTTTGCTTAGAATTTTATTGTTTTTAACAATCACACAACCAACATTCACCCCGGGTTTGGTTGAATATTGGCCAAGTTTAGCTAATTCATATGCCTCAGCCATGAATTTTTTTTTAGTCATCAGATAGGCGTTTTACTTCTTCACTAAATTCTAAAGGATCTTGAAAACTTCTATAGACAGAAGCAAATCTAACAAAAGCAACTTCGTCTATCTTTCGTAAAAATTTCATAACCGTCTCACCAATTTGCTTAGAAGGAATCTCTCTTTCGCCAAGCGATCTGATTTCTTTTTTTATGTCTTCAATGAGTTTCAGAAATTCTTCCTGACTGACAGGTCTTTTTTCCAAGGATCTGGCGATGCCCTCTTTAAGCTTAGTTTCATCAAAAGGAACCCTCGATTTATCTTGTTTGATTATTTTCGGCATTACCAACTCTGCCAATTCGTAAGTTGTCCACCTTTCTTGACACCTTAAACATTCTCTACGGCGGCGGATTTCATTTCCGTCAGCCACAAGGCGTGAGTCAATTACCTTACTTTCTTCAAAGGTGCAAAATGGGCAATGCATGGGTTATCTTGAATATACTGGAAATTGCAAACAGAGATCTCTTACCTCATTTTTAGTAGTTTCTATTAGTTTTTTATTGTCGATATCATTAATGATATCAGTGATCCAACTTGCAATCATATTCATTTCATTTTCTTTAAATCCTCTTCTGGTAACGGCTGGCGTTCCAATTCTAATTCCCGAGGTGACGAAAGGGGATTGAGGATCGTTTGGAACGGAATTTTTATTCACGGTAATATGAGCATCACCAAGTGCGGCATCTAGAACTTTTCCGGTTAAGTTATTTTTTACTAAATTCACTAAAAACATGTGATTAGCTGTTCCATTTGAAACTATATCAATGTCTTTATTCATCAAAGAATTACTTAGTTCTTTAGCATTGGTTAAAATCTGCTTTTGGTAGTCTATAAATTCAGGTTCCATCGCCTCTTTAAAGCAAACCGCTTTAGCTGCAATGATATGCATTAAAGGACCGCCTTGCGATCCTGGGAATAAAGCAGAGTTTAATTTTTTATGCAAATCTTCGTTTTCTCTAGCCAAAATTAAACCACCTCGGGGACCAATTAAAGTTTTATGAGTTGTGGTAGTAACTACGTCAGCATAAGGAACTGGACTAGGATAGAGACCAGCTGCAACTAAACCTGACACGTGAGAAATATCTGCCAAAAGGTAAGCGCCAATCGAATCAGCGATTTCTCTAAATTTTGGAAAATCTAAAACACCGGAAAAAGCTGAAAAGCCGCAAATGATAAGTTTTGGTTTATGCTCGTTCGCTAATCTCTGAACCTCTTCATAATCAATGTCACCAGTTTCATCGATACCGTAACTGTAGGATTCGTAAATTTTTCCTGAAAAGTTTACTTTTGAACCATGCGTCAAGTGACCACCATGATCCAAACTCATTCCTAGAATTTTGTCGCCAGCATTGAGTAAGGCTAAAAAAACCGCAGCATTTGCACTCGCGCCAGAATGCGGTTGAACATTGGCAAAATCTGCTTTAAATAATTCTTTGGCTCGATCAATCGCAAGTTGCTCGGCTACGTCAACAAATTCACACCCACCGTAATACCTTTTTCCAGGATAGCCTTCGGCATATTTATTGGTCAAAATTGAACCTTGAGCTTCAAGGATTCTAGGTGAAGCATAATTTTCTGATGCAATCAGCTCAATATGCTCTTCTTGTCTTTTTTTCTCGCCCTCAAAAGCTTCCCAAAGCTCTGAATCAAAACTTTCAATTGTAAAATTATTACCATACATAGAGAAAATTATACCTCTAAGAAAAGGTATTTCTATGCTTTATTGGTTATAACCTTACTTCTTCTTTTGGGATAAAGCTTATTACAGATCTTACATTCTAAGCCATAGCATTCCCGAGCCGAGCAAAATTCACGACCGTAAAAAATGATTTGCAAATGTAATTTGCCCCAATCTTTTTCTGGGAAAAGTTTTTTCAAGTCTTTTTCTGTTTCTTCGACGTTTTTTCCTTTACTTAAGCCCCATCTTTGCGCCAAACGATGGATATGCGTATCGACAGCAAAACTGGGTTGACCAAAGGCCTGATTCACTACCACTGAAGCTGTCTTATGACCGACTCCAGCTAGGGTTTCCAAAGTCTTTATATCTCTGGGTATTCTGGAATTATATTTTTCTTTTAGTATCTTTGAAGTTTTTAAAATGGCTTTAGTTTTTTTTGGGGCGAGCCCACAGGATTTGATGATTGCATAGATTTTTTTCTCACCAAGTCGCAGCATAGCCTCTGGATTTTTAGCCAATTTAAATAAATCCTTAGTGACTATATTTACTCGTTCATCGGTACATTGAGCACTCAGCAACACGGCAATGAGTAAAGTGTAGCTGTTAGAAAAATTTAGCGGAGGCTTTGGATTAGGATACATCCGATTTAGAGTTCTTTGAACATACCTGGCTCTTTCTTTTATGTTCATGAGTACTTTATTTAAGCACAATTATATTTGCGATAACGATCAATTTATGTAGAATATTTCCAAGTTTAGGGAAAAACTAATTAAAAGTGACAAAGTTTAGGAGAAACTTGTTTCATTTTTTATTCTTTAAAAATTTATCCCTTCACGTTTTTTATTAACCAAGGAGGGAGAGTTTTGAAAAATCCAACCAAATATTTTTTTATAAGTTTAACTTTATTATTACTTAATGCCACTGCCTTTGCGCAGACAATAGAGGAAGTGACAGTCACTGCAGCTAGAAAAGAACAATCTGTTCAAGACGTTGCAATTTCTGTGCAAGCGATTACAAATGAAGATCTGCGTTTAGGTCATATTGAAACTGCTGATGACCTTACTTCTACCATTCCTGGTTTTGATTTCACAGAAGGCTTGGGTAGTGGAGTCATTTTGAAAATTAGAGGACTTACGATGGTTACTATCGGGTCTGCCATTGTAGAAGCTGGTATCACAGCACAAAACGGTCACCACATAAATAACCGACCGTTTTCTACAACAGGTTTTTACGACGCCGATAGAATTGAAATTTTAGAAGGCCCTCAAGGGACTTTGTATGGCAGAAACAGTACCACTGGATTGATTAATTTCATCACGGCAAAACCAGGCGCTGACCAATACCTTTCTTTAACAGCAGGCGCTGATGGTTTGTCCCAATTTAAGTTTGCAAGAGATTTTGAATTATCCGATACCGTTATGATGAGAATAGCCGCTACAAAGTACGATAGCGATGGCGTCATTTACAATGCTGGCACAGGAAACGATATTGACGACAGAGATTCTTTTGGAGCAAGAGCTACGCTAGTAGCTGAAATGAATGATCAAAATACACTAACAGTGCAATTTGAAAAAGTCGCAATTAATGACTCTCGTCAAAACTATGGACTTTCTGCTTGCGACAGAGATGCTTTTTTTGGTTGCAATCCTTTGACCAGCGATTTCTCTCCGCACCTCAATGCGCCAACTTTAGAAAGTGGGGCGATTACTAGTACTTTCACCACTCTTACAGATATTAATGCATCCGGAGCTGATTTATTTGCAGACACTTTTGCAAACAGAATCAATAGCATCGATTCAATTAATAAGGATTTAGATCCTTACAGAAAAGATAACATGAAAATTTTCTCACTCACTAACGTTTCTGAGTTAGACGATCTGACAGTGACTGTCAAAGGAACTTTTGTAGATCAGGATTTAATTCAATTTAATGACAACGATCACTCCAATGCTACAGGAGCTTTAAACAGTACTTTCATTCCAGCACCGGCATTTAGTATTGCCGAGTTAAGAACACATTGTCTCGGCACTTTGACTAATGTCACAACAAACCAAGCCTTTGAATGTTCTGACACAGAAACCACGACACAACAATATGAAGTTAATGTCGTAAGTGACTTTGATGGGCCTTTTAACTTTACTGCTGGAGCTTATGTTTACAAAGATACCACTTGGAATCAGTACAACATTCAATTGACTCCATACTTGTTGCTAAACGATTTTGATCAGCATCCGTATTCAACTTCTGGTTTGTTTGGAACTTACACACCAACGATGAACACTTATGGTGGACAAGGGTTTTATGCAATGTTTGCCGGCCAATTACAAGCTAATGCTGCTGACATTACTGCTGCTACGAATGCTGCTGGTGCAGCTGCTATTCAAAGCGGGGCAACTCAAGGCGATGCTACTTTTGTTGGCGCAACCACAGTTGCGTTAGTAGGTCAATTGCAAACTAATGTCGGACCAGATATTACAGCTGCTTGTATAGCTTTAAACCCAGCTTTTGCTATTTCAGGTCATGCTGCCGAAGGAGTTAACCCTTGTGTGAAAAGTTTACCTGCTCAAGCCGGTGGTTTGAATACCGATCAACATACGCAAAGAAATTCTCAAGCCCTTTACGGAGAGCTATATTTCGACGTACTTGATAACTTAAAAATTACTTTAGGGGCGCGTTACATGGATGATCGATTTGGATCTCAAGTCATACAAGGTTTATCAGATACTGCTGGCGCGTACGCTGGCACTGCAGCTTGTCTAACCACTAATTACGATGCTTGTTGGCAATCAGCAGCGCTTCCTTCAGATGATAAAAATGAAGTGGCAACCTATAAAGCCGCAGTTCAATACGATTATGCCGACGGTATGGTTTACGCATCTTATGTCACTGGAAACCGTCCACAAGGCGCTAATCCCGATAGTACTGTCTTCGCAGAATCCGAGTCGAAGCAAATTGAAATTGGGACTAGAAATATTCTCTTTGGCGGAGCTTTAAGATTAAATGCGACTTACTTCACTACTGATATTGAAGATGGACAGACAAGTACTATAAGGTTTGCGGCTGCTTACGTTGAGCCCCATGACATGACACATGAAGGACTCCAATTTAATGTCCAAGGTTTTGTAACTCCAACTACGATTATTTCAGTCAGCGCCTTGGCAACCGACAGCACATACGACACGGTAGCTGCGACTACAGATAACGTAACAGCTTCAACAACTTTAGGCTATATCTATGCTAACGGTTCACTGTCACTGGATCCGCATAATCCAACTAATGCTACAAGTTTTACTAACTACACTAGAGCTCAAGCAGGGGCTATTGCAGTCGGAGCATCTAATGCTGACACAGTTTTGCAAACGATTTGCAGTAACGTAGCTGCAATAGCTAATTTTTGCCCAACAGTAACTTATGCACAAGACAGCAATGGAAACTGGCTTATTAATCCACTAGGTGAAGTTTATGCAATAGCTAATTCTTCGTTTACGCCACTTGATTCAGAAGCAGGATTTTCTACTTACAATCAATTGCAAGAGATCGGGGGGAATAAAGTCGTAGGTACTGTTGATCTTGAGACTACTGTGACTTTGACACAAATGTATCAATTTGCAGGCGGATCAGGAATGTTAAATCTTTCATATCATTACAAAGACGCTTACTTTAATGATTTCTTTAACACCCCGAGATTTACCTCGCCTTCAACAGAGTATTTTAATTTCAATGCTACTTATGAGCCAGATAATGCCGATTGGTATTTAAACTTGTGGGCAAGAAATCTTACAGATAAAAGGTACATCAACTCTATCGCTAAGAACAGTAACTTACAAGGTGGAAACCCATATTTAACTTTCGATCAAGGAAGAAAAGTTGGGTTAGACTTTGGATACAATTTCTAAAGCCAAAACTTAAATAAAAGCCCTGCGTTTGCGGGGCTTTTTTTATGCTTTCAAAGCCCTACATTTGCTTGTCATCTATAATTAGCTAGGGTATTATTTTGCCAAAGGGGAGAAATCTTTTCGTCAAGGACTGACGAATCTTTCATAAAAGCTCAAGGGAATGAGATACAACTAGTATTTCTTCTGTATTAATTATTGAGCTCAAGAGGGAGGAGTCAGTGAAAAATTTTATAAAATATCTAATAATTGGTGCAACCTTAGTGTTACTTAACACTTTTGCGTTTGCCCAAACATTAGAAGAAGTAACAGTTACAGCAGCTAGGAAAGAACAGTCAGTTCAAGACGTTGCGATTTCAGTACAAGCCATCACAGGTGATGATTTGGAACTACAACACATCGATACAGCTGATGATTTAGCTTCTACAATTCCAGGTTTCGACTTTTCTGAAGCCCTAGGAAGTGGAGTGCTCTTAAAAATTAGAGGATTATCAATTGCAACTATTGGTTCTGCTGGTACCGCACCCGCGATAACTGCACAAAATGGTCACCAAATTGGTAACCGACCTTTTTCAACCATTGGGTTTTACGACGCCGATAGGATTGAAATCTTAGAAGGTCCTCAAGGAACTTTGTATGGAAGAAACAGTACAACTGGTTTGATTAATTTTATTACTGCAAAGCCAGGAGCAGATCAATACTTAACTATATCAGCTGGTGCTGATGGGTTAAACCAAGTTAAGTTTGCTAGAGATTTTGAATTGTCTGACACAGTTTCAATGAGAATAGCTGGAACAAAGTACGACAAGGATGGAGTTGTATACAACGCAGGTACCGGTAATGATATTGACGACCGTGACTCTTTTGGACTCAGATCAACTATCGTTGCTGAATTAAATGATACGAACACTTTAACTTTTCAGCTAGAAAAGACAGCAGTAAACGATAATCGTCAAAATTATGGTTTATCAGCTTGTAATAGAGACGCATTCTTTGGTTGCAGCCCTCTAACCACAGATTTCTCTTCGCATCTAAATAGACCCACATTAGCTAGCGGTTCAATCACTAACACCTTTAACGCTTTAACTAACATTAATGCTTCCGGTGCGGATTTATTTGCAGCTACTGACGCAGCTAGAGTGAATAACATTGACACTATCAATAAAGATACTGATCCATCTAGAAAAGATAATTTTGAAATGGCATCATTAACTAATGTGACCGAATTAGACAATATGACAGTTACATTAAAAGCAACTTTTGTTGATCAAAACTATCACCACATCACTGATAACGATCACTCCAATGCGACTGGAGCTCTAAACAGTAGCTTTATTCCAGCGCCAGCATTTAGTATTCCTACGTTAAGAACTTTCTGTTTAGGCGATCTGACTAACGTTACTACCGATAGAGCTTTTGAATGTAGTATCGTGGACACTACAAGTGAGCAGTTCGAAGTGAACTTAGTTTCTGATTTTGATGGGCCTTTTAACTTTACTGTTGGGGCTTACAACTACATGGATAACACTTACAACCAGTACAACATTCAAACAACTGCCTACTTGTTGTTGAACGATTTCGATCAGCACCCGTATTCTACAAGTGGATTGTTTGGAACCTATACCCCGACTATGAACACCTTTGGTGGACAAGCTTTTTACAGTGTTTTCGCTGGGGCATTGCAAGCAAATGGTGCTGCTTTAGCAGGGGCTGCAGCACAAGGAACAGCAGCAGTAGTTACTGCTCTTCAAGATTTAGTTGGTCCAGGAATCAATACTGCCTGTGAAGGACTAAATCCTGCTTTCGGAGTAGCAGGTCAAGCTCTTGCAGCATTTAATCCGTGTGTGAAAAGCATGCCTACGGAAGCTGGTGGACTTATCTCAGACCAAAGAACACAAAGGGATTCGCAAGCGGTTTACGGTGAATTCTACTGGGATGCAACTGACAACTTAAAAATAACATTAGGGGCTCGTTACATGGATGACCGATTTGCTACTAGAACAATGCAAGGGTTATCAGATACTGCATATACAGGCGGTGCGGCTTGTGTAACAACTGATTATCAAGCTTGTTACAATCAAGGTTCAACTACTTCAGCGTCTAAAAATGAAGTTTCTACTTACAAAGCTGCTATTCAATACAGCTACGATGCAGGTATGGTATATGCATCATTTGTGACTGGTAACCGACCTCAAGGAGCTAACCCAGACGCAACGATTTATAAAGAATCTGAATCTGAGCAAATAGAAATTGGGACCAGAAACGTCTTATTTGGTGGAGCGCTTCGTTTGAACGCAACTTTCTTCTCGCAAGAAGTTACCGATTCACAACAAAGTGTTATCAGGTTCTCCTCAGCTTACGTTGAACCTCATGACTTCACACACGAAGGCTTTCAGTTAAATCTTCAAGGATTTATTACACCTACAACAATCATCTCTGTGAATGCTTTAACTACTGACAGTACGTTTGACACAATCGCGGCATCAGCAACTAATACTACTTCATCAGCTAGTCTTGGTTATGCATATTCCGCGGGATCAATGTCATTGGACCCACAAAATCCAACGGCAGCAACTAGTTTTACTAACATCAGCAGAGCTACGGCAGCTGCGACTACAGTAGGTGCCACTACTTTGGATGCTGGACTTCAAGCGATTTGTGGAGCTCTTCCAGCAGCTATTGCTAGGACTTGTGCAACTGTGAGCTATGCTCAAGACAGCTCGGGTAATTACCTGATCAACTCTTTTGGTGATGTCTACGCAATTGCTAATCAGACTTTAACTCCAATCGGAGCACAAGGATTTAGCACTTACAATGTCATGCAAGAAATTGGTGGCAATAAAGTTCCTGGCACGGCCGACTTGGAGACAACCGTGACTTTAACTCAGCTTTACCAATTTGGTGGTGGTTCTGGAGCAATAAACCTTTCTTATCACTATAAAGATGTGGTTCAAGGAGATTTATTTAATAATTCTAGATATGCATCTCCTGACACTGAGTACTTCAACTTGAATGCTACTTACGAGCCAGATAATGCCGATTGGTATATCAACCTTTGGGCAAGGAATATCTTAGATAAAAGACATATCAACTCCATATCTAAAAACAGTAACCTTCAAGGAGGTAACCCATTCTTAACTTTTGACCAAGGTCGAAAACTAGGATTAGATTTTGGATACAATTTCTAAGAAAACTCATATGTAAAAAAAGCCCTGCTTTAGCAGGGCTTTTTTTTAAAACAGAATAGAATAACTATCGTAAATTATTTATAATCATCTTTCGGTACAGAGACCGAGTTAACGAATTTTAGGAGAAATTATGAGAAATGTAGTGATCGTAGACAGTGTAAGAACTGGTCTAGCAAAATCATTTAGAGGGGGATTCAATCAAACACGTGCAGACAATATGGGGGCTCATTTGGTCGACGCACTCTTGGAAAGAAATCCAGGATTAGATCCAGCAGCCGTAGAAGATATGATCTTAGGTTGTGGAGCTCCGGAAGGCGCCCAAGGACATAACATTGCAAGAAATGTAGCAGTGTTATCTAAGCTTCCAATTGAAGTTGGTGGGACAACTGTGAATAGATATTGTTCTTCTGGCTTACAAACTGTAGCCATGGCAGCAACTCAAGTTCAAAGCGGTTTCAGTGACTGTATTATGGCTGGTGGAGTAGAATCAATTTCTACAACTCAAGGTAATACCAATATGCACATGTATGTGAACGACAAACTTGCTGCTGATGTTCCCGGCATTTATCACGCCATGGGCCAAACTGCCGAGTGTGTCGCCAAACGTTACAATGTCACTAGAGAAGCTCAAGATGAATACGCGCTTTCTAGTCAAGAAAGAACTGCTGCAGCTCAAGAAGCAGGTCTTTACAGTGACGAAATTGTTCCAATGGATACAGTTATGAAACTTGTCAATAAAGAAACTGGAGCTGAAAAAGATGTTGAAGTCACAGTAGATAGAGACGACTGTAATCGTCCAGAAACTACGCTTGAAGGTCTTTCGTCCTTAAAACCAGTTTTTGATCCAGAAGGCGGATCTGTTACCGCTGGAAATTCTTCACAACTTTCGGACGGTGCATCTGTTACTTTAGTTATGAGTGAGGAGAAGGCTTTAGAGATGGGCTTAGAACCTAAATTGTATTTCAGAGGCTTCACTGTGGTTGGTTGTCAGCCAGACGAGATGGGTATTGGACCAGTGTATTCAATTCCTAAATTACTTAAGTCAGCTGATCTGAAGATAGAAGATATTGATCTTTGGGAACTTAATGAAGCTTTCGCTTCTCAAGTAGTCTATATCAGAGATACCTTAGGGTTACCGACTGATAAATTAAATGTTAACGGTGGATCAATTTCTATTGGCCATCCATTTGGCATGACCGGATCAAGGCAAGTAGGTCATATGGCTCGTGAACTTAATCGCAAAGGCGGCAAGTACGGAATCGTTACTATGTGCGTTGGTGGCGGTATGGGAGCTACTGGTCTTTTTGAGGCTTATCAATCCTAACTTAAAATTTTTCCGTATCTTTAAATGAAAGATTCGGATGAATTTAGTTTTTTAAAAGAAACTTTTAAATCTTTGGGGAATCAATATTTTGATTCCTCGGAGATTATCATTGGACCAGGCGATGACGCAGGTTTAGTAAAAAATTCTCAAGAAACAGTTTATTCCGTAGATGCTTCGGTGGCAGGCGTTCATTTTCCTGAAAACTTAGCGGCAGAGCATATCGCTTTTAGATCTCTCAGTACCGCTGCAAGCGATGTGGTTGCCTGCGGAGGTGCTTTAAAATGGGTCTTAGTATCTTTAACAACAGACAGAGCCGACCTAAATTGGATGAAAGAATTTGTAAAAGGACTAAAAGATTTTTCGGATGAATATTCGTGTCCAATCTTAGGCGGAGACTTAAGTAGAGGAAAACAATGCAATATAGCGATTACTGTTTGTGGAAAATTAGATCAACAAAATTTTATGAAGCGTAGTGGAGCAGAGGTTGGCGATAAAATTTTTGTAACCAACGAACTTGGTTTAGCTAAAAAAGGCTTGGAAGAGATTAAGCTGAATCCAGAAGACTTAGATTTCACCTCGAAAAATATATCTAAATTTATACGCCCAAAATTACATTTTAATTTCGGACAAGAAATCTCTCATTATGCAAATTCCTGTATCGATATTTCAGATGGCCTTATTTCAGATCTCGGTCATATTTGTGAAGCTAGTAATGTTGGCGCTCAATTGAATGCTGATTTAATACCTGTTGAAGGTGAAATTGAGGATGCGTTAACTTGGGGAGACGACTACGAATTATGTTTTACTGTCCCGTCAGAAATGGAGTCAAAAATAGAATCTTTAGGAAAAAAACATGGGCTTGAAATTACACAAATTGGTGAAATCACAAAAACTTCTGAAGTTGAAGTTTTTAAAGATTGTCGTTTAGTAACTTTTAAGAAAAGGGGATACAATCATTTTGATGAGTAAAAAGTTCTCTGTTTTTTCATCTCCCTTTGCTTTTATTTCGACACTATTTGGAATCGGACGTTTACCATTTGCACCTGGAACATGGGGTTCACTAGCTGCATTGGTTGTGTTTTTATTTTCTGTAATTTTTTTTGCATTAAATTTTATAGAGGTTTCTTTTATCACGGTTTTTATAATTCTGTTTTCCTTTTGGATTTGCGATCGAGCCACCATTAAGTTGCCTGAAACTGAAAGAGATCAAAAAGCAATCGTTCTGGATGAATTTGCAGGATTATGGGTCGCATGTTTACCAGCTGCCAGTATTTTAATGGTAAGAGAGCTACTAATTTTTTCACTAATAGCTTTTGTTTTTTTTCGAATATTTGATATTTGGAAACCAGCTCCAATAGGTCTAATAGATAAAAAATTCAAAAATGGATTTGGGATAGTTGGGGACGATTTAATTGCTGGAGTGTATGCAGCAATAGCTACGAGTCTAGTTTTTTATTTATTTGTTCAATAATTTTTGTTTTCTCTAGATTTGCTTCAGTTTTTTGATCAGCTGGAGAACCAATCGATGGAAAGTAATCAGGAATTCCAATGTTCAATATTTTAGTAGAAGCACCACTATTATTTAAAAATTCATTCACTGCCGAACCCGCGCCACCAGCAATCATGTTCTCTTCAAGAGTTACTAGCAATTCGTGCTTTTCAGCAAGTTTTGCAATCAAATCTTCATCAAGAGGTTTGACAAAACGCATGTCAATTAAACTGCAGTTCAATTCATCTGCAATCTCATCAGCTAAATTTAATAGAGAGCCAAAAGAAAGAATTGCAACGTTATTATCTTTTTCTCTTAATATCTTTGCTTTTCCAACTGATAAAGTTTCATGATTGTTTTCAATTTTTTCTCCAGGTCCTGAACCTCTTGGATATCTCACTGCGACTGGACCATCAATTGCGTAACCAGTATTTAACATTTTCCATAATTCGTCCTCATTAGAGGGGGTCATGATGGTTAGATTAGGCACACATCTCAAATACGTTAAATCAAAAATCCCTGCGTGAGTGGCACCGTCTTCTCCAACGAAACCGGCTCTGTCTATAGCCAATAAAACATTTAAGTTTTGAATTGCAACATCGTGAATTAACTGATCATAAGCTCTTTGTAAAAAAGTAGAGTAGATTGCTAAAACTGGTTTTTTGCCTGCGCAAGCTAAGCCGGCAGCAAAAGTCATACTGTGCTGCTCAGCAATAGCCACATCGTAAAATTGATTCGGAAAAGTTTTTGAAAAATTTACTAATCCTGAACCTTCCGCCATTGCCGGTGTAATGGCTACAAAGTTTTCGTCCATCCCAGCTTTCTCACAAGCCCATTCTCCAAAGATATCGGAATACTTTGCTTTCTTATTTTGGTTGACCTCTTCTGGAGAGGGCATTTTAGAAATAGCATGATACCCCACTGGATCTGCTTCAGCTGGAATAAAACCTTTGCCCTTTGTAGTAATGATGTGGAGAAATTTTGGGCCTTTTAAATTTTCTAGATTTTTTAGGGTTTCCACCAAAAAATTTAAATCGTGCCCATCAATTGGACCAATGTAATGAAAACCTAATTCCTCGAACATTGCTCCAGGAGTAAACATGCCTTTGAAATGAATTTCTGCTTTACTGGCGAATCTCTTAGCCGAAGGTATAAATCTCATGGCTTTTTTCCCACCTTCTCGAATTTGCGTATACCATTTACTCGACCAAATTTTATTTAAGTAATTGGAGATGCCTCCGATATTATTAGAAATAGACATGTTGTTGTCGTTAAGCACAATGAGAAAATCTTCATCTTCTAAGGACCCTGCATGGGCAAGTGCTTCAAATGCCATTCCTCCTGTGATTGCTCCATCACCAATTACTGCTATTTGTTTATTATTAGAGTCGGAATTACCTCTTGCCATTCCTAAGGCTGCGCTTATCGAAGTACTAGAGTGACCTACACCAAAGGCGTCATGGGGGCTTTCTTCTCTCGAAGGGAAGGGATGCAGCCCGTCTTTCTTCCTTATACTTTCTATACTTGTTTTTCTACCAGTAAGAATTTTATGTGGATAAGCTTGATGACCGACATCCCAAACAATCTTATCATCTGGAGAGTTATAAACGTGATGCAGTGCAACGGTTAACTCAACCACACCAAGACCAGCACCAAAATGTCCTCCAGATTTTCCAACCGAATATAGTAAAAATTCTCTTACTTCGTCTGCTAGTTGATTTAGTTCAATCTTTGAGAGATTTCTTATACCTTCAGGCAAATCTAGTGTATCCATTAGATTGGTTGAGGGTAAATCTTTTGGAATTTCTTTAAAAGTTTTCATTTAGGATTGTCTCTCAACAATTAATTTACATAAATCTTCTAATTTTTTTGTATCGTAAGGAAGTGACGTTAAGATATTGATTGCAGTATTTGCAAGCCTTTGAGCTTTTTTTTGAGATTTTTCTAATCCTAAAACAGAAGGGTATGTTGATTTATTTTTGTTTTGATCGGAACCAACAGGTTTGCCAATATTTTTCTCATCACCGATTACGTCGAGGATATCGTCTCTAATTTGAAAAGCTAATCCGAATTTTTTTGAAAATCTAATTAACTTATCTATTTCATCTTTTTTAATTTTTTTCTTTAAAAGGCATACCGATAGGACGCATGCTTCAATAAGCTTGCCAGTTTTTAGATAGTGAACTTTATCCAATTGAAGTTCATTCAATTTTTTATTTTCTGCTTTGATATCTAAGTTTTGACCTTCCACCATTCCCTTTGGTCCGCAAGCTTTAGCAAAAACGTTGATAATTTTACATTTAGACTCAGCTGATAAGTTTTTATCATTTATTGAGGTAAGGATTTCTAGTGACAAAGGCTGAATGGCGTCCCCGGCAAGAATTGCGGTGGCTTCACTAAATTTCTTATGACAACTTAGTTTTCCACGTCTGAAATCGTCATCGTCCATTGCTGGTAAATCGTCATGAATCAGTGAATAGCAATGAATTAATTCGCCTGCAGCAGCCATTAAATCAATTGTTTTATTCTTAACATCTACCTTGAGCGCATCTGCCATTAATAACATCAGCTGAGGCCTCATTCTTTTACCTCCGTTCATTACAGAATAATGAATGGCTCTAGTTATCTCTGAATAGTTTTTTTTAGGGATAGAATCAAGTAAAGCCTTATTTATTCTGACAAGATTCTTGTCCAGATAAGTTGCTTTATTATTCTTCATCGAAAGTTTCTAAGTCTATAGACCCATCTTTACTTTCGACAAGTTTTTGGATTTTTAATTCCGCTTTGGATAGTAGATTTTGGCAATGCTTAGTAAGCTTCACACCTTCTTCAAACGTTTTAATTGATTCTTCTAGCGGAAGATCGCCGTTTTCAAGATCAGAAACTATTTTTTCTAATTTCTTAAGAGAAGTTTCAAAATCTTTATTGTTTTCTTGTTTACTCATTTATCAAAGAATCTGATTTTACAGATTTAATATTCACAAAGAAATATTTAATTTTCTCAGGAAGCATCAACCAGCAAGGAGTTAAGATCAATGTCAAAAAGGCAGAAAAAGTTAAACCCCAAACCACTGCAAAAGACATAGGACTCCACCATTCTGCAACTCTGCCGCCAATCTCTACATCTCGAGCTAGTAAATCAACACCAAACCCTGAAGCTAATGGAAGCAATCCAATTACAGTTGTTGCAGTTGTTAATATTATCGGACGTAATCTTTGCGAAGCAGTTCTGATAATTATCTCTTTAAGAGAGGAATTTTTGTTTTCGCGTCTCAATATGTTGAAAGTATCCACAAGCACGATGTTGTTATTAACTACTATTCCCGCCAAAGCAATTATTCCTAAATTAGTGAAAAGAAAACTCATTGGTGTTTGCGTAATGGTTAGGCCCAAGTACACCCCAGCAGTGGAGAGAAATATAGCTGAGATTACTATCCAAACTTGATAAAAACTATTGAGTTGAATAGTCAAAAGTATAGCCATTAAGAAAACTCCTACAGCTGCAGCACCTCTCATGAAAGAAGCATTTTTATCGGTTTCTTCTTGCTCTCCTCCAAATACAAATTCAATGTCATTATATTCTTTAGCATCCTCGATCCATTGATTTAGAAGGGGGATGACGTCTTGTGTTAATGCTCCAGGAGCATAGTCGGCAGCTACAGTAAAGGCTCTCTCGCCGGAAACTCTTCTGATATAAGGAGCTTCGTATTCTGGCTCATAAGAAACAAAGCTGCTAAGTGGTACTGAACCAAAATTGGTGAGAACGTTTAAATTTTCAAACATATCTAACCTTCTTTCTTCTTGAGGAAATCTAATTCTTATGTCTAATTCTTCGTCGACATCATTAGGCCTGTACTCACCTACTTTTACACCGCCTGTCATAAATTGAATTGCCGCACCTATATCAGATGTTTCGACGCCATATTGAGAGGCTTTTTCCTTATCAATTTTTATCTTCCACTTCAGTTGTTTTGTAGGAATAGTTGTATAGGTGTTCATGACCCCAGGTATATTTGCTTTCATGAAATTGGAAAGTGCTTCTGTTGCTTCGTAAACCATCTCGAAATCACTACCAAAAACTTCTATTTCAATCGGCGAGCCTACTGGCGGACCATTGTTTCTTTCTCTAATGGTTACATTTAATCCAGGAGTATTTTGTAATTTACCTTGTAATTCTTTCATTACATCTGATCCAGATTGAATATGAACATCTTTATCAAATGGCATCTCAATATAGATTGCTCCCAATCTATCTGAATTACCTCTATCTCTTGGATCATCTCTTCCTGCTTGCTGCATACTGACAGTCTCAGGACCTGGAACGGTCATTACTACTTCTTGAATTTCTTTTAAAAAATTAAATTTTTCTTCTACGTTTAAATTTCCTCTTCCTTCTACTTCTACAATTATCGTGTCTGGATCTTCTTCAACAAAAAAGTTTCCACCAGGACCATGTTGAAAGAAGACAACGTAAATACTTACCACAAGCAAAAAAATAAATGTAATCACTTTTGCTGGGTAATCTAAAATCTTGTCTAAAAATCTTGCATATTTTCCTGTGAATCCTTCTAAAGATTTCGGATCTCCAGTTTCTAAAACTAAAGAATTTTTTATCGATTTATTATTTCTGTTTCCAAGGTTCCCGAATATTGAGCCGATGGCTGGAGTAAAAATTAATGCATAAAGTATTGAACCAGATAAGACAGCTACTAAAGTAACTATCATTGGCCTCATGAACTCACCCGACATACCTTCCCAAAATATGAACGGGAAAAAAATTGCTAGAGTAGTCAAAATTGATACAACTACGGGCCAAAACATTCGGGTCCCAGCAATTCTATAAGCTTCTTTTTTGTCAAAGCCTTCACTCATCTTTCTGTCGGCATATTCAACGACGACTACTGCTCCATCAATTAACATGCCAAGAGAGATTAAAATCCCAAAGCAAACCATAAAATTGAACGTGTAACCAATAGGAGAAAGAAATAGGCACGCAAATAAGATACAAGTAGGAATAGAAAGGCCAACTAATATAGAGGACCTTATTCCCATCGCAGCCACTACAAGAGTCATAACTAAAACAAGAGCAGTCATAATATTACCCATGAGCTCTGAAACTAACTCAACAGACATATCAGTTCTATCTTCGGTGATAATTATCTCCATGCCTTCAGGTAAAATTTTCACAGCTTCATTAACAATGGCATTTACTCCTTGAGCAACGACAACTTCTCTTGCATCACTTTTTTTAAATATGGTCAAAGCAATAGCTCTTTCGCCGTTAACGTTTGCAATCGAATCTTTATCTTTGAAAGTTCTTTTGAGCTTGACCAAATCATCCAAGGTCACAACTGCATTGTTATTTTCTAAAACTGGAATATTTCCAACGTCATCTAAAGTTTCAAAAACAGAAGGCACTGAAACATAAAATTCTCCTGTACTAGAAACAATTTTTCCAGCTGGAATGGCTTTATTATTTTGTGAAATAGCATTGTAAAGCGCAAAAGGAGAAACATTGTAGCTATCTAGTTTTGTTTTATTAATTTCAGCTTCTAAAACTTCATCGGGCACTCCATTTATGTTGGCCTCTAAAATTCCGGGAAGTTTTTCGATGTCGTCTTGTAGAGCCTTGGCAGTATTTAACAGCTCTCGGTCGGTAGCATTTTTGGAAGTAATGTTTATATTCATTACTGGAAATTCATCAAGTGTAAATTCTTTTACTTGAGGTTGTTCCGCATCTTGAGGCAACTCAGGAATTACTTCGTCCACCGCATCTTTTACATCTTGGACAGATTTTTCGACCGGATAAGACGTAGGAAATTCTAAAATAATGTGGGACAGACTTTCCCTGCTATAGGATTCTATTTTTACTAACTCATCTACAGTTTTTAGTTTGTTTTCAAGAGGTTTAGCGATTAGTCTTTCAGCATCCTCAGGAGAAACGCCATCATAAAAAGTACTTACGAAAACATATGGGATGTTGATGTCAGCGTAAGCAGAGGCAGGAATTTGGGATAGAGACGCAAAACCTGTTGCTATTATGAAGGAAAGAATAGTAAAGGTAGATCGATACCTTTCTATAAAAAAATTAATTAAGCTTTTCATTAGGATTTAGTCGTTGATCCAAAGCAAAATTTACTTTTTCTCCATCGTTTACATAATCCTGGCCAACAGTGATAATTTTTGATGAAGAAGGTAATCCTGAAACCCAAACTCCACTTTTTGTATCTTGAATTAAATTTATTTTTTTAAATTCTACTGTTCCTTCATTCGAAACCAATCTAACGCCCAAATTACCTTCGTCATCTAACCTGAGAATTGAAAGCGGCACTATATTTGCCATTTGTTCTTTTCCAGAAACAAAAATTTTTGCAGAAGCCCCATCTTTAATTAAGCCATTCTTATTTGACACTTCAACTTCTATTCTGAAGGTATGAGTGTATGGGTTTGCTGAAGATGCTATGTATGAAATAGTTCCATTGAATTTGTTTCCATCAATAGTTTCAATCAATGCCGAAGATCCTGTCGAGATGTTCATTAAATCAGATTCTGAAATTTCTCCGACTAAAATCATAGGGTCAAGATCAAGCAACGTAGCACAAGTACTGCCTCTGCTTAAAAAATCTCCTTCATCTATTGAGATTCTGTCTACTATTCCAGCGAAAGGAGCTTTGATTGAAGCGTTGTCTAATTCGAGTTTAGCTCTTTCAAAATTTGATTTAATATTTTGGAACTGATTTGAAGAGTAAAGTCCTTCCTCAAATAATTTTTCTGCAGATCTAAATTCTAATTCAGCTTTTTTAAAGAAAGATTCTTTTTCTGCTATGAAAAGAGAGCAGATAACATCGCCTTTGTTTACAAAAGATCCTTGTTGAATTGGTAGGCTGATTACTTTTCCTGAGGTTTCTGACTTTAATTCAACTTTTTTGTCAGCTTCGGCAAAACCTTTAATTAAAATTTCTTCTTGGTAAAGAATAGAATTCTGATTCATAACTCTGACAGTAATGTCTTCCTTTATGATTTCGTCTGTTTTGATTTCAGGAGAATAGAAATAACCAGAAATCATCCACACCATTGCGAACGATATGAACATAATGGACCACTCGATGTTTGAACGAGAGGTAAGATAATTTTTAACAGCAATTATTCTGGTCATAGCAAAGCGTTATAATATATTTTAAGTTTACACTGTCAACATATAAGTTAACAGTGAAAACATTACTATAAATGTAAATTTGTCTTTCTCAAGGAATTCAAAACTTAATTAATAAGCTTATTCTTTAATTTTTGGATTTGAGACAATTGAGATGCTTTATTAGGGACAGACTCTACTTTTTTAGGCAGCTTAGGAAAATTTGGATTTTGAAAAGATTTTCCATCAATGAACTCATCCAATAGGTTGTCGTAATTTATTTTAAATTCTTTGAAACTATCTTTCTCTGAATGCGTCCATAAAAAATCCCAGCCAGTTTCTGTTCCCATATAAAAAATAATAGGGTGTGACCAAGAGAATCTTTCAAAATTACTTTTAGAATTACATACTTCTTGATGTGCTTTTGAGACGCTTGGAATCCCACTTAGATTTGCTTTTAGCTCTTTGCAACTTACCACTAGTTTAGAAAGACTTGGAAGATATTCTGAAGAAACCATTAAACTACTGACACTATCAAATACAATTTTTTCTTCAAATTTCTGTAATTGAGACAACCAAAGTTGTTTAGCTAAGCTTAAGCTATTTTTGTCAGGATAAGCTTTATGAAATTGATTGTGATAGGTAACTTCCAATTGAGTAAAAATCAGGTTTACCAATTCAACTTTATTGTTTGGAATTTTAATGCTCGACATCAACCGCCCATTCCTTATCGTTCAGTCTAGATATAATACCAGATGCTTCAGGATTGTTTTTGTACCATTTGTACTTAACGTGCTGAATAAATTTAGAATTCCAGGAAGTCATGATTTCATTCGAATCAATCCAAAAAATTCTAAACTCTGCTAATTGTTCGACAGCAAATTTTTTGTTAATTTTTGCTAGTTTTAAAACATCATAGCAACTTGGATCTGGTTCCCAACTTGAGGTCATTTTTTTTGGTTTATTTTTGTCGTTAATTTTATTGGTAAACTTTGCCCATTCTTTTCGGACGTGATTAACAAATAAGGTATTCCAAGAATCAGATTTAAAATTTTTTTCTCTCCAAAATAAAATAAATTCTGGAATTGAATTGGTGATAAATTCTTCTGAAACCTCTGCTGACTTAAGGATGCTGACCGCGTCCATATTAGGCAGCCAAGTCTTTTCAATAGGTTTTTTTAGATTAGGTAAATAATTTAGTTTATTTACCTTCTTTTGTTCAGCAACCAAAAATTTGAGAATTCCATCTCTGATAATATTTTTTTGCTTGCTTGAAGATAATTGTTTTTTTAAATTTTCCAAATTTGATTGTATCGTCTTTTTTTTCACCCCTAGTTGTTTTGCCTGGAAGGTTATTTCTCTCAAAAAAGAGCTTGTGTTATCCCTTGTCGATTTTGTTTTAACGGGTCTGGTTTTAATGATTTTTAATGATGCGAAATCATTATTTAATTCGACCAAATTTAATTTTTTTAATTTTTGAAGGCACCTAATTATCTTTGTTTCGGGAATATATGAAAGAAATTTGATTAATTCTTTTATAGAAATTCTTTTGATTTCTTGGGATTTTATTGTTTCAAAAATTATTGCTTCTTCAAGTCCTATAGATTCTGCAATGTCTTTGGAAAATACTTGGTGATTTGGGAAGTCTCCCATCAAGCTGATTTATTGAGTTTTTTTCTTCTAGTCTCTATGGCAGTCGAGAGTTGATTGAGCATTATTTCAGTATCTTTCCAACCTACGCAAGCATCCGTAACGCTTTGCCCATATTTAATCTGGTCTAGTGGTCCAATTTTTTGATTCCCTTCTTCTAAATGACTTTCTATCATCACCCCAAAAATTCGATCTTCTCCGGAAGAAATTTGATCAGAAATATCTTTGTTGACAATAAGTTGTCTTTTAAATTGCTTTTTGCTATTTCCATGGCTCATATCGATCATTACCGTGGAGGCTTTTTTAGCTTTATCTAATTCTTTAGAAGTTGAGTCGACAAAGGATGCTTCGTAATTAGTGTCTGAACCACCTCTTAAAATTACATGACAATCCTCATTTCCAGAAGAATTAAAAATAGCAGATTTACCTTCTTTAGTTATGGAAAGGAAAATATGCGAATTAGAAGCTGAACCAATGGCGTCGATAGCAACTTGAATTGATCCGTTAGTAGAATTTTTAAAACCCACAGGACAAGATAAGCCAGAAGCTAACTCTCTGTGTATTTGACTTTCAGTTGTTCTAGCACCAATTGCTCCCCAAGAAATCAAGTCAGCAATGTATTGAGGGGTAATCATGTCTAAAAACTCAGTTCCAGCTGGTAATCCAAGATTATTAATGTCTAGAAGAACCTTTCTAGCTTTTCTTAATCCTAGGTTAACATCGAAGCTGTCATCAAGATTGGGGTCATTTATTAAACCTTTCCAACCTACTGTAGTTCTAGGTTTTTCAAAATAGACTCTCATTACAATTTTAAGCTGATCACAGAACTTTGTTTCTAAGTTTTTAAGTCTTTTAGCATATTCAAAAGCTGATTTAGGGTCATGAATTGAACAGGGACCAACCACAACCACAAGCCTGTCATCATTACCATGTAGGATGTCAGAAATCTCTTTTCTTGATTTGAAAACAAGCTCAGAAGCCCCAGGCGAAATAGGCATCTCAGAAATTACCTCATTGGGAGGGGAGACCTCCATAAGTCCAGATATTCTGGTATTATCAGTTAGGTATTGCATTGCTCAGAAGACTGATTGTAAACATTTTCATTTTAAATTAAAGCTTTTTAATAATTAATGATCAAGATTAAGGCTATTCAAGAAAATCCTAAAGTAGGCGATATAAAAGGCAATACTTCACTTGTCGAAAACCATCTAAATTTAGCTAAAAAGGAAGGCATAGATCTGTTAGTTTTTTCTGAAATGTTTTTGTCAGGATATCCACCAGAAGATTTAGTCATGAGAGAAGATTTTCTTGACGAGATACAGAAATCAATTGAGCAAATAATGCCCCAGACAGATGGAATTTCTTTAATTTTTGGGGCTCCTTTGAAGAAAAATAATACTTTGTTCAATGCTGCTATTTTTTTACAAGACGGTAATTTAAAAGATACTTACTTCAAACAAATATTACCCAACTATAAAGAATTTGATGAAAAGAGGTATTTTGCAACAGGAAGTGAAAACAAAATTATCAACGTTAATGAAGTTTCTATAGGCCTTTCAATTTGCGAGGACATCTGGTCTGAAACATTTGTAGACAAAATAATAGATGATGGAGCTGAAATAATATTGAATTTAAGCGCTTCACCATTCACAACATCAAAGAAAGAAACCCGCGTAAAAATGCTACTTGAATATTATGAAAAATATAAGCGTCCTATAATTTACGTAAACCAAGCTGGAGGCCAAGATGAGTTAGTTTTCGATGGTTCATCGCTAGTATTAGGCAATGAAAAAGAAACTTTCAAAATTTTAAAAAGCTTCAAAACTGATTCTCTCTCTTTTATGTACAAAGATACAAAATTTATTTTTGAAAACTCTGAGTCTGAAGCTAAGCCAGACAAATTAGAGGATATTTATAAAGCTTTGGTTTTAGGAACCAAGGACTATGTTCAAAAAAATGGTTTCAACGGAGTAATTATAGGATCTTCAGGAGGAATTGATTCAGCTTTAACAACGGTTATAGCGCATGACGCTTTAGGAAAGGAAAAAGTAAAAACAATCATGATGCCATTTGATTTTACGGCTGATATAAGCATTGAAGATGCATATGAGCTAGCCAAAAACTTGGGAATAAACCATTCTGAAATCTCAATTAAAGAAATGTTTGAATCTTTCAGTAAAAGTTTAAGCGAATCTTTTGAGGGTCTAAAAACTGATAAAACCGAAGAAAATTTACAATCAAGATGCAGAGGAGTAACTTTAATGGCCTTGTCAAATAAATTGGGTTATTTGGTGCTTACTACTGGCAACAAGAGTGAAGCCGCTGTTGGCTACTCTACTCTTTATGGAGATACGGCGGGAGGGTTTTCAGTTCTTAAAGATGTGAGCAAGACTTTAGTTTATCAACTGTCGACATATAGAAATACTATCTCGAAGGTAATTCCGCAAAGAATAATAGACAGACCTCCCTCTGCAGAACTTGCTCCAGATCAAAAGGATACCGACTCCTTACCCGATTACGATCGATTGGATCCAATTATTGAGATGTACGTAGAAAAAGATAAAAGTATTCAAGAAATTATTAACAAAGGTTTTGACGAAGTTGAAGTAAGGAGAATAATCTCTCTGATTGATTTTAATGAATATAAAAGGCGTCAAGCTCCTTTAGGAATAAAAATTTCTGATAGAAATTTTGGAAAAGATCGAAGATATCCTATTACGAATGCTTGGAAACCCTAAATGTAGTATTAAATTTCTTTTTAAGCACTATATGATGGGCAAAATAGCTTAAAAAGCTTATAATTCAGCGAATATGGATGATTCAGTTGAATTGAAACCATTACAGCAAGAATTTAATCTGGCCTTATTAAATGGCGAGGAAATATCTTTCGCCGCTGATGATCTATACATCCCACCAAACGCCTTAAAGATATTCCTAGAATCTTTTGAGGGACCATTAGATTTACTTTTATATTTTATTAGAAAACAAAACTTAGATATTTTAGACATTAACGTGCTAGAAATTACTAACCAATATGTACGTTATATCGATTTAATGGAAAAGATTCAATTTGATTTAGCCGGCGAATATCTAGTAATGGCAGCTTATCTTACTGAGATTAAGTCAAGAATGATGCTGCCTAAAGAAACAGACTCCGAAGAGGAAGAAAATGATCCTCGCTCAGAATTGATAAGAAGACTCCAAGAATACGAGCGATATAAAACAGCCTCAAAAAGTTTAGATTTGATGCCAAGAGCTGGGAGAGATTTTTACGTTGCTTCTTCAGCATTGCCGGATTTCGAATCAAGTAAAAATTTACCGGATGTTGATTTAGAGCAGCTTTCAAATGTATTTGCAGAATTAATTCAAAGACAAAAACTTTCAGCAAGTCACATCATAGAATTTGAAAAGCTTTCTACGAGAGAGAAAATGTCTCAAATATTAGATTTGTTAATCAAAGAAAAGAATATTGAGTTTCATAGGTTGTGTAATACCAAAGAGGGAAAAATAGGAATTATCGTCAACTTTTTAGCCTTATTGGAGCTGGTTAAAGATTCTTTAATAAGAATTATCCAATCGAAAGATTATGGAATTATTAATCTATCCACAAAAGAAGAGGTGCATTAATTGATAGAGCTTGAAAATATTCTTGAATCACTTTATTTTTCCGCTTCTCGACCAATTAGCACATCAGAAGTCTTAAAAATATTAGACGATCCTAATTACGATCTTAAGGCAATTAAGGAGGCAATTTTAAATTTAGAAAAAAAATATCAAGACAGCAGTTTCGAGTTGGTGAAGGTTGCAAGCGGCCACCGATTTCGCATTAAACAAAAATATTCTCCCTGGATTTCAAAATTATGGTCAGAAAAACCTCAAAAATACTCGAGAGCTCTTTTAGAAACTTTATCTTTAATAGCCTATAAACAACCTGTCACGAGAGGCGAAATTGAAGAAGTCAGAGGAGTTTCAGTCAGTAGTCAAATAATAAGGACTTTATTGGACAGATCTTGGATAAAGGTAGTCGGCCATAGGGACGTACCAGGTAGACCCGCACTGTTAGCCACAACAAAAGAATTTTTAGATGATTTAAATATTTCAAAATTATCTCAATTACCTGAACTGCCTGAGATTGGAAATATCCCTGCTGAGGCTCAGATGAATTTACTCGAAGAAAACCAGGATACTCTTTAAATTATAAAATGACTGTTAGGTTGCAGAAAGCTATAGCTGACGCAGGACATTCTTCAAGAAGAAAGGCAGAGGATTTAATCAGAGAAGGACGAGTATTTATAAACAATAAACAAGCCATCCTAGGAGATAAAGTTTCGAATGAGGATAAGGTTTTTATTGATGGAAAAAAAATTATTTTAAATTCCGATGATTCCGTAAAAATTCTTTTGTACAACAAACCTGAGGGTGAAGAATGTACTATTTCTGATGGAAAGAAAAAAACAGTATTTGATAATTTACCTAAATTAAAAGCGGGAAGATGGATTGTTTTGGGAAGGCTTGATATTAATACAACCGGATTACTGTTATTTTGTAACAATGGAAAAATAGCTGACAGCATAATTCATCCTCGCAACAATCTTGATAGAGAGTACTTAGCTAGAATAAGAGGTAAGCCCGATGAAAAGGAATTACAAGAATTACTAAAGGGAGTAAAAATAGATGGAGATTTTTTAAAATTTACTGATTTAGTTAAAGGCAGGGAAACTACCTCTCACAGCTGGTTTGCTATGGTAATAAAAGAGGGTAAAAATAGAGCGGTTAGAAGACTTTGGAAAAATCTTGGTTACGATGTTTCTAGGCTGAAAAGAGTTAGATTGGGACCAATATTTCTTCCAGCCAATCTTAAACCGGGGGAGTTTAAATTTTTAGAAGGTAATGATTTAAAAAAATTAATTCAAGAATTCTAAAACTTCCAAAGGCTCTTGAATAATCCCTTTTAAATTATCTTTCTTTATGGTGGATTCATTTCCATAACCATAATCTGCAAATAAAAAATCCATTTTGGCATTGATTGCTGCTTCAGAGTCTCTCCAATTATCACCAACATAAATAGATTCTTCTGCAGAACCTCCCCCCAAAGCAATGGCTTTTAAGAGAGTGCTGGGATCTGGTTTACGATTTCCAGAAACATCTTGAGGACATATTAGGATTTTTGTTAACTCAGGCCATTTAAGGATCTTGAATATCTCATGGGCTAAATATCTTGGTTTATTTGTAACAACTCCCCACACAATATTTTTTTTTCTTAGACTATTTAACAATTCACTTACTCCTTTAAATAATGAGCTTTCTAAGTAAAATTTTGAATATTCATTTAAGAGTTCAGTTCTTAAATTTTCAAAATTTTTATCATTTTCTGAGATTTTAAAAGCTAAGCTTACAAGAGCGCTGACTCCATCCGAAACTAAATTTCGCACTTCATCGAAACCTACTTTTTCTTGATGTCTTTTTTCAATTACGTTGGATAAGGCTAAATGAAATTGCGGCGCTGTATCTAAAAGAGTGCCGTCGAGGTCAAAAAAAATTTGTTTTATAATTTTATTTTTTTTTGGCATGAATAAGGTAGTTCACATCTACGTTTTTACCAAGCCAATAGTTTTTTGTGATGGGGTTGTAACTCATACCTTTGACTTCAATTACTTCTAGCGAGTTTGCTCTCATCATAGAAGACAACTCAGAAGGTTTTATGAATTTATTATATTCATGAGTTCCTTTAGGTAGAAGATTTAAAACATATTCAGCACCAACAATTGCAAAAAGAAAGGATTTTGGATTTCTATTAATAGTTGAAAACACAACTGTTCCTCCAGGTTTGCATAAGTTCGAACAAGTTTCTACCAGTTTAGCTGGATCCGGCACATGTTCGATTGCTTCTAAGCAAGTTACCAAATCAAAGGAATTTTCTGCTCCTGGGAGCAAATCTTCTGCCTCACAATTTAAATAATTTATTTTAAGTCCATTTTTATCTGCATGCGTTTTGGCAGTATGTATTGCAACGTCAGATATATCTACACCTGTCATATCTGCTCCTTTATTATGAAGTGA
>SGZL01000006.1 GCA_004213955.1 Gammaproteobacteria bacterium
AACTGGTTTACCAGAGTTAAATCGCTTTAAGGACTCCAGAACATTTTTCGTTTCTTGAATTGAGGAAATTGTTTCGCACAAATAAAAATCTACATACGGATCTAATTCTTTAATTAAAACTTCATACACCTCAAGTGATTGCTCAAGATCATGAACTAAATCGGGTCGATAACTTTCATCTAGTGGAGGAATAGAACCGGCTACTTTAATTTTTCCTTCATATTTTAGTGCAGTATTTTTTGCAATTTCTCCAGCTTTCCTAATGAGATTGACCATTTCATCTTCGAGCCCATCTTTGGATAAATAGCTTGGAATAGTTGAATAAGTATTAGTCGTGATAACTTCAGAACCAGCATCAATGTACTCATCATAAACCTCGGAAATTAAATGACTTTCTTTTAGAAGAAACTGCGCTGACCAAGTGCCTTTAAATTTCTTTTTGGATCGTTCTAAAAGTTCATGACCTAGACTGCCGTCAAGAAAAATCATGAAAAGAAAATTAGTTTTTAGATTTATCTACCAATTTATTCTCTGAAATCCATGGCATCATCCCGCGCAACTGCTCTCCGACTTCTTCAATTGGATGTTCTTGAGATTCCTTTCGATACTTTTCCATTACAGGTCCACCTGCTTGACTGTTGCTCTGTCTAGCATCTGATACAAATTCATCGGCAAAATCACCAGACTGAACTCTTTCTAGAATTTTTTTCATAGCTTCTTTAGCAGTATCTGTAATGACTTTGGGACCGGAAGTATAATCTCCATATTCTGCAGTATTGGAAATGCTATAACGCATGTTTGCTAACCCACCTTCATAAATTAGATCAACGATAAGTTTTACTTCGTGCACGCACTCAAAATAAGCTAACTCTGGAGGATATCCAGCTTCAGTCAACGTTTCATATCCTGCTTTAATTAAAGAAGTTAAGCCGCCGCACAATACAGCTTGTTCACCAAATAGATCGGTTTCAGTTTCGTCTTTAAATGTAGTTTTTATGATTCCAGCTCTACCTCCACCAATTGCACTTGCGTATGCAATTGAGTTTTCCAAAGCAGATCCTGAGGCATCTTGTTGGATAGCAATTAAACAAGGCACGCCCGCACCACTTTTGTATTGTCCTCTTACAGTATGCCCAGGTCCTTTGGGAGCGATCATAACTACATCTAAGTCTGATCTAGGAGTAATTTGCTTGTAATGGATATTGAATCCATGCGCAAAAGCTATCGTCGCACTTTGTTTTAAATTAGGCTCTATTTCTTCAATATAGGTTTTGCCTTGAAATTCATCAGGAATCAAAAACATCACTAAGTCAGCTTTTTGAGCTGCATCAGCGTTACTTAAAACTTCAAACCCTGCTTCTTCAGCTTTGATAGCTGAGGAAGAACCTTCACGCAATCCAATGATTACTTCAAAACCCGAGTCTTTTAAATTGTTTGCATGGGCATGACCTTGTGAACCATAGCCAATAACTGCGATCACTTTATTTTCTAAAACTTCAAGATTTGCATCTTTATCGTAATAAACTTCCATCGTTTCTCCTATTTCAATATATAACTTTCGTTTCTTCTTCAGTTTCCAAAGAAACATCTCCTAGTGTCATCCCAAGGGCGCCTGTTCTAGTAACCTCTATTAAGTCGTCATTTAATTCAACTAAAAGGGTCTCTAAGGTGTCAGTATCTCCTATCAACCTCAAGATTGTTTTCTCTTTTTTATTATCAAGTTCGGAAAATTCTAAACTTGAATAATTCTTTTCAATTTTACTAATTACTTCAGATTTGTTTGAAACTTTTATTAAGGCCATTTCTAAAGATATAAATTCACTTGCTTTTAAATCTTGAACCATTACCACATCGATTAACTTATAAAGTTGTTTAAGTATTTGTTGAATTACTTCTCTGGATTCAGAGGTAGTCATTGTGAGTCTTGATAAAGTTGAGTCTTGTGTAGGTGCAACAGACAAAGAATCAATGTTGTAGCCTCTTTGAGAAAATAGACCAATGACTCTGGATAAAGCTCCAGGTTGGTTTTCCATTAGTAAAGAGATTTGACTAGCCATATTAAAAAGTTTTTTTATCTTTGCTTAATCGCATTTCAGACATAGATCCTCCAGCTTCGAGCATTGGATAAACGTGTTCATCTGGGTCTACTAAGACATCTAGAAATACTAATTTATCTTTCATCGCGAAACTTTCTTTCATGGCGTCGTTAAGTTCCGATAACTTTTCTACTTTAATTCCAACGTGCCCAAAAGATTCAGCAAGCTTCACAAAATCTGGAAGAGAATCTTCATAAGAAATACTGGAATATCTTCCTCCATATTGCATGTCTTGCCACTGTTTAACCATTCCTAAAGCTCTATTATTTAAGTTAACAATTTTTATCGGAAGACCGTATTGCCCGCAAGTTGATAATTCTTGGATACACATTTGAATACTTCCTTCCCCAGTTACACAAGCAACGTCAGCCTCAGGAAATGCAAACTTTACTCCCATGGCTGAAGGGAGTCCAAAGCCCATAGTTCCAAGACCACCAGAATTAATCCATTTTCTTGGATCCTTAAATTTATAATATTGGGCGGCAAACATCTGATGCTGACCAACATCAGAAGTTACATAAGCGTCTCCATTTGTGGTTTGGTATAAAGACTGAATAACTTGTTGCGGCAAAATAATATCTTTCTCATTTTTGAGTTGAAGCATATCGTGATTTAAACCGTGCGCCTTTCGCCAAGCTTCAACTTTACTCCACCAATCTTTGTAAATAGATTGATCAAAGCCAGTGGATTTAACTTGTTCAATTAGTTGTTGCATCACTATTTTCGCATCGCCTTCAATTGCGAGATCAACCCCGATAATCTTATCGATTGAAGATGGATCGGAATCGATATGTATTTTTTTTGCCTCCAAGCCAAATTTGCTTGGGTTATTTGTTATACGGTCATCAAATCTTGCTCCAACGTTAAAAATTAAATCTGCTTCAGACATCACCATATTTGCCTCGTAAGTTCCATGCATGCCTAACATGCCAATAAATTGTTCATCATTGCCTGGAAATGCCCCAAGTCCCATAAGCGTGTTGGTGACTGGACAGCCAATTAATTTTGAAAATTCTGTTAATTCTTTTGAAGCATCTGCTTGAATAGTTCCACCTCCAGAGTAAATAACTGGTTTTTTTGCAGACCTAAATAATTCTATCGCAGCGGCAATTTTTTCGTCTTGTCCTTTTCCTAAAATTGGAAATGATCTCATGACTAAATCTTTAGGATACTTATACTCAAACTTATAATTTGGATCCGTCATATTTTTGGGTACGTCAATTACCACTGGCCCAGGTCTGCCTGAGGTAGCAATGTGAAATGCTTTTTTTATAACAACTGGTATTTCTTCAGCTGATTGCACCAAAAAACTATGTTTTACAATAGGTCTTGAAATACCCAACATATCGGTTTCTTGAAATGCATCGGAACCAATCAAGTGACTCGCTACTTGTCCAGATATAACCACTACTGGAATAGAGTCCATATAGGCAGTAGCAATTCCAGTGATTGCATTGGTAGCACCGGGTCCAGATGTAACTAATGCAACTCCTGGCTTTCCAGTTGCTCTAGCATAACCATCTGCAGCATGGACTGCAGCTTGCTCATGTCTGACCAAAATGTGTTGAACTTTATTTTGCTTATAAATTGCATCATAGATATGTAAAGCTGCCCCGCCCGGATAGCCAAAAATTAAATCTATATTTTCGTCGGCGAGAGCCCTAATCAGAGCATCTCCTCCATTAATTTCCTCGTTACTCATTGCAATTGCTAGGTTTTGTTCCTGAGGGAGCGAATTTTGACACCCATCAGAGACAAGTCAAGTCTATTAAGAGAGTTGAGCCAGTCTGGCTTCTAGGTTCTTAATATCTTTAGGTAATTCAATAGTAAATTCAATTTTTTTATTTGTACTAGGGTGGAGAAATCCAAGCGAGGATGCATGCAAAGCTTGTCTTGGAAATTGCTCTATAACCTCTCTTAACTTGCTATCAGTTGACTTTGCAAACCTCCTTTTTCTACCATACAAAGGATCGCCGATTATGGGGAACCCTAAATGACTTAAATGAACTCTAATTTGGTGAGTCCTCCCTGTTTCAAGTCTTAAAAATAAGTGTGAATAATTACCATATGTTGCTTCTAGCGAATAATGAGTGATTGCCTCCTTACCAGAAGAAAGTACAGATTGTTTTTGTCTATTAGAAGGATGTCGACCAATTGGCTCATCAATTTTTCCTGATTTAGATATTTTACCGACAACAAAGGCTTGATATATTCTTGTCACCGTTCTATTCGAGATTTGATTTGATAGATTAAATAAAGACTTTTCGTTTTTGGCTACCACCATCAATCCTGAAGTATCTTTGTCCAATCTGTGAACAATACCCCCTCTAGGAAGTTTTTTTAATTCTGGAAATTTAAATAATAATCCATTTAGAAGAGTATTAGTTTTATTCCCAGCGCCGGGATGAACTACCAAATCTGGCGTTTTATTGACTACAATAAAATCAACGTCCTCATCGACAATATCCAAATTAATTTCTTGTGGGATAGTTTCAACTACTTCTTCCTCGATAAAAGTAATTTCTATTACTTCTCCACCATGAAGTTTAGTATTTAATTTACTAACTATTTCTTCATTAAGCAGGACTCTACCGTCTAAGATAGAAGTTTTAATTTTTGATCTAGAAACATCGCTAAGCATTGCCGTAAGTGCCAAATCAATCCTTTGCCCAGACAATGCTTCGGGAACCTTTAGAACTTTATTAGTTTCAATTGTCATATTTTCTAATGATAGAATAGTCGAATCTATGAACTTTATTAAGAAAAAAAAATTCTACTTAATTAGTATCCTGGTCGCTTCTTTCATCCTATCTGGCTGTAATTCAACTCCAGAAGAAGAAATTACGATAGAGATGATCGAAAAGGATATTTACGATCAGGCACAAAGTAGATTGAAATCTGGAAATTATGCTCTTGCCATTGTAAGTTTAGAAACTTTAGAAAGACAATTTCCTTTTGGAAAATATGCTGAGCAAGCTCAGTCGGAGTTAATTTTCGCTTATTATAAAAATTCTTCATACGATGCTGCAATTTCTGCAGCAGATAGATTCATAAGTCTTCATCCAAGACATCCAAATACGCCCTACGCATTCTATTTAAAAGGACTAGCTAGATTTACTGACGATCAAAGTTTTTTCGGTGATCTACCTTTGCTTGGAGATATGACTCACAAAAGGGATCTCAGCAAAGCCAAGGAGTCATTTGATGATCTGAGCGAATTTCTTACAAGATATCCTGAAAGTGAATATGCAGGAAATGCAAAACAGAGGATGATTTTTTTGAGAAATCTAATTGCTAGGCAAGAGATTTATGTTGCGGAATATTACATAGAGAGGAAAGCGTATGTAGCTGCTGTAAATCGTGCAAATTATATAATCAAGCACATGTCTAGAACTCCCGAAGTTGCAAAAGCTTTAGAAATTTCAATCATTGCTTACAAAGAGTTAGGAAAAGACGATTTAGCAAAAGAAGCTGAAGAAGTTTTAAAAACTTATAAAGAAAATATTTAAAACACAAGATTAATAATTATATTAATCTAATACAAAAATTTTCACCTTTTCAGAAACCACAGGAACCTCGTGGGGAACATGCATCCAATCGCCAAGTAAAAGTTGAAGAGTGTGCTCTCCAGGATCAAGTTCTATTAACGCTTGTGTTTGACCTTTACCAAAATGCAAGTGATTAGCATCTGCTGGAATTCCGGACTTTAAATCAGGTAGCTCATTTAAATTAATTAAAAGGTGATGATGACCTGAATTTGGAAAGTTTACTCCTGCGGGAGCTATTCCCATTCCTTTCAATCCAAAAATAACTTCGACAGGACTCGAAACCTTTGCACCATTTTTTGGACTGATAATGAAAACCTCAGCTGATGCAACAGCATTAATAGAAAAAATAATAGTTAATGATAGAAAGAATTTATTCATATTCTCCGTCCTGATATATCAAAGGGTTTTTTTCTCCAGAATGCTTTAAATCGAAAATTTTTCCAATCACTAAGGAGTGACTTGCGAAAGGAAAAATTTCATCAATACAACAAAAAATATTTGATTGGGCATTGGTTAAAAATACTGGCTCCGTTTGACTCCACTCTCCTTGAGAAAATCTTTTTTCGCCGTCATCTTCGCCACTGCATAAATTGGCCAAATCTTTTTGATTACTGTTTAACAAATTCAAACAAAACTTTTTATTTTTTTCCAAGTTTTTATGCATTGAAGCATTTTTGTTTATGCAAACTATTATCAAAGGAGGTTCTAAGGATAAAGATGTCACAGATGATACTGTAACAGCACATCTGTCGCCCTCAGTGCCTGAGGTCATAATGAATACATTTTGTTTGAGCGTTCTGAGGATTTTTAAAAATTCTTCTTGCATAAGTTTTTTATAAAAAATATTCTTAAGCGCTATCATAATTCATTTATTACTGAGATGGAAAAAGGGAAAATAAGAATTATTGGAGGAAAGTGGAAAGGAAAAAAAATTCCTTTTTCAATAGATCCAAAATTAAGACCAACACCCGACAGAGCCAAGGAAATGGTTTTTAATTGGTTGGGAAACGATCTATCTGGTCTTTCTTGTTTGGATTTATTTGCTGGAACAGGTGCTATGGGAATTGAAGCTTTATCTAGAGGCGCAATTAAAATTGATTTTGTAGAAACAGAAAAAAACTTTGCACATAATCTACAAAGTACTTTAAAAAGTTTAAAAGAAAATACAAATACAAAAGTTTATAACGAAGATTTTCATAAATGGTTTAATCAAATCAAATCAGGACAGATCTATGATTTAATTTTTATTGACCCACCTTTCAATAAAGATCTGATAGCAGATGTTTTTGATTGTTTAAAACAAAAGAAAGTTTACTCAAAAGAAACGGTTTTTTACCTTGAATCCGAGACGAACATCAATTTAAATTTTTTGGATGATGAATTTGAAATTTTTAAAGAAAAAATAATGAAAAAAAAGTGCTATAGATTATTAAAAATTAAAACTACTTAGACTTTTTCATGGAGTCAAAAAAATCATTATTAGTTTTATGTTTTCTTAATTTATCAATGAGCCATTCTGTGGCAGTGGTATCTTCCATTTCATGAAGTAACTTTCTGAGAATATTAATTCTAGCTAAATCTAATTCATCTGTAATCAATTCCTCTCTTCTAGTGCCAGATCTTCTAATGTTTATTGCAGGAAAAATCCTTTTTTCTGCAATTGATCGATCTAAATGAATTTCTTGATTACCAGTGCCTTTAAATTCTTCGTAAATTACTTCGTCCATTCTAGAACCAGTATCAACTAAAGCTGTAGCTATAATCGTAAGACTGCCTCCATTTTCAATATTTCTAGCAGCACCAAAAAATCTTTTAGGTTTTTCTAAGGCGTTTGCATCAACTCCACCAGTAAGAATCTTTCCAGAAGATGCTTGAGTTGAATTATAAGCTCTCCCTAATCTAGTGATTGAATCTAATAAAATAATTACATCGTTTCCTGATTCAACAAGTCTTCTAGCCTTTGCAATTGCCATCTCTGCCACTTGTACGTGACGTGAGGGCGGCTCATCGAAGGTGCTTGCTATCACCTCACCTTTTACAGATCTTGTCATATCTGTGACTTCTTCAGGACGTTCATCAATTAGTAACACCATTAAAATACTGTTCGGACTATTTTTTTCAATTGAATGGGCGATGCTTTGCAGAAGCAAAGTCTTTCCAGCTTTAGGTGGAGAAACAATTAATCCTCTTTGGCCTTTTCCAGTAGGTGAAATTAGGTCGATAATTCTTGCAGACAAATCCTCAGTAGTTCCATTACCTGATTCCATCACAAGTCTTTCCTCAGGAAATAAAGGAGTTAAATTTTCAAAAGCTAATTTAGATTTAGTTTTGTCAGTTCCTTCAAAATTTATTTCATCAATTTTTAATAATGCAAAATAACGTTCTCCATCTTTGGGAGGTCTTATTTTTCCAGATATAGAATCACCTGTTTTTAACCCAAACCTTCTTATTTGACTTGGAGAAACATAAATATCATCAGGTCCCGCAAGGTATGAAGATGTAGGCGATCTTAAAAATCCAAAACCGTCGTTTAAGATTTCCAGTACTCCTTCGCCTTCAATATCTTCTCCATCTTTAGAATGTGACTTTAGTATATTGAATATGACATCTTGTTTTTTTGATCTTGCTATATTTTCAATACCCATGTCCTCGGCAATACCGATTAATTCTTCGACGGGTTTGGCTTTAAGTTCGCCTAAATGCATTTGATTTTTTAAAATAAGTTGAAAAAAAATTTACTGGAATATGTTTTGTAACTGAAAGTTACTGGGCAAATCTAGCACTTATATTTAATACAGTCTAGTAAATATTTAAATATGTTGATTCAAGAATTCCAATAATTGGTTTTTGGTTAGAGCTCCTATCCTTTGATCAATTGGGTTTCCATCTTTAAAAAGTATTAATGTTGGAATACTCATTACTTTCTGTTTGATTGCAGAGTCTTTGTTATTATCGACGTCTAATTTTGCAATAGTTAGCTTATCTTTTAATTCACTAGATAATTCTTCAAGAATAGGAGCCACCATTTTGCATGGACCGCACCACTCTGCCCAATAATCTACAAGCACTGGTTTTTCTGAAGCTGTTAATTGCTGATCAAAATTTTCATCATTTAATTCGATAATTTCACTCATGCAATAATTATGATGGAAATAAAAATATTTAAAAGCTTTTAATCAGTTATTGCACCCAAGGAAGCTGAACTAACTACTTTTGCGTACTTTGAAAGCACGCCTCTTTCCTTGTAGGGCTTAGGATTAACCCATGATTTTCTTCTTTCTGAAATCTCTTGTTTAGATAGCTTTGCATCAATTTTTCCCTTGATCGCATCAATAGTGATTTCATCTCCGTCCTCAAGCAATCCTATAAGACCTCCCTTTGCAGCTTCGGGCGTAATATGACCTACGACGAAGCCGTGCGAGCCTCCAGAAAATCTCCCATCGGTAATAAATGCTACTTTGTCGCCCATATCTTTTCCCATAATTGCAGAAGTTGGCTTTAACATTTCTCTCATTCCTGGACCGCCAACAGGGCCTTCATATCTAACAACGATAACATCGCCCGGATTAATTTTAGAATTATAAATTGCATCTAAAGTTTCTTCTTCTGAATTAAATACTCTCGCGCTTCCTGTAAAACTCGTGCCCTCTTTGCCGGTAATTTTTGCAACGGCTCCGTCCTCTGCCAAATTTCCTTTTAAGATTTTTAAGTGGCTATCTTTTTTTATTGGCGCAGAAAATGCCGAAATTATCTTTTGATCTTTCGGATATGGTTTCACGTCTTCTAAATTCTCTTCTAAGGTTTTGCCCGTTACAGTTAAGCAAGATTTATGGAGAAGCCCCTCTTCCATTAGCATTTTCATTAAGGGCTGGACTCCTCCGATAGCATTTAATTCTGACATTAAGTAGTGGCCAGATGGTCTTAAATCAGCTAAGACTGGGCTTGTTTTTCCTATTTCCTCAAAATCTTCAATTTTTAGAGAAACTCCTACAGTATGAGCCATAGCTAACAGGTGAAGAACAGCGTTTGTCGATCCTCCGAGAGCTATTATTACTCTAATGGCATTTTCAAAAGCATTTCTAGTCATGATATCTGAAGGTTTGATATCTTTTTCCAAGAGATGGTTGATAGCAGCTCCAATATTTTCGCAATCAACTTTTTTTTCATCTGAGACAGCATCTTGTGAACTACTTCCGGGTAAGCTCATTCCTAAGGCCTCGATAGCTGAAGCCATAGTATTGGCTGTATACATCCCCCCACAAGAACCAGGTCCAGGGAGGGCTGTTTTCTCAATAGCTATCAATTGATCTTCAGAAATTTTATTACTCGTATAGCTTCCTATACCTTCCATGACTGTTACCAAATCCGAATGATTTTTTCCTGGTCTAATCGAACCTCCATAGACAAAAATAGAGGGTCTATTCAATCTTGCTAGGCCAATCAAACAACCTGGCATATTTTTATCACATCCGCCTATTGCGACTACGCCATCAAAAGATTGACAGCCAACAACTGTTTCAATTGAGTCTGCAATAACCTCTCTAGAAACTAATGAATATCTCATTCCTAAAGTTCCCATCGATATGCCATCTGAGATTGTAATGGTATTAAACAAAACCGACTTGAGTAAATTTTCATCAATCGATTGACATACTAAGCTTGCCAAATCATTAATATGCATATTGCATGGAGTCACCATGGACCACGTCGATGCAACTCCTACCTGAGGTCTATTAAAATCTTCGTCTTTAAAACCTGCTGCACGAAGCATCGAACGAGAAGCAGCTTGTTCAGGGCCATCTACTAAAGAAGATGAAAACTTTCTCTTTTTATTCATTGATGTTTTGTGATGTTGGCAATTTTTAAAATTATTTTTATATCTCTTATATTTTATTAGAATTTATCTTAAATGTACCTAACAAAAAGAATAGTGATCTTAATTATGACTTTTTCAGTCTATTTAAGTTCAAGTGATTCTATTTATGACTCAGTGCCTAACTCAAAAGAAGCTATTAAAATTTATGCTGATAAAAAAGAAGAGACAGTAGAAATAAATTTTAAATTGCATGAAGGAATTTACGTCTATAAGAACAAAATTAAAGTTCGACAAGATACATTTTTTAACCCTTTTATTATTTTAGGTGAAATAACATTTATAAAAGATAAATTTTTTGGAGAACAACCTATTTTAGAAAAAGATTTTAGTTTAAATCTCAAACTTTCTGATACTATTTCTAGTGGAGATATTTACTTAGAATATCAAGGGTGTTTCAGAAACTATTTTTGTTTCAACAAAGAAGTAAAAAAGATTTCTTATTAGAATACATCTTCTTCTAAATTCTTTGAAATAAATACTAAAATCTCTTAAAATCCCTAAAATATGTCTAATCTACTTCTCTTAAATGGTCCAAATCTAAACCTTCTTGGTTCTAGAGAGAAAGATATTTATGGAAGTAGTACTTTAGAAGATATTGAATCCAAACTTACCGAACTTGCAGCAAAGAACAATATAAAGTTGGACTGCTTTCAAAGTAATGCGGAACACGAACTTGTAGATAAAATACAAGAGGCCAAAAAAAATGACGTAAAAATTATTCTTTTTAATCCTGGGGCTTTTACTCACACTAGTGTTGCATTGAGAGATGCGGTTTTGGGAGTAGACATTCCAATGATAGAAATCCACATTAGTAATATTTTTGGAAGAGAAAGTTTTAGAGAAAAATCTTTTTTCTCAGATATTTCTATTGGCGTGATCTCTGGATTGGGAGAAGAAAGTTACGTTAGCGCATTAGATTTTGCAATTAAAAAAATTGGAGATATGTAAATGGATATAAGAAAAGTAAAAAAATTGATTGAGATGTTAGAAGACTCTAATCTCAATGAAATTGAAATTAAAGAAGGTGAAGAATCAGTAAAATTAGTAAAAGCGGGTTCAAATTTATCTCAGACTTTAGTCGCTCAACCAGCTGCTCAGCCTTTAGAAGGAAAATCCATTACTAAAGAGGAGCCAGAAAAAATTGAGAAAGATACAGAGGTTGAAGAAACTAAGAAAGTTTCAGGTAAAGAGATTAAATCGCCAATGGTTGGAACTTTTTATGGAGCTCCTAATCCTGGGGCCGAAACTTTTGTAAAAGTAGGCGATAACGTAAACGAAGGAGACGTACTTTGTATCATTGAAGCAATGAAAATGATGAATGAAGTTAAAGCAGATTTCAGTGGAACAATCATAGATATAGTTCCTGACGATGCAGAACCAGTTGAATTTGGACAAACTCTTTTTATCTTAGAATAAGGATGTTCGACAAAATATTAATTGCCAACAGAGGTGAGATAGCACTTCGTGTGCTGAAGGCCTGCAAAGAGATGGATATAAAATCTGTAGCAGTCTATTCAGAACCTGATAAGGAGCTAAAGCACGTTAAGATGGCTGATGAAGCTATTTGTATAGGCCCTGCTCAATCAAATAAGAGTTATTTGAACATTCCAGCCCTTATAAGTGCCTGCGAGGTATCTGGAGCAGATGCTGTTCATCCCGGTGTAGGTTTTTTAGCCGAAAATGATCATTTTGCTGAACAAGTTGTAGCAAGTGGATACACATTTATTGGACCAGATCCAGAATCAATAAGAATTATGGGTAATAAAATCTCTGCTAAAGAAATGGCTACTTCAGTAGGTTTGCAATGTGTTCCAGGCAGTGGAAGAGTTTCTGCAACGAATAGAGAAACTTTAGACATAGCTAACTCAATAGGATACCCCCTACTAATAAAAGCTGCAGCAGGAGGTGGCGGAAAGGGAATTAAAATTGTCAGAAAAGAAGAAGAACTTCTTTCTAGTATGAGAATAACTCAACAGGAAGCATTAAATAGCTTTGGGAGTGACGAGATATATCTAGAAAAGTTTATTGAAAATCCAAGACATATTGAAGTGCAAGTAATTGCTGACAATTTTGGTAATGCTCTACATTTTTTTGAAAGAGACTGTTCTATTCAAAGAAAAAACCAAAAAATTATCGAGGAAGCACCAGCATGGGACTTAAATGAAACCAAAAAAGAGGAATTGTTTAAGCTTTGCATAAATTGTTTAAAGAAAATGAAATACAAAGGTGTCGGGACTTTTGAATTTCTTTATAAAGACGATGAGTTTTATTTCATAGAGATGAATACTAGATTGCAAGTTGAACATACCGTTACAGAAATGATAACTAATATGGACTTAGTTAAATTACAAATAGAAACAGCGGCAGGTCAGGAACTTGAACTTAAACAAAACGATATAAAAAAGTATGGGCATGCGATTGAATGCAGAATAAATGCTGAAGATCCTGAGACGTTTATTCCATCTCCAGGAAAGGTCACGGAATACGATCCGCCAGGAGGTATTGGTATTAGAGTCGACTCACATCTTTATGCGGGTTATACGGTGTCGCCTTACTATGATGCATTGATTGCTAAAATATGTGCTTTCTCTTTTGATAGAAAATCTGCAATCAAAAGAATGTCTTTCGCTTTAGAGGAGTTCTTTGTTGAAGGAATTATGACTAACAAAGATCTTCAAGAAATAATTATGAAGGAGCCTAAATTTTTTGAAGGAGATATCTCAATTAATTATCTTAAAGACGTTCTTAATATTAGCTGATGGGTAAAACTCAAGAATATAACCCGAGTAAAATTGAAAAAAAAATTCAGGATTTTTGGGAAAAAAATAAAAGCTTTGAAGTAGAAGCAGATTCAGAAAAAGAAAAATTTTACTGTTTAAGTATGTTCCCTTATCCATCTGGCGAACTTCATATGGGGCATGTAAGAAATTATACAATCGGAGATGTAATTTCTAGATTTCAGAGAATGAAGGGTAAAAATGTGTTGCAACCAATGGGTTGGGATGCATTTGGTCTTCCTGCAGAAAATGCGGCTATTGAAAATAATGTATCGCCAAAAGAATGGACTGAAACAAATATAGAAAAAATGAAAATCCAGCTTAAGTCCTTAGGGTTTAGCTATGATTGGAGAAGAGAATTTAAAACTTGTGACGAAGATTATTTTAAGTGGGAGCAATGGTTATTTTGTGAGCTTTACAAGAAGAATTTAGTTATCAGAGAAGAAGCAGAAGTTAATTGGGATCCTGTCGACAAAACAGTGCTAGCAAACGAACAGGTTATCGATGGAAAGGGATGGCGATCTGGAGCAGAGGTAGAGAAAAAAACTATCAGTCAGTGGGCTTTAAAGATTGAAGATTACGCAGATGAGTTGTTGACAGAACTTAATAATCTTACTGGGTGGCCAGAGCAAGTAAAACTTATGCAAAAAAACTGGATTGGTAAGTCAGAAGGAATGGAATTCGCGTTTGAGACTAGCACTAAAGATACTCTAAAGGTATTCACCACACGACCAGATACAATCATGGGGGTAACTTTCATAGCGCTTTCTTTGTCTCATCCAATTACAAAAAGCTTTATTGAAGAAGATGAGGATCTTAAAAATTGGGTTTTAGAAAATTCTAAAGGATCTACCTCCGAAATAAATTCAGCTTTGGCAGCAAAAGAGGGATTTAAATTAAATGCTCACGCTTATCATCCAATAACAAAACAAAAAATTGAAATCTGGGTAGGAAATTATGTTCTTCAATACGGTTTTGGAGCATTGATGGGAGTTCCTGCTCATGATCAAAGAGATTACGACTTTGCAAAAAAATATAACATTGAAATCAAACAAGTAATTCAAGATCCAGAAAAAAAAGTAAATATTTCAAAAGAAGCTTATATAGAAAAAGGAGTGATCTTTAATTCTGATTTTTTAGATGGATTGTTTTCTGACGAAGTTCTAGACAAATTAGAAGAATTTGGCAAAAGAAAAACAAATTTTAGATTAAGAAATTGGGGCGTTTCTAGACAAAGAAGTTGGGGAGCTCCAATTCCAATGATGATAAACGATGCTGATCCTGGAGATGTTCTTCCATTTTCAGAACTTAAAGATGCTGACTTAAAAAATGATTCAATCAGTTTAAATAACAAAATTTACACAAAAGATTCCGATACTTTTGACACTTTTGTTGAATCTTCTTGGTACTTTGCAAGATTTGCATCTTATAAGTCTCAAGATAAGATTCTTGATGATGAAGCAAACTACTGGCTTCCAGTAGACCAATACATAGGTGGAATTGAACACGCAATCTTACACCTTTTATATTCAAGGTTTTTTTGTAAAGCAATGAATGATTTAAACCTTTTGGAAACAAGAGAACCTTTCACAAATTTACTATGCCAAGGAATGGTTTTAAAAGATGGCTCTAAAATGTCTAAATCAAAAGGTAACGTTGTAAATCCTAAAGACTTGATTGAAGAGTTTGGTTCTGATGCAGTAAGAATGTTTTCAATGTTTGCGGCGCCGCCTAATCAATCATTGGAATGGTCTAATGAAGGTTTAAAAGGGTCTTTTAAGTTTTTAAATAAATTATGGAATCTTACTCAAATTATTAAGACTCAAAAAATTAAAGATAGTGATGAAAATGAAATTGATGAAAAACTGGAAGTTAAACTAAACCAAACTATAAAAAAGGTTTCTGATGACTTCGACAGAAGACAGTCATTTAATACGGCTATCTCCTCTATTATGGAATTGATAAATTTCATTCCTAGTATTTTCTTGGAAGAAATAACTACAAGTCAAAGGAGTAAAACACTAAGAAATATAGTCAACAAAAGTTTGCTAATGCTTTACCCTATTTCGCCCCACATTTGTCATGAGCTTTGGGATCAACTTAACGAGGATAAAATTGAAGATAATAAATGGCCTAATTTTGATAAATCATATTTAGAATCTTCAGAATTTGATTTCGTTATTCAAGTCAACGGAAAAGTTAGAGGCTCCATAAAGGTAGGTCTTGAAGACGAAAAAGAGAACATTATAAATTCTGCAAAAAAAATTGAGAATGTGAAAAAATTTATATCAGGTAAAGAGGTCCTTAAGGTAATATTTATAGAAAAGAAATTAATCAACTTTGTCATTAAATGAAGCTATATCCATCTCTATTATTATTTATTTTATTTAGCTGCGGCTATTCTCCAGTAAATGAATCTGAAGAAGATGCGCTAAAAATTTATTTTTCTTTCAAAAATAATCCATTAAATCAATCTCTTCTTGTTGAAATTAGAAAAAATACCTCTTTTCTAAATCTAGAAATTTCATCATTAGATGAAGCAGACTTAGAAATTGAAATTGTAAATCACAGAATCGGAAAATTCTTAAACGCTACAGATAAAAATTTTTTTCCAGCCGTGGGTAAATTAGACTACCAATTTGATTTTTACTTGAAAACAAATTCTAAAAGCGAATTTATAGAATTTTTTGCAAATGAAGATTTTGCTTACGACACTGATAGTATTTTATCTAACGAACAAAAAATTGAAGAAATTAAAATAAATTTTTTCCAACAAGCGCTAAATGAATTAGCTTTTAGGATTTCAAACTTTTCATCTAGCCTTTAATGAAAGCTCCTAACATTTATACAATTCATGGCGCAGAACCCTTTCTTATCGAATTAAAACGAGATGAAATAATTCAAGATTTAAAAAAAAAGGAATATTTTTTAAGAGAAATTTTTTTTAGTAATGACTCTGGTTTTAAGTTAGAAAATTTATTTAAAGAGAACGAAACCTCGTTGTTTAGTGAAAAAAAAATCATAGATCTTAGGCTGAGTTCTTCGCTTACAAAAGATAATTCCGAAACTTTTATAGACTTTTGCAGACATCTAAGTGAAGACAAATCGTTAATAGTTTCTATCATTAATATTGAGAGAGTAACTACTAAAAAATGGTTTAAAGAGATATCTACTATCTCAGAGGTTACGGAAATAAAAAAAATATATCCTAATCAGTTCAAAAATTGGGTTGTTCAGCAATCAAAAAAAAATTCTCTTGAATTAGATATTGAAACGTTAAATCTAATTATTGAAAAAACTCAGGGAAATTTTCTTGCTGCAATTCAAGAAATTAAATTCCTAAAAACTTTAAATGCTGATGAAAAGACTTCTATTTCTGAAAATTCAGATTTTGAAATATTTAATTTATCTGACTCCATACTCAGTGATGATGTCGATATGAGTTTAAAAATATTTAAAAATCTTCAAAATAAAAAAACTGCCGAGCCAATTATCTTATGGTTTCTATTTAGAGAAATGGAAAGATTAATCTTGACCAAAGAAGACCCTAGTTCTTATTTTCCTGGTCCTAGAACATACTCAGACAACTTGAGAAGAAAATCCTCAAAACTAGAACTAAGTTTTATTATTAACTTGAAGAGAGAATTAGCAAAACTCGATAGAGATTTTAAAATGGGTAGAAGTGATTTTTGGAGCACAAGCGAAAAGATACTTATTAAACTTTGCAATCCTCAATTTTTTTCAAAAAACCCTGTTTAACTGATTGAAATAATTTGCCAGGAATCCCATTTCCGATGACCTTTTTATCAAGTTCGACAATCGGAAGAATCCCTTTGGTTGTATTAGTAATCCAAAGTTCATCTGATTTAAATAAAAACTCTTCATTAATTTTCTTTTCTTCGAAATTTAAATTTAGATCTTCGAATATTTCTATAATTACTTTCCTTGTGATTCCAGGGAGGATGTTTGCGTCTAATGGAGGAGTAAATATTCTATTTTCATTTACGCAGAAAACGTTACTCACAGCTCCTTCAGTAATGAATCCAGCATCACTCATCAAAAGTTCATCCACTCCTTCCTCTTGAGCTTTTATTTTGTATAAAACATTTGCTAATAAAGAAGTAGATTTAACTGAACTTTTTTTCCATCGGATATCGGAACTTAAAATTGCTTTTATGGTTTCATTATTTTCGTTAGGAACATTTTTCATTTCAAAAGAACATATAAATAAAGTTGGCTTTGTATCTTCTTTTGGAATGTGATTCCTAATCTCTTCCATTCCTCTTGAAATTTGCAAGTATATTATTTGATTTTTTTCTAGATTTTTTAGACAAACTTCTTTCAAAATAGATTTAATTTCAGAATCAGAAAGATTTAGATTAATACCCAGGAATTCTAAGTTTTTATTTAACCTATTTATGTGATCATCCAATCTGAAAAGGTTTTTATTATAGGCAGCAAGAACTTCATACACCGAATCTCCGAAAAGGAAACCTCTGTCTAAAGGGGAAATACTTGCCTTGCTAAGCTCAATAAAATCTTCGTTTAGATAACAGATTGTCATTAATTAACTTCGTCTTGCATAAAAAAACTGTAGATATAAAAACCTATAGCTTCGAATGTAGAAGATAAAAAACCTTTTGAATCTATTTTTTTTACAGCAACAAGATCTATACTCTTTAAAGTTTTATTGTCGATAACAAAGTCTAAAGAATCTAAAGTATCGCCTTTCTGAATTGGGGCCTTAACGCCTAAGTTTTTAGAAACAATTAATTCAAGAGAATTAAATTCAGGTTTAGTGAGAGTGAGATATACATCTTCGGATGGCCCTAAGTTAAGAACATCTTCGCTTCCAGCCCATACATCTACTGAAGAAACCGTCTCGTATTTGGAAAGAATTTTTTTAGTGGAATAATATCTAAAGCCATAGTCAAGAAGTCTTCGGCTATCTCGAAGTCGCGCTTTTTCTGAAGAGCTGTTTAAAGTTACCGCAATTAACCGCATATCACCCCTCTTAGCCGAAGAGACCATGCAATATCCTGAACTAGTGGTATGGCCAGTTTTTATGCCGTCAATTGAGTCATCTTGCCAAAGCAGGCTGTTACGATTTAACTGTCTAATATCGTTGTAAGTAAACTCTTTTTGGCTAAAAATTTTATAAGTATCTGGGTAATCTTCTACCAATCTAATGCTGAGTTTTGCAATATCTTTTGCCGTAGAATAATGATTCACATCTGGAAGGCCTGTTGGGTTCATAAAATTTGTTTCTTCCAATTGCATTTCTTTAGCATATTCATTCATTAAAATTGAAAAATCATATTCAGAACCGGCAATATGTTCTGCTAAAGCACAGCTTGCATCGTTTCCTGACTGCACTATGATTCCCAACATTAAATTCTCAACGGTAACTTCTGTTCCCTCTTTTACAAACATTCTAGATCCTTCAGTCCGCCAACATTTTTCACTAATTTTTACTAATGAGTCGTTTCTTAGAAAGCCTTTATTAATTTGATCTGCGACAACATAGGCAGTCATTATCTTTGTGATGCTTGCCAAACCGGTTGATTGATTTGAGTTCTCCTCAGAAATAACTTTTAAAGTTTTTGCGTCAAGCAAAAGATAGCTTGTTGCCGATAACTGGGGTGGGTTAGGAATTAAAGCTTGAGAATAAGAATTTAGACTTATAAAAAATAACCCAAATAAATAAACTAATTTCATACTTGTATCTAATTTTTTAACTCTTCGCTCAAAAGAAAGACTGACATTGCATACTTAGAACTTGGATTATACCTTGTTATTGCGTAAAGATTTTTATCACCTATCCAAAACTCATCTCTTTCTTCGTTTTTTGGGAAAAGAGAAATTTGAATATATTTTTTTGAAAAATCAAAATTATCATTTTCATAAATAACATCTAAGTCTTTGTAAGGAACTAATTTAAAAGATGATTTGATTAATTTATTTTTTCTTTTAGCTAAAGCTGGAAGTGCAATAAATCCATCTCTATCCCATCCTCTTTTATTTCCTTTATTAGAAGATAAAAAGTTTGCCACACTCCCTATGGCATCTGCCGCGTTATTCATAATGTCTCTTTTACCATCCTCATCGAAATCCAAAGCTAATCTTCTGTAATTATCAGGCATAAATTGGGCAAACCCCATGGCTCCGGCATAAGATCCTCTAACTCCAGTTATTTCGAAGTTTTCTTCTCTAGAAAGTAAGAAAAACTCTTCCAATTGTTTTTTAAAAAAAGATCTTCTTCTGGGGTAATCAAACGCAGCTGTACTTAATGCATCAATGACTCTTATCTTTCCTTTGTACCCGCCATAATTTGTTTCCAACCCGATAATTGCTGCTATAACCTCTCGAGGAACTCCAAAATCTTTCTCCGCCTTATCAAACCATCTTTCGTAGGTATTGAGAAAAACCTTACCGCTTTGAATTCTAAAAAAAGAAACTCTATTTTTATATTGATCCCATGAAACAACTTTTTCAGCAGGTTTATTCATGGAGTCAATTATATTTTGCTGTTTTACTGCTTTTGAGAAAACCTCTACTAAATAAGTCTTATCAAAGTCATGTTCTGTAGACATGAAATCTATAAATTCATGAACTTCGTCGCGATCTAAGTAATTAGAATGAACATAAGAGCAAAAACAAATCAAAAAAATAAAATTATATTTCATTTAAGTTTCTCGTCTCAAAGATAAAATAATACCTATTGTAACTAAATTAATAATCAAAGCAGTCCCTCCCTGACTAACAAAAGGTAGTGGCATTCCAACGACAGGTAGTAAACCAATCACCATGCAAATGTTGATAGATATATACGCAAGTAATATTGTTGAAAGTGTTGCAGATAAAATCTTGGCAAATCTATTTTGATGCATTACTGAAATCAAAATTAATCTATAAATTAATAAACCGTAAAGAAATAATAAAAATAAAACCCCTATCAAACCAAATTCTTCAGAAATTACTGAGAAGATGAAATCAGAATGACTCTCTGGAATGAAGTTCAATTGGCTTTGAGAACCGTTTAGATAGCCTTTGCCCCAAAACCCTCCAGAACCAATTGCAATTTTAGACTGAGCGATATTCCACCCAGTTCCATAAATGTCGGCGTCAGGGTTGAATAAAGTTATGATTCGCTGTTGTTGGTATTCGTATAAAGAAAACCAAATTAATGGCAGAGAGCAAATAATAGTGAAAGCTCCTAGATAAATAAAAACCCAAGGAAGTCCTCCTAATAAAATTGGCAAAATTCCCGATAAAAGCACAATTAATGATGTTCCTAAATCAGGTTGAAGCAAAACTAGAAATGTAGCTACCATAGTCAGAATAAAAACTAATAAATAATCAAAATTTGATATCAAAGGTTTTCTCGACAAAAATGCTGCGGCAGACAGTGGAAGGAGGAATCTCATAATTTCAGATGGTTGAATAGTGAATATGCCTAAATCAATCCACCTATTGGTTTCATTATTTTCATTGGAAAAAAATAAAACGATTATTAAAAGTAACAATCCAGGCCAATAACTATAAAGATAAAAAACTTCCATTTTTCTAAAATTTGAAAAGGAAACTAAAAGTAATATTGCTAATCCAAAAATCATATAAACGCCTTGTCGCAATGCCATTTCTACTGACTGACTAGCGCTGTAAATCATAAAAATTCCAATTAAACTTAGCAGAAAAACGCTTAAAACAATCCAAGGATCAAATACTGATTTTCTTCTAGAATTATCTATTCCGAGGTTCAAAGAAAAATCTAAAGGTTGTCTGCTCATTATTTTTGATAAAGATTAATTGCTTTTTTTACTAAAGGTGCAGCTACAAGGCTGCCGCTTTCACCATTCTCCACAATGGCAACGACTAAGATTGATGGATCCTCTACAGGTCCGTAACCTACAAATAAAGCATGGTCTCTAAGTAAAACATTTTCTCTAATTTCTTGATACTTGTTGTCATCAAGAATACTTTTTACCTGAGCTGTTCCTGTTTTGCCTGCAATTCTTAACTTGGGATCATAAATATTTTTAGCCGTACCAGTATTTGATTCAACAACAGAAATCAAAGATTGTTTTATGTACTCTAAATTCTTAATATTTTTAATCTCTATTTTTTCTGAGACAAATTCTGTTTCCTTTCCTTCTATAGATTGAACTATTCTGGGGGAGATTAACTTACCTCCGTTTATAAGTGCAGAGTAAGCAAGAGCTATTTGAAGCGGGGTTGCTAATATATATCCCTGCCCAATACCCATATTAATAGTATCTCCTTTGAACCAAAATTCTCCTTTTTGTCCGAGCTTCCATTTTTTATCTGGCAAAATGCCTTTGCTTTCATTCATGAAAAGATCAGATGATTCGCCAAAACCAAACATTTTTAAAAATGGAGCTATTGAATTTACGGTTAGATCGTAAGCAATATTATAAAAATAAACATCTGAAGATTCGGCGATAGCTTTTTCCATATTTACTTCGCCATGGCCCCCTTCTTTCCAACCTCTATAAGGTCTTTCATCTCCTTCTACAAAAAACTCTCCTTCATCTAATATCTTTTCTTGCCAAGTTATTACTTCTTCCTCTAGAGCAACAAGACCAATAAAAGGTTTCAAAGTTGAAGCAGGAGGATATTGACCTGATATAGCTCTATTGAAAAGAGGGCTATTCTTATTTTGAAAAAGTAATTTAATTTCTTCCGTCTTTAAATTGTTAAAGAAGTTTGGATTGTATGAAGGTGAACTTATCATCGCACGAATGAAACCGGTTTCAGGTTCAATCGCTATCAATGCGCCCTTTCTTCCCTTAAATTCTTTGTATAAGTCGTCTTGTAACTCAATATCAATAGAAAGTTTTACATTTTTCCCTTTAATGGAGGGCTCTGTAGATAAAACATCTAAAACACTTCCCCGTGCATCTTTTTCTGAAAATCTATAACCAACAGTTCCTCTTAACTCCTCATCAAGTTCCTTCTCAATTCCCAGCAATCCTACTTGTTGGTCATTAAAATTTTTTAAATTCGGATTGAATAAGATGTCTTGTTTTGAGGCAAAACCTAAATATCCTATAACGGGACCTGAACTTTCTCCATAAACTGCATTCCTTGAAAAACTTGAATTGATTTCTGTCCCTGACAAATCTTTAAAATTTAATTTTACTTTGGCTAATTGTCTATCGTTTAGATCTCTCAACAATGTAAAAGATTGGAAGGGTTTAATTTCTGATAATTTTTGATAAAAAATTTGCTCTAAGACATCTTCTTCAATCTCCACTAAGCTAGATAAAAGAGACAAGTAACTAGAATAATTTTCAATAAAGTTGGGTGTTACTACTAAATCTTGCCTTATGAAATTATTCACTATAATTTTATCTTTAGTATCTAGAATTAACCCTCTTGGGGGGAAGACTTTCTCTTTCAGGATCCTATTTGAATCTGCTTGAGTTTTAAATTTTTCAGCCTGAAACACCATTAAATTTAAAATTTGAAGAAAAGCAAAAATAAGTAATATGAGAAAAGGCAGTAAGAATAAGAATACCCTTCTTAAAATACTTTGATCTGTTAAAAATTTTTGGCCTTTCATGCTAAAGAATCGTCCCAGAGACTTTCTAAATCATAATATTTTCTTGCTGATTTCGACATGATATTTATTACAATGTCTCCAAGATCTAGAAGTACCCAATCTGGGGAGCTTTTACCTTCTAAGTTAAAAATTTCAATTTTATTTTTTTTTAATTCTCTTATTAGTTTGTCTGAAATAGCTGACATGTGAGTAGAGGAAGAGCCGCTAGTGATTAAAAGAACGTCTGTAAACGAATTAATTTTTTTTAAATTTAAGGTCTTAGTATCTAATGCCTTGATATCTTTTAAAGTGTTATCAATTATCTTTAAAGTTTTTTTTGTCATTTATAAATAGACTTATCCTTAATAAAATTTAAAGTTCTTTGATCAAGGTTTTCTTCAAAAGGCTTACCATCACTTATTGCTTTTTTTATTTGAGTGGACGATATATCTAATTGAGTAAGTGTAAAAAAAATTATTTTTCCTGTTGAGTTTAAAAATTCTTCTAACTCGTCTGTAATAGCCTCTTGAAACTGCTTAAGATATTTTTGGTCTAGGACATAATTTGGTCTTTTTAAAACTAATATAGAAGAGAGCTCTAATATCCTTTCATAATTTTTCCAGGAAGTTAAATTCATAAATGCATCTAAACCCATAATTAAAGAGAAGTGCTGATTGGGCTTACTTTTGTTAGATAAGTCTTCCAAAGTTTTAACCGTATATGAAATACCTTCTTTTTCTAATTCACAAGGATCTATCTTAATATTTTCCACATCATCAAATACTAATTTAAGCATCTGAAATCTTTCTTCTTTCGAGGCTACTGTTACCTTTTTTAAAGCAGGAATATTGCAAGGAACTATTTTTAACTCAGAAAAATTTACTATCTCATTTATATCTTGAATAGATTTAATGTGTCCTTTATGCAGCGGGTCAAATGCACCCCCAAATATGCCAATGGTGTCACTCATTAAAATTTAAGCGCGTAACTGTCCATTTCCCTCAACGATATATTTTTCGCTTGTCAGTCCTTCCAAGCCAACTGGTCCTCTAGCATGAAGTTTATCGGTTGATATTCCTACCTCAGCACCAAGGCCATATTCAAATCCGTCAGCAAAACAGGTTGGCAGATTATGCATAACAGAACTTGAGTCAACTTTTCTTAAAAAAACTTTCTTTGCTTCTATGTCTTCTGTCACGATGCAATCTGTATGACCCGACCCATATAAATTTATATGCTCAATAGCTTCATTTACATCCTTTACAGTTTTAATTGAGAGAATTGGTGCTAAATACTCGCTTGTCCAATCTTCTTCGCTAGCTAAAGATAGATTAAAATTTTTAGAAGTTGTTTCACACCCTCTTATTTCAACTTTTTGGCTCTTAAATAAATTTATTATTTCTGAAATCACAGACGAAGAAATTTTTTCTGAAATTAATAACGTCTCCATAGCTCCGCAAATACCGTATCTATAGGTTTTAGCATTTAAAGCAATTTCTTTCGCTTTTTTAGAATCTGCCTTTTCATCAATATAAACATGGCAAAGTCCATCGTAATGTTTCAAAACTGGGACACTAGAATCTTTTGCAATAACTTGAATAAGATTTTTACCGCCTCTAGGAATTATAAGGTCAATCTCCTTATCACGTTTTATCATTTCTGCTACTAAAGCCCTATCTTGATTTTTTAATAATTGAATTGAATTTTTAGGTAATTCAGCTGAGGACAATCCGTCTATCATGCATTGCTCGATGGCTGCGTTGGAGTTTATAGCTTCCGAACCTCCTCTTAAAATACTTACATTTCCTGATTTAAGACACAAAGCTGAGGCATCAGCTGTTACATTGGGCCTTGATTCATAAATTATTCCAATAACTCCCAAGGGAACTCGCATCTTAGAAACTAAAAATCCTGAAGGTGAGGTAGTTTTATTAGAAATTTGTCCTACTGGGTCATTCAAATCTATTACTTTATGAATTCCTGAAATCATTGAATCGATTCTTTGGTCATTGAGTTTCAAACGATCGATAAAACTATCCAGTAAATCTTTTTTTGATGCTTCCTCCATATCTAAATCATTTGCAGATTTAAGACTTTTCCTTGAATCATTTAATGATTCTGCAGCAGCCTTAAGAGCTTTATTCTTATGCTCAAGACTCGAGGTACTAACAATTTCCTTTGCTTCATTTGCCTGTTTGAGCAAACTAGTTAAATCTGATAAGTTTTCGTCAATCATATATTGTATTATTGCAATAAATTAATTATCTGCATATTAACTTCATAAATTAATGTTTGATTTTAGTAATATTCTTGAATTTCTTTCAAATAACACAGAGTGGATTAATTGGGCTGCCTTTATTCTTGTTTTTTTAGAATCGTTAATAATTGTAGGATTATTTACACCTGCTACCCTTATTGTTCCTGGTATTGGTGCATTAGCAGCGAGTGTTGGCATTGGCCCGATTGAGATTTTTTTATATGCAACCCTTGGAATGATTTGTGGCGATTCAATTAGTTACTTGATAGGGAAAATTATAGGAAATAGGGTTATTGGTTGGTTTCCGGAAGATCAAAGGCCTTATGTTGAAAGAGCTAGAATTTTTATTAAGAAGTATGGAATTTTGAGTGTGGCTCTGGGCAGATTTGTTGGACCTCTTAGATGTTTAGTCCCATTGACTGCTGGAACGCTCGGAATGAATTCTAAAATTTTTTTCCCAGTAGAAATTTTGTCAGCTCCAGCGTGGACGGCTGTATATGTATTGACTGGATATTTTCTTGGTGTGGTTTTTGTAGAGTATTTTACCTATTTTTTATTGGCTTTCGTTTTAGTAGTTTCTGTGTATGTTTTCTTCAAGGATCCTATGAAACTAAGAAAATAACTAAATTACCCTCCAACATTTCTTTCTACACCTTCCCAAAAAGGAGCTCTTAGCTCTCTTCTTAAAACTTTACCTGAAGGGTTTCTTGGAAGCATATCTATAAAGTTAATACTTTTTGGACACTTATATCCAGCAATCTGTGACTTAACATATGAAATCGTATCTATTTCATTAAGTTCAGCACCCTCTTTTAAAACTACAAATCCCTTGACGCTTTCTCCCCATTTTTCATCAGGTATTCCAATTACCGCAGCATCAATTATTTCTGGATGACTCATCAAAGCATTTTCAACTTCTGCTGGATATATATTCTCTCCCCCAGAGACGATCATATCTTTGACTCTATCGTGGATATAAAGATAACCCTCCTCATCAAAATAACCAGCATCTCCAGAAAAAAACCATTGATCTTGTATTGCTTCTTTTGTCGCATCTGGCTTATTCCAGTAGCCTTTCATATTTAGAGCAGATTTGGTGACAACTTCACCAATTTCTCCTATTGGCATCTCTTCTCCAGAATCACCAAGTATTTTTATTTCAACTCCACTTAAAGCTTTTCCACATGATCTCAATTTTTCGCGTTTAGGATCGTGATCTTCTGGCAGCATTATAGTTATAGCTCCAGTAGTTTCTGTAAGACCATATACTTGATATAAGTCACAGTTCATTATTTCTTTAGCCTTAATTATCGTATCATCAGCAATTGGTGAAGCGCCGTAGAGAACAAATTCTAAAGAACTAAAATCTGTTTCTTGAGCTTTAGGGTTGGTTATCAGAAATAAAATTACTGCAGGAACGAAAAGAGTATGTCTGATTTTTTCAGTTTCAATCAATTCCAGAATTAGATTTGGATCGACATCAGCTATTATTATGTTTCTACAACCATGAAGAAGACCCCAAATACCCCAATTGGTTCCAGCGATATGATATCCAGGCATGCACACGAGATTCGTCTCATTTTCTGCAAAAGGCACGCTGTTTTGGACTGAATCGTTAGCGGAAGCAAAATTTCCGTTTGTTATTTGAACTCCCTTAGGATGCCCAGTAGTACCAGATGTATAGAGTTGTATTACATCATCTTCCATCGAAGTCTCTATGTTAATTTTAGTATCAGATTTAGATTCTCTCCAGGTTAAATAGCCTTCGTATTCTTCGTGTTTATCGTCAATAGCAATAATTTTTTTTACTGTAGTTAATTCATCTCTAATTTGTTCTATTACAGGGTAAAAGTCTTCACTGACGAAAACTATTTCGCTTTTTGAATCATTTATAATGTAAGAAACTTCTGGCGGAGCTAATCTCCAATTTACGCCAACTGCAACCGTAGCGGATTTTATAGTTCCTAAAAGTACTTCAAAAAAATAATCTGAGTTTTTTCCGAGATAAGCTACTCTTGCATCTTTTTTACATCCTTCTTCAAGAATGCCATTTGCAACTTTATTTGAAAGAAAATCTAATTCTAAAAAAGAAGTTTCTCGATCCAAAAATTTATGAGCTATGTTATTTGGGGATGTCTCTACTCTCCATCTAAAATTTTCTTGAAGAGTTTTATTTGCTGGAATCGTCATATTTTAAATCTTACCAGAAGATCCAAATCCTTCAATTCCTCTTTCGGTCTCATCAAATTTTGAAACCAATTTAAAATTTGGAGAAAAAATACTAAAAAAGAGCATTTGCGCTATTCTGTCACCTGGTTCGATAATAAATTCTTTTTTGGATCTATTCCAAAGAGAAATCATAATCTCTCCTTGATAATCTGAGTCAATTAAACCAGAAAGATTTCCTAAAACTATGCCATCTTTATGACCCAGTCCTGACCGAGGTAATATAAGCGCAGCATATCTCGAGTCTTTAATATGAATTGCAAAGCCCGTTGTAAATAATTTTGTTTCGTCAGCTTTCAAAGTATAGCTTTTACTAATATTTGTTCTGAGATCAATTGCTGCAGAGCCTTTAGTATGAAATTTTGGAAGAGGGATATCATTTCCCAATCTGTCATCGAGAATTTTGAATTCAACATTTATTTCACCAACCGTTTCTTCTTCTTTATTGTTGAAAAAGCTTGAAATTAATGAAGGTAGAAAAAAACCTATAACTCTAGTAATGATCCACCTAATCATTTATTACCTTTTGAGCTATAAATTCGACAATTTTCTTCGAAATAATTTTTTTAGAAGTTTTTTTAATTATTTTTTTTTCTTTTTTTGTTATCAAAGTCACTTCATTTTCGTCTGAGTCGAAACCAATAGACTCATCGGAAACATCATTTGCAACGATTAAGTCTAAATTTTTATCTGAAAGCTTTCTTTTAGCGTTCGTAATCAAATTTTCTGTTTCGGCTGCAAATCCAACGGTTTTTAAATTTAATTTTTTTTCTGATATTGCTTTTAAAATATCAGAATTTTTATTCAAAACTAGCTTTACCTTTTTATTATTAGAATCTTTTTTTATTTTATTTTCTTGTAATTTTTTTGGCTTAAAATCTGCAACAGCGGCCGCTGAGATAAAAAGATCAAAGTCTTCAATAAGCTCTTCTACTTTAGACTGCATTTCTTTGGCAGATTTCACGTCAAATCTTTCAACTTTATCAGGGGTATTTAAATTAACTGGTCCTGATATCAAAGTTACAATTGCTCCCTGATTTTTTACTTCTTCGGCAAGAGAAAAACCCATTTTTCCTGAACTCTTATTAGAAATATATCTAACAGGATCGATCATTTCTTGTGTTGGGCCAGCTGTAATTAATACCTTTTTGCCTGACAAGGAACCTTTTTTAAATTTATTTTCAATTTCATTTAATATATCTTTCGGCTCTGTCATTCTCCCTTCACCAACATCCCCGCAAGCCTGCTCTCCTGAAGCGGGACCTATAATTTTAGCTCCAGATCTTAAAATCTTTTTTAAATTTTTTTGTGTTCTACTATCTTTCCACATAGCCTGATTCATAGCTGGTGCTATGCATAACTCACTTTCTGACGCCAAACATACTGCTGAAAGTAAATCGTCTCCTCTCCCTTCAGCTAGTTTCGACAAAGAATTTGCTGAACAAGGGGCGATAACAATTACGTCACACCATTTAGCTAGTTCTATATGACCCATTGCGGCTTCTGCCTCTTTACTCAAAAGATCTGTGTGTACTTTTTCTCCTGAAAGAGCTTGCATGGTAAGAGGTGTAATGAATTCTTGAGCTCCTTTTGTCATTAATACTTTTACAAAAGCATTAGAAGTTTTAAAAAGTCTTACTAATTCTGCCGCTTTATATGCTGCTATTCCTCCAGTTACACATAAAAGAATATTTTTGTTTGCTAGTTTGCTCATTCGAAAGAATTATAACCTGATTTGGGTTTCCTAAAACTCAAGATTCTGGTATAAATCCTTCCTCAGAGAGGCTATATATGAGTAAAATTTGTCAAGTCACAGGCAAAACCCCTATGTCAGGAAACAACGTTTCAAAGGCAATCAATAAAACTCGTAGAAGATTTATGCCTAATCTGCACAAACATAAGTTCTGGGTAGAATCTGAAAACAAATATATCTCTTTAAACGTTTCAGCTAAAGGATTAAGAATTATCGATAAAAAAGGCATCGAAGTTGTTTTGAACGAAATCAGAGCAAGAGGAGATAAGGTATGAGAGAAAAAATTAAGTTAGTATCATCTGCAGGAACAGGTCACTATTACACAACTGATAAAAATAAAACCAATACTCCAGATAAAATAGAAATTAAAAAATTTGATCCTGTCATCAGAAAACACGTTATATACAAAGAAGATAAGATCAAATAGTGGCAAGTATATATCTTGCTTCGCAATCCCCGCGCCGAAAAGAAATTCTAAAATCTCTAGGAGTTAATTTTAAAATATTAACTTGTAATCATAAGGAAGAAGTATTTCCTAATGAAAATGTACTAGATTTTGTAGAAAGAAATACAAAAGAAAAAGCACTCAATGCACTTGCATTAATTCAAGCTAAAAAAGAAATTATCCTACCTGTTTTGACTGCTGACACTGTTGTGTCCTTGGACAATCAAATTTTTGGCAAACCTCGAGATAAAGATCACTGTATTTCAATGTTACTTGAGCTATCTGGTAGATGGCATAAGGTTTACTCTTGTATAGTTATTGGAGAGTTAGTTAATAAAAATTCGGAAGAAGTAAATTTGAATTACGAAATAGTTGAAAGTGAAGTATTGTTTAGACAGCTTAATGCCGAGGAATGTCAAAAATATTGGGATACCGGAGAACCAAATGATAAAGCTGGAGGATATGCAATCCAAGGTTACGGAGCAGTATTTGTTGAGAGAATTATAGGAAGTTATTCGAACATCGTAGGATTACCAATTTTTGAAACTTGTAGAATTTTAGAAAGTAAAAAAATAAGTTTCTGGCTAAAATAGAACTTAATCGATTGTCAGCAAGGTTCTATAAATGATTTTAAAAGCTATATTTTCTTTTTTTCTTGGAACCCTTTTAATTTTAGCGTTCGAACCTTTTAACTTTTGGATCTTTTCTTTAATTATTCCTTTTTTAATTTTAATTACTTTAGAAAAGCAGAATCCAAAAGTTTCGTTTATTTTAGGTTATTTTTTTGGATTAGGATTTTGGTTAATCGGTATTTTTTGGATAGAAAATAGCATTAATGTATATGGCGGGGCTAATGTTTTTGCTGCTTCCTTTTTAACCATTGTGCTTTCAATGTTTTTATCTCTATTTCAGGGTCTTATCTTTTTAACTTATAGTTTTTTAAGAAATGATAACTTCCTTGCTAGGTTGTTATTATTTCCATCGGTCTGGGTACTTTCTGAATGGTTAAGAGAGTTTTTATTTTCTGGCTTCCCCTGGCTATATGTTGGTTATACTTCGATAGATAATTTTTTTATAAATGGGTTTATTCCTGTCGCTGGAATATTTGGTATGTCATTTATTATCGTATTATTATCCTCATCGGCTTTAGAGTTCATAAAAAGTGTTAAGAAACTCAATTCAAGTTCAATAATCTTATGCAGTTCTTTAATTTTACTTATTTGCTTATCAAATATATTTTTGATTCGAGTTGATTGGACTACTTCAACAAACGAAATTGACATAGTAGTTGTTCAGCCGAATATAGGAATTAAAGAAAAATGGACTTCCTCGGGTAAGCGAGAATCAACCGATATCATGGGCGGATTTTTGATAAAAGAATCGCCTAGATTAATTAACAAAGCAGAAACTCCAAAATTATTTTTTTTTCCTGAAGTTTTCTTGCCAGGGCAATTCTCAAACTTTGGGTTTTACTTAAAACCTTTTTTAACACTAGCAGAAAAAGCAAACATTGGGGTGATAGCAGGAACCTTATCTAAAAATGAAGAAAACGATGAAATTTATAACTCTTTAATTAGTTTTGGAAATCTAAAAGGACAATATCGCAAAGAAAGATTGGTTCCTTTCGGCGAATATGTTCCTTATAGTTTTTTTAATTATTTTTTTAACTTCTTCAACTTTTCTAGACCTGAAGTCAGTGCCGCAGTTAATAACGAGCTAATTATGGGGGATGGTTATTCAATTTTTGCTTCGATCTGTTATGAAGTGTCTTTTCAAGACCTTTTTTTTAAATATGCCCCACAAAGTAATTTGTTATTTTCTGCAAGTAATGATGCTTGGTTTGGAGAAACCATTGGGCCGCATCAACATTTACAAATAGCTAGATTTAGAGCAGCTGAAAATAGAAAGCCTTTGATAAGAAGTACTACAAGCGGAATAAGTGCCGTGATTAATGAAAGAGGAGGAATAATTGATTTGATAGAAATAGATGATGAAGTTAGTAAGAGAAATAATCCTCAAGAGTTGAGTTTAAAAATAAACCTCTTTAAAGGAACCACGCCTGTTAATAGTTACGGTAAAATGCCTATTATTATATTGTTGTTAACAATCCTTATGGTTTCTAGTTATTTAAAGTTAAGAAAAATACGTGAAAATAAATAAATTTGTTTTTTTATATTTTTTACTATTTATTGGATGTGCAACTACTGTGAGTGAAAAAAATATTACAAATGATATTGTAAGTAACTTCATAAAAAATAACGAAAAAAATAATTTCATTCTCATTAATATTGATGAACAAAAGCTCATTTATAAAACTAAATTTAGAACTTATACATATCCTATTTCATCTTCGGTCAATGGTTTAGGTAATAAAAAAAATAGTTACAAAACTCCATTTGGAGAACATATTATTTCTGAAAAAATTGGTAAGAATTTACCCCTTGGAGCAGTATTCAAAGGAAGAAAATGGACCGAAGAGATTATAGAGCCTATTAAAGAAAAAATAGACATTCCAGAGGATGTCATCACTTCTAGGATCTTATGGTTGGATGGATTAGAAGACGGTATCAATAAAGGTGGAGACGTTGATTCCAAGGAAAGGTTTATCTATATTCACGGTACTGCTGAAGAAGGTCTTATAGGAAAACCAGCATCTATAGGCTGTATAAGGATGAAGAATAAGGATGTAATTAAATTGTTTAATAGAGTTAAAGAGAATACAAAAGTCTTGATTTATAGTAAAAAGACTCAATATTTTTAGATATGAAACATTTTTATTTTTATTTAAGCTTAATTTTATTTTCTTCGATTAGTTTTTCTATAGGCTCTTCTGACGAGAACAGTGCATGTCCATCTTACTTGGATCATGATTTAAGAATTTTAGACACCCAAAATTACGAGAACTTATGTAAATACAAAGATAAAGTAATAATGGTTGTTAATGTCGCCAGCAGATGTGGCTTTACATACCAATACGAAAGCTTACAAAAACTTTATTCTAAATATAACAATGAAGACTTTGTTATCTTAGGTTTTCCCTCTAGAGATTTTATGTTTCAGGAATATAATTCCGAAGACAAAGTTAAAGAATTTTGCGAATCTACCTATGGAGTTTCCTTTCCATTGTTTGCTACCTCTAGTGTAAAAGGCAGTAAAGCAAATGATTTCTACAAGGATTTAAATAGTAAAACTGGAAAAGCCCCTTCTTGGAATTTTACAAAAATTCTTATATCAAAAAATGGTTCAGAAACGCATGTATTTTCAAGTAACGTGGAACCAAACGACCAAAGTATTCTAAGCAAAATAGAAAAATTACTATAATTCGTAAGTTTTAGCGCCATCCGAAACGACTATATAATCTGCCTTTCTGGCTGAAAATATACCGTTCTCGACTACTCCAGGAATTTTATTAATCCTACCTTCTGTTTCAAAAGGAACATCAAAATTTAAATTAAGCACATCTATAATTTGATTGCCATTATCGGTAAGAAAACCAATTCTATAATTTGGTCTTCCTCCCATTGCAACTATTTGTCGAGATACATAACTTCTCGCCATGGGAATTACTTCGACTGCAACAGGAAATTTTCCAAACCTGTCCACAACTTTTGTTTGATCCACTATGCAAATAAACTTTTGAGATGCCGAAGCGATTATTTTTTCTCTAGTCAAAGCTCCGCCTCCGCCTTTAATCAATTCAAACTTAGAGTTAACTTCATCGGCTCCATCGACATAGATATCTGGACCTCCAACATCGTTTAATTCAGCATCAATGTATCCAGCGTCTTTTAATAAATCTGAGCTAGCAGATGAACTTGAAACAAAACATTTCATTTCAGGTTTTTTTTCTTTCAGTATCTCAATAAAACAATTTGTGGTTGAGCCTGTTCCAATGCCGAGAATAAAATCTTTATGAAATTTTTTTTCAATTTTCTCAAATGCATATTGAGCAGCTTTTTCTTTTGGATTCATAGAAAAACTTATTTTAAGTTGTGGTGATCTATTCTAAAAGTATAATGCTCAGCTTAAAAGATAGCCATGTTAAAAAATAGTCAAAAATATGTAAAAAAAATTGATGCCTCTAGTGTTTATGACGTAGTAATTCGTTCACCGATTACTTTAGCTGAGAATTTATCTCTTTCTCTTCGCAACAAGATCTTTTTAAAGAGAGAAGATCTTCAACCTACGCATTCTTTCAAAATAAGAGGAGCCTATAACAAAATTAAGAATTTAATAAGCAAAGATGCTGTAAGTCATGTTGTCACTGCTTCTGCTGGTAATCATGCTCAAGGGGTGGCTTACTCTGCCAAAACTCTAAAAATAAAAGCGACAATATTCATGCCAAAAACTACCCCTTCAATAAAGGTCGAAGAAGTAAAAAAAATGAAATCAAAAGTCATGTTAATTGGTGACAACTTTGATGAGGCTTTAGAAGCTGCTTTAAAATTTTGTAAAAAAAATAAACTTCCTTTTATCCACCCTTTTGACGATCCAGAAGTAATTTCAGGACAAGGAACTATAGGCAAAGAAATATTTGAAGAATTTGAAGAAGATTTGCATGCCATTTTTGTCGCCGTTGGCGGCGGCGGTCTAATTTCTGGTTTAGGTGCCTATATAAAAAATAAAAATCCAAATGTAAAAATTATTGCTGTTGAAGCTGAGGATGCTGCAGGTTTAAATCAATCAATAAAATTTGGCAAAAGAATTAAACTTGAAAAAGTTGGACTTTTTGCGGATGGAGCTGCCGCAAAACAGATTGGATTAAATAATTACAAGGTCATTATGGAGTGGCTGGACGATTCTATTACTGTTTCAACTGATGAAATTTGTGCGGCTGTAAAAGATACCTTTATTGACACTCGAACAGTACCAGAACCCACTGGAGCTTTAGCTCTAGCAGGATTAAAAAAATACGTAACGAAAAAGAAACTTAAAAATAAAAACCTGATAGCTACTTATTGTGGCTCTAATTTAAATTTTGAATCTTTAGCGCATATAGTTGAAAGATCAAAAATGGGGGAAGAAAAGGAATTAATTTTTAGCATCGAAATACCTGAAATAAAAGGAAGTTTCAGAAAGCTCTGTAAGGCAGTTGGACAGAAAAATATCACTGAATTTAGTTATAGAGCTGACGGAACTGAGTCAGGAAAAATTCTTCTGGGAGTAGAATTATCTGGAAATGCAAAGGTTAAAAAAACTTTCATCAATGGTATGAAACAAAAGAAATTCAACTTGGTTGATCTTACAAATGACGAAATTTCAAAAGTTCATCTTAGATATATGACTGGAGGAAGAGCTGGAAAATTGCCTGATAACAAAATTGAAGAAGTATTCAAAGTTGATTTTCCAGAAAGGCCTGGAGCTCTCATGGACTTTTTAAATTTACTTCAAGACAAATGGAACATTAGTTTGTTTCATTACAAAAATCAGGGATCTATTTATGGAGGAGCGTTGGTAGGGTTTTTCTTAAACAAATTAGAGCGAGAAAAATTAAAAAAAGATTTATTAAATACAGAGTTTCCTTTTGTAAGGGTTACAGAAAACAAAGGTTATCAGGCTTTTCTAAAGTAACCTGTCGGAAAAATAATAGTTGAAATTTCGATATCATGATCATAACTTCTGAAAGACAGATTTTTCTGAAATTCATAACAAATTCCAATAAATTTTAATTTATTTACTGTTGATAAACTTCGATCATAATAACCCCCTCCAAAACCTAACCTTTTATTTGTTTTATTGAGTCCTCTGATGGGAATAATTATTAAATCTAATGACTCGGGTTTTAAAGATTTTCCTTTATCTTTAGGTTCTAAAATTCCATAGTCTCCTAACACTAAACCGTCGTTATTAGAAAATTTTAAAAATTTTAATTTTTTTGAATTTCCCTTACTTTTTATTTTTGGCAAATACAAAGAAGAACCTTTTTCTAAAATGAATTTATTTATTGCCTTTGTGCTTACTTCATTATCTTTAGAAATGTAGGAGCCTATCCTTAAGGGCGTTTCTAACGGAAATATTTTTTTAAAATGTTCAAATATGTTTGCATTAAAAGATTTTTTATCTTTTTCTGTAATTTCTAAGAATTCATTCTGAATAAAATCACGTAATTTTTGTTTTTGCATTTGTAGAAGGAGCTTTCCAAGTTATCGCTGCAAAATTTACCCGAACCGAAAAGCTCAGGTCGGGAAGAATCACTATTTTTTCAGGCAATCCAAATGGGTGCTCAACAAAAATAAGTATCAAATTCCCTTATTTTTTTGTATCGGCTCGAAGTGTTATTTGGCTGGCAAATAACCCAGAAAGCAAATTAATTATAACAATTTTATAATTTTGATAACTCAGAAATTTCGGAAACAAGTTTAATGCTCAAATCGTCTGTTTTATTTGTATTTTGCTCGGTTTCTGATATTTCTTTACTTTCGACAATTTCTTTCTCAGAGCTATCTAGTTCTGTATGAGGCTCGCTTATTTCTACCTTATCTGAATTTAACAGTTCATTAGCAACTTCAAGACCAGCTAAAACTGAAGCTTTTTCGATACTCAAAAACTTAGCTTGTCTTTTAATTTTCTTTACTTTTTTATTAAGGTAATCAGCAGCATTTAAAAGTCCTCTTTGTTCATCCTTAGGACAGTGCAGCTGATATTCAACTCCTGCAACTTTTATAGAAATTATTTCATCGCTGTCTTTACTCATACTGACTCCAGTTTATCAATTAAATTCTCAATTTTATTTTTTGTTAATTCAAGTTTCTCTTTTAATTTTAAATTATTTTCTTTAAGTTTTTGATTTTTCTTTCTTAAATCAGTATTCGCTTCTCTTAGCTTTTTAGAAAGTATTAGTAATTCTTGAACATTACTTTCTAAATTATTCATACCTTATTCTAATCTTACTCTTTAACGCATTCCACAATCAGATAAAATAAAGTATGGATATTTTCAGCAAAAGACGTCATTTTCTTTCAAATCAACTGGAAAGTAACTCTGTAGCTATTTTATTTGGGTCAGAGGAAACTCTCAGAAACGGTGATGTAAACTTTCCTTTCCGACAGAATAGTAATTTTAGCTACTTAACAAATTTTCCGGAGTCAGAATCTATCGCAGTCTTGGATAATGAAAACTTTATAATTTTTTGTAAAGAAAAAAATAAACTCAAGGAGCAATGGGATGGTGAAATCTTAGGCCCGGAAAATACAAAGTTGTATGGTGCTACTCAAGGAATACCTATAAACGATTACGAAAAAGTGCTTCCTGGCTTAGTTAAAGATCGTGACAATATTTATTGTTTTGAATCATTCATTCCAAAATTAAAAAAACTTTTACCTGATCTTGAAACAATCATTAAGCCGCTTGATTATGAAGTTTCAAAAATGAGGACAATTAAATCTGCAGACGAGCTAAAAATTATTGAAGAAGCTTGTCGTATTTCTTCATTAGCTCATATACGCGCCATGAAATCAGTTAAACCAGGCATGTATGAATATCAGTTGGAAGCTGAATATGTTCATGAGTTCATGTCACATGGAGCAAGAGCTTGTGCTTATCCTTCTATTGTGGGGGGAGGAAAAAATGCTTGTGTGCTTCATTATAACGAGAACAAAAATGTTCTAAACGATGGGGACCTAGTTTTAGTCGATGCAGGTTGCGAATTTAATAACTATGCAAGCGACATAACTAGGACATTTCCAGTGAATGGAAAATTTAGTAAAGAGCAGAGAGAAATTTATGAGATAGTTCTTGAGGCCAGTAAGAAGTCAATTGAAACTGTAATTTCAGGATCTAATCCCTTAAAAGCTCATGAAACTTCTGTGGAAATAATTAGTCAAGGATTGCTAGATTTAGGACTGCTAGATGGAGATCTGAACGAAATAATTGAATCAAACAGGTACTTTGATTTTTATATGCATCGCGTGGGGCATTACATGGGTTTAGATGTTCATGATGTTGGAGGAAAAGATATGAATGGTGAATGGTTAAATTATGCTCCAGGCATGATAACTACCATTGAACCGGGAATTTACATTAATGAAAATTTAGATGTGCCTGAAAAATATAAAAATATTGGGATAAGAATCGAAGACAATGTTGTAGTTACAGAAACCGGTTTCAAAGTTTTAACTGATCTTGTTCCCAAAGAAGTTAATGATATTGAATCGTTAATGAATTCATGATCCATCACGACGTTTTGATTGTCGGCACTGGAGTTATGGGAGTTGCACTTGCCAATTCTATAAATTCTGACGAACTGTCAATTGGTATTATTGAATCTAATCCCGAGCCTTATTTAAGTAAAAGACATTTATCGATAAATCAAAAAAGTCTGAATTTTTTTAAAGATCTTGATGTTTGGAAAGAAATTGAACCGAATGCTTATCCGTACCGAAAGATAAAAGTTTGGGACCAAGAAGGCTCTGGGTATATTGAATTCGATTCACAGGAAGCAAATATTGATCTCTTAGGTCATATAGTCTCCGAAGGAAAAATTCAGAAGAGCCTGATCGATAGCTTAGAGACTAAAAAAGTAAACTTTTACTGGAATAATAAACTTCTCGATATTAAAAAAAATACTTCGGATATTATTTGTACAACATCAAATGACCAAATAAGTTGTAAATTTTTAATCGGTTGCGACGGTGTTAATTCATCGGTAAGAGATTTAGGAAAATTCGAATCTAGATTCTGGAGTTATAATCAAACGGCAATTGTCGCAAACCTAAAATCCTCCGATATAGACTCGACTATTAGACAAACTTTTACAAAAATTGGTCCATTAGCACTTTTGCCTATAAATGATGATGAATTGACAATGATTTGGTCAATAGACGATAAATTTGCTTATGAATTTCTTCAAAAAGAAAAAAAAGAATTTTTAAAGGAAATCAATATCCATTTTGGTGAGAATTTTGGAAATTTAGATTTTTCTACAGAAATCCAACATTTTCCATTGAACCACTTGTCTTCTAAAACATTCGCAAAAGATGGGATTTTTCTTGTTGGAGATGCTGCTCATCAGATCCATCCTTTAGCTGGACTGGGATTAAATGCTGGTTTAGGTGACGTAGTCTGCCTTGCAAAGGAAATAAATGAACTTGGCAAATCTGAAGTTAAGAAAATATCTCAAGTTTATAACAGAAAAAGAATTCCAGTGAATTTGGCTCTTGCAGCTAGTATGGAAGCTTTTAAAAGAGGATTTGAAGCAAAAAATATCTGGATTAGGCTAATAAGAAATTCAGCGTTCAACTTTGCAAATAATCTTGAACTTTTAAAGAAGAAATTTATGGAATTTGCTACTGAACTATAAACTTAATTGTCTTCTATAGCGTTAGCTTCATTCATCAAGATTGGTCTGCCATCATGAGCAGAATTCAAAGGAATAATTTTTCCATCGTATCTAGCGCAAAGTGTTGGAGCGCTTCTAGTTTCTTTCCCCATATTAACTTCTAGATCAACTAGTATTAATTCAACGTTATCGAATACTTTTAATATTTTCATAATTATAAATTTGGTTTAAACACTACAAGTCCAACAATGATTATAACTAAAACTGTTGGAACCTCGTTTATGATTCTAAAAAATCTTTCAGAATAATCATTGAGATCGTCTTTGAATCTCTTTAAAGAATAAAACAAAAAGAAATGATAGAGAGTCATTAAAAATACAAAAAATATTTTAAGATTTAACCAAAACTGATTTCCCTGGACATAAACTAAGTAAATCCCACTTAGCCAAACGACAACCATAGCTGGATTAGCTATCACTCCATACAGTCTTGATTCCATCACTTTGAAAACGCTACTTAAAAGTTTTTCATCGTTATGCTTAGCGTGATAAACAAACAATCTGGGGAGATAAAATAGCGCAGCCATCCAAGCTATTACGGCGACAATATGAACTACTTTTAGAGTTAAATAAATCAAGTCAATCCCACTTTGCTTCTGGAGGCATTGACATCATGATGGCTTCAGTTGAACCTCCTGTTTTCAGACCAAACAATGTTCCCCTATCCCAAATCAGGTTAAATTCCACATATCTTCCTCTTTTAATAAGCTGTTTTTCTTTTTCATCTTCATTCCAAGGCAAATCTTTTTTATCTGACACAACTTTTGAGATTATTTTTAAGGTTTCTAAACCTACATCTTTTACAAAATTAAAATCTTGTTCCCAATCTCCTGTATTAAGATGGTCAAAAAAGATTCCACCTATCCCCCTCGGTTCTTTTCTATGTGGGAGGTAAAAATATTCGTCACAATTTTTTTTAAATTCTTGGTAATAGTCCTCATTGTTCTTGTCACAAGCCTTTTTTAAGCTATCGTGAAAAAACAACTCATCAGGCTTATCATAAATAGTTGGAGTCATATCTGCGCCCCCTCCAAACCAAGAATCCTCAGTAACGAGAAATCTTGTGTTGAAATGAAATGCAGGTACTTTAGGGGAATTCATATGCGCTACTAGACTTATTCCTGAAGCCCAATACTTAGGAGATTTAGACGTGCCTTTTACTTGCCCTCTATAATCTTCAGAAAATTCTCCTGAGACGGTTGAAATATTCACTCCAACTTTTTCAAATACTTCTCCGCGCATGATACTCATTTCGCCTCCGCCTTTTCCTTTGTGATCCCAAAGCTTTCTCGAAAATTTTTTTGAATCTAAATCTTCAAAAGTTTTGCAAAAATCGTCGCGTAGAGAGCGAAACCAATCGCTTGCTTCTTTCTTTTTTATTTCTATATTCTTATCTATTGCCATACAGAAACTTGCTTCTCTATGAAGTTTTTTAAAAAATCTACATGATCATCTGAGTCATTAAGACATTCAACGTAAGAAAATTTTTCTCCACCTGATTCTAAAAAATATTCTTTATTTTCTTCGTCAATTTCCTCTATGGTCTCTAGACAATCCATACTAAAGCCTGGTGCAATCACTAGAATATTTTTGCAATTTTCTTTAGGTAGGCTTTTCATGACCTCGCTGGTATAAGGTTTCAACCATTCAGCGCTACCAAGTCTAGATTGAAATGCTGTAATGGCTTTTTCTTTCTGAATACCAAGTTGTTCACAAACAAGCCTTGAGGTTTTTTGACATAAACAATGGTAAGGATCGCCTTGATCAAAATATTTTTTTGGAATTCCGTGATATGTAAAAACTATTTTGTCTGGATGCTCTTGATCAAATTTCGGTTTTAATGACTGAGATATCGCTTTAATAAAATTTTTATCATCATGATAAGAATTTACAAAAACCAAACTTGGCACCCATCGCCAACCACTAACTACTTCGGATACTTTGTCAAAAATACTACCCGTTGTTGTTGCAGAGTATTGAGGGAAAAGAGGAAGCACTATGATTTTTCTGCAATTATTTTGTTTCAGCTTTTCTAAGGCTGAATTAATACTTGGATTGCCATATCGCATTCCTAGAGCTAATGAGTAGTTTTCAGGCAAAGTTTGCTCTAATTTTTCTACTAGCTTTTGAGAATACACCATTAGAGGAGACCCCTCTTCTGTCCAAACAGATTTATATAATTTTGCTGAACTAAAAGGCCTAAAAGGCAAGATAAAGAGGTTTAAAATGAACCACCATAAAATTCTTGGAATTTCTATCACTCTTTTATCAGATAAAAATTCTCTTAAAAAAGTTCTAACGTGATTAACTGAATAACTGTCAGGAGTTCCTAAATTACAAATTAGCACTCCTATATTTTCTTCATTTTCATGACTAAAATCATTTTCTCCTATAAAACTCATTAAAAAGCCTCTCTAATCATTTTGACAAAAGTTTTAACATTCTCTTCTGGAGTTTCTTTCAATATTCCATGACCTAAGCCACAAATCCAACCAGCTCTTTGTTGATCAGTAAAATTTGATAATCCATTAATATACTTTTCTAACTCTATTTTCATAGAATCATTGGGCAATAACATTTTTTTTTCGTCAAAATTACCTTGGATAAAATAATCTCTAGATTGAGTGAAATATTTTGTAAGAGGTTCTTTTGAATCAATTCCAACTCCGGCTAAGCAAGCCCCTTTTGATCCATTCAGGGAAATTATTGCATCGTAATCAATATAGTCTTTTGCGTAATAACCTATTTTCTTACTAAATTTTGTAAAAATCTGATCAAACATCTTTTCAATATATTTTGTAAAATCATCTGTACCTAATAAATGAGCTGAAGAATCAAAAATCATAATTAATTCGGCCCCAGCATTCAATTGCATTTCGATATTCTCTGAAATGGTAGGAATTAAAACATCATTTAAAACTCCCCATTGAAAATCACTAATTTTTAAATTTCCGCTAATTTTATTTAAGCCCATCGCGTAGGCTAATAAGGTACAAGGACCTCCAACAAATCCAATCAATGACTTATCTTCAGGCAATACTTCAAGAGTCCTTTGTAAAGCCTCTCCTTGAAATGATAACGAATTGATATCAAATTTATTTTTAAATACTTTTTTATAACTTTCTTCTGTTAAGCAATTCCCAAATTTAGGGCCAGGAGAATACGTTAATTCCATTCCCAAACTTTCCAAGGGAAATAAAATATCACTAAAAAGAATTGCTACATCAAAATCAAATGATTCAATTGGGCCTAAAGCAGTTTCCGCTGCTAAAGAAGGAGTTTTGCAAAGCTCTACAAATGAATTTTTAGTTTTTAAATTTTGATAATGACTATGATATCGCCCTGCTTGTCTCATAAACCAAATTGGCGGCGTTGGCTGAGGAATATTTTCGAGTGCATTGAAGAACTTTTTATTAGACATCTTTTATAAATCTTTAGCTATCTCATAAGCAGAGTAGGTCAAAATACAATCAGCTCCAGCTCTTTTAAATGAAATTAAAGATTCCTTAATTACATCTTCTGAAAGCCAACCATTTGCGATCGCTCCTTTAAGCATAGAGTATTCTCCACTGACTTGATAAACAAAAGTTGGAATCTTAAAAGTTTCTTTTACTGAAGATACTATATCTAAGTATGGCATCCCTGGTTTAACCATAACAATATCTGCGCCTTCATTAATGTCCATTGCTACTTCATGTAAAGCTTCGAGTTTATTTGATGGAGACATCTGATATGTGTCTTTAGTTTTGTTACCAAAAAATTTTGCAGACTCAACTGCATCTTTGAAAGGTCCATAAAATTTTGAACTATATTTTGCTGCATAAGACAAAATAACAGTATCCTTAAAATTTTCACTCTCCAAGGTATCTCTTATCGCTTTGATCCTTCCATCCATCATGTCTGAAGGTGCAACTACGTCGGCTCCAGCTTTAGCAAGGAACAACGCTTGTTTTTTTAAAGATTCAAGACTTGAATCATTATCTACGTCTCCAGAATCATTTAGAACTCCATCGTGTCCATGATCGGTATATGGATCCAGTGCAACATCGGCTATGGTTATTAATTCAGGGAAGAGATCTTTAATTTTTGAAATTGAATTATTAAGGAAATTATCTTGTTTTAATGCCTCCGAACCTAATGGATCTTTTTTCTTTTCATCAATTACTGGAAATACAGCAATTGCTTTGATACCAACATCAACAATTTTTTGTAATTCTAATTTTAAAACGTCTTCTCCAATTCTATTAACATCAGGCATAGAAGAAATTGGTTCATAGCCAGACAAATTCTCTTTCACAAATATTGGTTGAATAAGATCATCCACAGTTATATTTGATTCAGCTAAAATCGATCTCAAGCCACTCTTCAAGCGGTTTCTTCTTAATCTAGTTGAGGGAAATTTTCTTAATAAGTCTTTCATATCTCAAAATCGGGAGCAATGTTACTTTGCTCGTATAATTTTATCTAGCCAATCTTGATAATTCTGATAAGGATAAACTTTTCCAGGGATCAATTGATTTATTTCATCGAAAGTTTTGCCCATTCCGCAAGCATGATTAGCGTTTTCGATAGATGGAAATTTATTAAAAACAAATTTAAAGGAGCTAGCGCTCATCCAAAAATAATGAGAATTTTTTTCTATACCTTTTGGTAATTTTTTAGGAACAAGTTGATATGTTGATAACAACTCTAATTTATCTTCCTTTGCATCTAAATGAGATAATTTGAACCACTTTACTTTATCGAATAATCCAACTGGTGGATTGTCATTCTCTCCCATACTATCAGAAGTACCATTTACCCAAATTCCTTGAGATGCTAATTTTTTCCAAGTTTCAACTCCACTTGTCCAAACTATATTTGTTTCCGAAATTGTTTTGATATTCTCCAGAACGTTCCCTCTACTGACAAAAACACCTGAATCTTTAATGTTTGAAACATCCTCTTCTACGCCAGTTAGTGGCACCCTGTCAAAAATTTGAGAAGAAGATGCATTAGAAGGAAAAAAACTTTCAATGCTGTTTAAATCATTTTTAAAGGTCGGGACAGGAATAAATGACGATTCAGAAATTTTATCACCGCCTTCGGTCTCGCCTTTGAGATTTAAAATTTCTCCTTTTTTTGTATTTAATATTGTTACGCCAATTTTTTGATGACATCCGCCCCCATACTTTTTTAATATCTCTCTTTCTTTAGTGACAAGGTTAAATGTTGCTTCATCTCCAATTTTTTTTATAAGATCTTTGAGTTCAAGATTATGTGATGCGATCTCAATTGCAAGAGCTCCTTGCGCAGGAGCAGCTGGATTTTCAGACAAAGGCAGAATCATCCACTTTGATTCTTTTAAAAAATTCAAAAGATGCAATTCTTCTTCTATAAATTGAGGTGAAGATAAAAGTCTTTTCATCGCTGCAAAAGCTATCACCAGTCCATCTTCATTGGAGTTTAAAAGTTTAGAAATTCTAGTTTGAATATTTCCCCTTACGTCTATGAAATTAATTTTTTTTGGCTTCCAACTTAAGGCCTCTGGAAGAAATCTAGCTAAATTCTCTTTTCTTCTCGGAGAGGATGTAAAGATGTTAATTATTTCTTTGTCTATAGAATCTTGTTTTAAAATTAAAAAATCCCTAGGGTCTTCTCTTTTCAAAGTAGTTACTATTTCTGTTCCCACTTGTAATTCGACAGGTAAATCTTTCCAAGAATGGACAGCTAAATCTGCTTTATTATTAAGAAGCTCTTCTCTTATATCGTTAGTAAAAACTCCAGGATCAGGCATCTGATGTAATGGAGTAGATAAATCTATATCGCCTGATGTTTCCTTGGTTAAAAACTCTATGTTGATATTAGAAAATTCTTCTTTAATCTTGTCAGCAACAATATTTGCCTGAATTTTTGCAAGTAAACTTTTCCTAGAAATTATTCTTATAGTTTTCAATATAACTTTTTAATATATAAAGAATGTAATTATAAAATTTATATCTATTAATTTATACTTTCATTTATACTTCGATTTGTAAGTCGCGTTATTAATAAATGAATTATAAAAAATACTTTGCAGACGAACTAACGTCGCTCAAATCTCAAGGTCTTTACAGAAAATTCAGACAAATCAACCGAAACCAAGTTAATTTCCCAAAAGCGACTGAACGTTTTGAAGGAAAAGAAAGAGCAGTCGAAGTTTGGTGCAGCAATGATTATTTAAATTTGAGTCAACACCCTGTTGTGATTCTTGAATCAATAAAAGTAATTAAAGAATTAGGCACGGGTTCTGGGGGGACAAGGAATATATCTGGAACTTCTTCTTACCATGCTGATTTAGAGCAAAATTTAGCTGAATTACATAATAAGGAAGCCAGTCTTCTCTTTCCTTCAGCTTATACGGCTAATCAATCTACTTTATGGACTTTATGTAAGAAGCTTCAAGGTTGCGAGGTCTATTCAGACGAACTAAATCACGCTTCAATGATTCAAGGAATTAAAAATGCTAACGTTACTACTCATGTTTTTAAGCATAATGACGTCGAACATTTGGAGGAACTCTTAAAAACTTCAAATGCAAATACTCCAAAATTAATTGTTTTCGAATCACTTTACTCGATGGAAGGTTTGCGCTCTCCAATTAAGCAAATTGTAAATTTAGCAAAAAAATATAACGCTTTAACTTATTTAGATGAGGTACATTCAGTTGGTTTATATGGTCCCGAAGGCAGAGGTATAGCTGCTGAATTAGAAGTATCTAATGATATAGATATTATCAATGGAACTTTATCTAAAGCTTTCGGTCAGATGGGGGGCTACATATCTGCAAACAAAGATATAATAGATTTTATAAGAAGTTTCGCTCCAGGTTTTATTTTTACTTCTTCTGCAAACCCAAGCATTGCTGCCGCGTCCATTCAAGCTATTAAAATAGCCAAAAGAGCAGACATTTTAAGAGAGAATATTAAAATAAATTCAAATTTAATTAGAGAAGGTTTAGCTGAATACAACATACCTTTCCTTAAAAATGACAGTCATATCGTCCCTATTCATCTATACGAACCTGAACTTTGTAAAAAAGCTGCAAACACTCTTATTGAAGAACATGGAATTTACATTCAACCGATATTTTATCCGACAGTTCCTAAGGGAGATGAAAGATTCAGAGTAACCATAACTCCTAAACATTCTGCCTCAGATGTTCAAAGCTTTGTTGAATCTCTTAATAAAGTATGGTCTGAATTAGATCTCAAACGCTCTGATAAAACAGCTGAAAAAGAGCCTAAAAAGGTTTCTAAAATTTACTAATTTTAAAGGAAGAACTCAGGATCTCTGCCAACCTGGGTCCTAATTTAATTTGCGTATTTATGGTGAGTTTATAAGAATAATAAATGTAAGTTCTATTATTTAATTGAGGGTACTCAAATCAAAATCCTCAGAAAGTCCTCCTAATTGAGAAATTAGCATTAACCTCTTCTCCAACTGACGCTTGATGCGTTGAGTGTGAGTGAGGGAAATACGTTTCATCTGTGAGGTTTTCTATATTCATTTGTAACATTAAATCATCAGCAATTTGATAATACGCTGCTACATCAACTCTTGTGAAACTTGGCAAGTAAGGAGTTGCAGAAGTTCCCATTTGCTGATCGCCTTGAGAAGTTACGCCAAATCCAATACCGAATTTATCGTTAACCTGATAATTAGCGAACGCAGAAAATTGGTAATCTGGAATCTCTTTATTCTGAGCAACAGTATCTCCTTCAAAATCAGCGTAACTCATTGTCAGTTCTAGTTGATCTGAAATTCTTCCTACTAACTCAATTTCTATACCGTCTACGTTTTGATTTACAACTGCTTGTTGTTCAGCAACGCCACCAACTGTAACTGCCTGCATAGCTGTTCTTTCCGCATCAAAATATGCAGCAGTCAAAAATAGCTCTTCAGAAATAGCCCATTTCAATCCTATCTCAGTATTTTCTGTCTCACTGGCATCAAGAACTGCGCCTAAAGTAGAGTTGTTGGACATTGCCTTGTATTGCTCTCCGGCGACAGGTGCAAAGGTATTGCTGTAACTAGCATAAATTGAAACATTGTCCTGTGGTTTAAAAATAATACCAGCTCTAGGAGAAACTAAATCCTCTCCTTTAGTAACAGTAGCTTCAGAACCAGGTTTAAGATTAACTACTGTAATTTCGTAATCATCGTATCTTGCGCCAAGAAGAATCTTCAAGTTATCAGAAACATCTATTTGATCTTGAAGGAAGAAAGAAGTAACTTCAAATTCTGTAGTAGTACTATTGTTAAGACTAGAAGTGAAATCCAAGGTGACAGTTGAACCAGCTTCATCTCTATTAAAGATACCTGCTCTCATGTCAGCAATTGAAAAAGTTTCTCTGTCATTTTTACCTGCTTGTGAACTATCTGCTGCGAATATACCTGCAGCATCATTAGCTAAAGGTAAAGCTCCAGCATTAGTGAAATACGTGTTGTATCGAAAGTTTTTGTTATCAGTATCAACTACTTCAACACCAAATAAAATAGTGTGCGTAGCAGAAACTAATTCAAGTTCGTTTACAAAGTTAGCTGAAATAATTAAATTTTCTCTTGTCGTAGGATCTCGGTATCCATCCAAAGCTACTTCTTGAGCAGTTTCATCATAACCAGCGACATAAAGATTTTGATACATTTTTTCAAATTCATTATTTGTAACAGAAAAAATAGCTTTTGAAGTATCTGAGATGTCTCTAGTAATGGTAGCTCTTAATATGTCAGCAGTTAAAGTTTGAGTATTAAGTTCTGGATGTCCGAAAACGATATCGGCTAAAGCCTCTACTGGCTCTCCATTAGAACCTGTAGGTATACCTCGGTCAATAAATCTTTGGTGATCAGCATATTCATAAGAAACATCCAATACGGTGTTATCACTCATTTTAACTTTTAAAGTCGGATTAAATCCTGCTCGATCTCCGTCGTAATAAGATCGGTGATTGTTAAGGTAATCACGATGCGCCATGATTCTTAAAGACCTTTCTTCATTAATTGAAATGTTGTAATCCGCAACGAAATCATAAGCACCGAAGGTGTTTGAACCGATTGAGAATGAACCAAAGGTTTCTCCTAAGACACCTTTTTTAGAAACTCTGTTAATTACTCCACCAGTTCCGCCCCTTCCAAATAATAAAGCATTAGGACCTCTTAAGATCTCTACTTGCTCTACGTTATAAAGAGAACGGTAATATTGAACATCGTCTCTAACACCGTCTTGAAAAAAGTCAGCTGTTGATCTATTGCCTCGAAAAACAATTGCATCTCTATGGCCTTCTCCCTGAGAAGTACTTACACCTGGAGTGTATCTAACTAGGTCTCCTAATTGTTGATATCCTTGTCTGGCAATTTCATCGTCAGTGATAATTGATACAGAAACAGGTACATTAATAATCGGCACTGGAGTTTTAAGTGCATTGACTTGGTCAGAATAAAGAACATTACCTCTTACAGT
>SGZL01000007.1 GCA_004213955.1 Gammaproteobacteria bacterium
TAATTGATACAGAAACAGGTACATTAATAATCGGCACTGGAGTTTTAAGTGCATTGACTTGGTCAGAATAAAGAACATTACCTCTTACAGTTAATTCTTCTTGTGCAAACAAGCCACTTGAAATAAAAATTCCACCTGCTACAAGCAAGTTAGATAAAAATATTTTTTTTATAAATTACTCCCCTTTAGATAGTTGAGTAAATGATAATGATTCTCATTATTATGACAATTGATAATGAGAATGATTATTATTTTTATATATAGAAATAACTACAAGTTATAAAGGTACAAGTAAAAAAAAGGTACTTTTTTAGAAAGTTATTAAATTTTTTGATTTGGTGGGCCCGGGAGGACTCGAACCTCCGACCAACGGATTATGAGTCCGCTGCTCTAACCAACTGAGCTACAGGCCCTATTATTCGTCTAAGAATCCTTTTAAATGGCCTGATCTTGACGGATGTCTCAATTTTCTGAGTGCTTTCGCTTCAATTTGTCTGATTCTCTCTCTTGTGACATCAAATTGTTTGCCAACCTCTTCTAGAGTGTGATCAGTGTTCATGCCAATGCCAAAACGCATTCTTAATACTTTTGCTTCTCGAGCGGTGAGACTGCCTAAAACTCCACCTGTTGCTTCGATTAAATTCGATTCAGTTGCAGAGTCTATAGGTGAATCTAATAATGGATCCTCAATAAAATCTCCAAGAGTTGTATCGTCCTCATCTCCAATTGGAGTTTCAGTTGAGATAGGCTCTTTCGCTATTTTTAAAACTTTTCTAACTTTGTCTTCGGGCATGTCCATTTTTTCACTCAACTCTTCAGGAGTAGGCTCTCTACCATTTTCCTGAAGCATCTGACGAGAAATTCTGTTCAACTTATTAATAGTTTCAATCATATGCACTGGAATACGAATTGTTCTGGCTTGATCAGCAATGGATCTTGTAATTGCTTGCCTAATCCACCAAGTGGCGTAAGTAGAAAACTTGTAACCTCTTCTATATTCAAACTTATCTACTGCCTTCATAAGGCCAATATTACCTTCTTGTATTAGGTCTAAAAATTGCAATCCTCTATTAGTGTATTTTTTAGCGATCGAAATAACTAATCTCAAGTTCGCTTCAATCATATCTTTTTTTGCCCGTCTAATTTTTGTCTCGCCTTTTGTCATCTGAGAGGCTAATAATTTAATTTCTGCGACAGACAAACCAATTTCTGCTTCGATACCACTTATTCTATTTTGCAGAGTTTTAATATCATCTTTGTGTTCATTCAACTCACCAACATAGTTTTTCTTACTCTTAAACACAGGGTCTAAAAATTTTAAATTTGTCTCGTTTTCTCTAAATATATCTAAAAATTCCTTTCTGGGCATTTTGCTTTTTTGAACGCACAAATCATAAATTTCTTTCTCAATCCCCCTTATTCTTCTGGCCAATAGTCTTGGCCTAAGAGAAATCACTTCAAATCTTTTAGGTGACAATTTTAGAAACTTGAATATATTTCCTAATTTTTCAAGTTCTTTTGTTGCTTCCTGACTTTCTCTTCCCTTCTGGTCTATTACTTTTTCTGTTTTATTGAATTGTCTTTTCAAAGACGCAAGGCGCTTTTCTAATTCTTGCATGTCTATTCCAGCGCCGTCATCATCTTCATCCGAATCTTCATCAAGATCCGCATCAGCTCCAGCTTGTGGGCCTGGTACAACTTCTTCTTCCTCATCCATAAAACCTACGATAATGTCTGAAATTCGTTTGTCTTCTTTTCTAATCAAAGCATACTCAAGTAAAAATTCTTCGATAATTCCAGGGAATTTAGCGCAAGAATTAAGTAAATCCCTTGCGCCCTCTTCGATGCTCTTAGCAATTACAATTTCACCTTCTCGTGTAAGCAGATCTACAGAGCCCATTTCTCTCATGTAAAGCCTAACCGGATCAGTAGTTCTTCCAACTTCTGATTCTATAGCTCCCATTTCATTTTCAGTGGGCTCTGGAGCAACAGGTTGATTAATAGCTTCCATTGCGTCGGACCCTTCTTCAGGAGCGTTTTCTAGAACTTGAAGACCTAAGTCGTTTATGGTTTGAATTACTTCGTCTAATTGATCAGGATCAGAAACATCTTCAGGGAGGTAATCATTAATGTCTGCAAAAGTTATAAAGCCTTGTTCTCTGCCTTTTTCTATTAGCTCTCGCAGCCCATTATTTTCTATATCTTCATCGTACATATATGGTAATCCTTTGAAAAAAGTAAGGAATTATATCTCAAAACTAAAAAAAATTTACTAAATTTATCTATATCTCTTTTAAAATTTGTATTTCTGCTTCATCTAAATTATCAAAATTTTCCAAAAGGGTTTTTTTGAAATCAATCTTTTCTTTTTCATTCATTGATCCAGCTAAATATTTAGACTTTTGCTTATCTTGGAAGTTTGTTTTGTCATTTCTTTTTAAAAAATTTATTGCTTGAATAATGTATTCTTCAGCAGCGTCTGGAGAAATTAAATTTTTATCTTCTGTTAAGTTGATTAAAAAAGTTTTTTGCTCTTCAAATGCGTGGAGTATCATGGGAAAAGTAGGTTTGTCTTTACCTCTAAGAAAATTTATAAATTTTGATAAAAAGCCATCATCGGGTTTCATTAAAAAATTTAACGCCTCTAGATGAGACAATTCAGGACTTTCAATAAGTGTTTTAATTATACTTTTTGTAACTTTATCGAATTCATAATCAGATTCTTTTTCTTCTGAAACTTTGATTTTCTTTCTTTGGGGGGTGACTTTAATTTCTTCTTCAAGTTTGATATCTACTTTCTTAGAAAATTCTTGAATTAAAATATTTTTATAATTACTTCCGGGCATAGATGAAATTAAACTCATAAATTCCTTTGATGCAGCTGCTTTGTTCTCAATAGAATCATCGTATTTATTTAAAACTAACTCAAAAAGATAATCCGAAAGAACTTTTGAAGATTCTATTCTTTTTTCAAATTCTTCTTTTCCTTCTTTCTCTAATAGGCTGGAAGGATCTTCGTTGTCAGGAAGAAATAGAAATTTAAGAATTTTTCCATCCCTGACGACAGGCAGAGAAATTTTCATAGCAGATTCAGCAGCTTTCAATCCAGCTTCATCTCCATCAAAACAAAAAACTACTTCATCAACATGACTGAATAATTTTTCTAAATGATTTTTGCTAGTTGCAATTCCAAGTGTTGCAACCGCATATTTAATACTTTTTGAAAAAAGAGATAAAACGTCGGTATAACCTTCAACAACAATTACTTTTTTTAAACTTCTATTATTTTTTAAAACTTCATGCAATCCATATAATTCTTTACCCTTTTTAAATACTTCATTCTCTGGAGAATTAAGATATTTAGGCATCTCTTCTTCAATTACTCTTCCCCCAAATCCAATCACATGGCCTTTTTTTGATTTAATGGGAAAAATTATTCTATTTCTAAATCCATCGTATATTTTATTTTTTTCACTCTTTTTAAAAAGGCCTACTTCATCATTGATAAATTCTTTTTTATTTATGCTTGTAAAATGATCATGTAAATTTGCCCAACCTTCTGGGGCAAAGCCAATGTCGAATTCGCTAATAACTTCAGCGCTGATCCCTCTATTTAAAAGATAATCATTTACTAACTTTCCCTTACGATTCTTAGAAATCTGACTTACAAAATAATCTTTAGCAGCAATGTTTGCATCTATGATTTTTTTATATTTTTCGAAAGATTCGCCATGTATCTTCTTAGGAAGCTCAAGACCAGCATTTGCTGCCAGAGTTTCAACAGCATCTAAGAAATCTTTAGATTGGTAATTCATTAGAAACCCAATAGCATTCCCAGAAGCTCGACATCTAAAACAGTAATAAAATTGCTTTTGAGAACTCACACTGAAAGATGGATTATTTCCATCTTCACAAAATGGACACAAAGACCAATGATCTTTTCCTTTTTTTTGCAAAGGTATATATGAGTCTATTAGAGAAACAACATCTGTTTCATCTAGAACTCTTTGAATAAAACTATCAGGTAAAAAACCAGCCATTTATAATTGTTCCCTCATAAATGATTCTAATATTAGTTTAGCAGCATAGCCATGAGATTCATTTAAAGAACTAATGTTATTGTTTCTTTGTTCAATTTTGTATTCCGCAGAAGTAAAATTTTCATCTTGAAAAAAGATATCTACTTCTTCTATTTGAGATGCAATTTTTTTTGAGAACTTTTCTATTTGTCTACACATTTTGTTTTTAGAGCCATCAGAATTAAAGGGCATCCCAAAAACAATTTTGTTAACCTCCCACTCTTCGCAAATATCTATGATTTTTTGTGACAGCTGCGCTTTTTCTTTATAAGAAAAGGAAAAAAAATTCACAGAAGCTTTGGTTAAAGAGTTTCCTAAAGCAAACCCAACGTTTTTGGTTCCAAAATCTACTCCCAAAAGTTTAACAGTCATATCTTTGGAGCTCCAAAATTCCAATCTCTAACGATTGTTATTTCATTAAAATCTTTCATAGATTCATTAAAGGGAGTGAACGGTGAAGCCATTTTAAGTATTTCTATAGCCACATTGTCCAGAATTTCTTCTCCAGAAGATCTTATAAGTTTATAGTTGATAAGCTCTCCATCAGAATTCAATGTAGCCGAAAGTCTTAAAGAAGTTGAATTGGGCTGTTTTAAATATTTTTTAAAAGCAGAGTTACCTATGCTTTCTATTTGTCTTTGCCATGCACTTACATACAAATTTGCAGCCGTATCAATTTCTTTTTCCGTAATAAGTTTTTTTGAATATTCTAAATCGTTTTCTGAAGATTCTAATCCAAAATTTTTATTAGCTGTTTCTAAATTAATTTGTGCATCAAATTCTTTAAACTTAGAAAAATTTAAATTTATGCTCACAAAATTGGTATCAATATTATTTAAGTTAGAAATGAAACTTAGCCCGGTTAAAAAAAAGAAATGAAGGCTAAATGAAATAAGAAGAAAAGCATAAATTTTTAATTTCATTAAAATATGTCACTCAACTGATCAATTAAAACTTTAGCCAGGTTTTCTTCCGTTTGATCCAACAGTTCTCTAAAACATGTCGGGCAGGTGATATTGATTTCGGTCAAGAAGCCTCCAACAATATCTAATCCGGCGATATATATACCCTCCTTAAGAAGATCGTCTTTAACAAGATTTGCTATTTCAATATCTCTTGTATTGAGTGGTTCAGTCTTGGCTGTTCCTCCTATAGCTAAATTTCCTCTGAAATCTCCCTCAGGGGGTATTCTCAAAACAACTGAATTTGGCAAATTTCCATTAACTAATAGAATTCTTCGATCTCCAGAATATACGTTATCAATAAACTTTTGCATCATTACCATTTCAGAACTTTTTTCAGTAACTTGTTTTAAAACTTCAGAACTATTTTCAAGTGTAACTATTTTTATTCCATCTCCACCCATTAAGCCTAAAGGCTTTAATACTATTTTTTTATGTGCGTTTACAAACTCTTCCATCAAGTTTACGTTGGACGTAACAATGGTGTCGGTAATTAAATCCGGATAATTTAAAATAGATAATTTTTCGTTAAATGTTCTTAAACTTGAAGGCTTATTTATAACTTTTAAACCTTTATTTTCTGCAGCTTCTAAAACGTAAGTATTATTCACAAAATTCATATCAAAAGGCGGGTCTTGTCTCATCAAAATCAAATCTAAAGAATTTAGCTTAATTTTTTGAATTGCTTGCAAATCAAACCATTTATTTTCATTCATATAGACATTAACTTTTTGGCATACTGCCATTGGTGTCTGATTTGAAAAAAATAAATTGTCCTTGTTAATGTAAAAAAGTTCTTTGCCTTGATTTTGTAATTCATGCATCAATAGCAAAGTTGAATCTTTTTTAAAATTAATCTCAGAAATTGGATTCATTACTATTCCAATTTTATTCATTCAATTTGCCCCGTTTATAACCTTCAACATTGATAATACTACTATTGGCATCGATTCTGTTTTAATTATTAAATCACCGCAATTAACACCGACAAAATTCTTTTGCTTTAAAAAACTTTCCTCGTCACTGGAAAACCCTCCTTCAGGGCCGATGACCAAATCAATTGCAGAAAATTCTTTTATATTTCCAATAAAAAGTTTTGCTTTGGGATCTAAAAAATATTTAGATTTATTATTTGAATTCTCTACCCAGTTTTCTAATTTCATTTGAGAGATTTTTGGTATCCAATTTAATCCAGACTGTTCACAAGAACTTGAAGATATTGAATTCCACCTAATAACTTTTTCTTCTTTTAAATTACGTAGTTTGGTTCTGCTAGTCATCAGAGAAGTTAAAGACGTAACTCCCATCTGAGAGGAATCTTTAACAACTTTATCGAAATTTCTTATGTTCGAAACTCCTAAGTTAATTTCTGGAGAAATTTCTTTTTCTTGAGTTATTTTTTCGTGAATTTTTAATGTTAATGTGTCACGTCCAAGATTTTCTACAACTCCGACTGTAACTTTTCCTTTGCCATTGAAGATTTCAACCTTCTTTCCTATATTTAGTTTTAAAACTTTTAAGTGATTAAATGCTTTTGCAGTTAAATCTACTTTAGAATTTTCTTTAAAGTCATCAGGATAATATATCCTTGGTATTCTCATTCAGTTATTATTCATAATCTCGACAAAAAATTAAACTATGACAAAAATTATATTAGTCAGACATGGAGAAGCGTCTGCTTCTTGGGAAGAATCTTCGGACCCTGGGTTAAGCAATTTGGGAATCAATCAAGCTGAAGAATGTTCTAGCATTTTGCTTAAGCTTGAAGATATTGATAATTTTGATTTGAAAAGCAGCCCTTTAAAGAGAGCTATAGAAACTGCAGAAAAACTAAAAATAAAGCTCAATAAGAATCTATTGATTGACCCTGCATTTGCCGAAATTCCATCACCTGGAGTCTCTTTGCAAAACAGACAACAATGGTTAAAGGAGATTTTTAATCAAAAGGTAGACGAGCTTGAGAAACCTCAAAAAAATTGGCATAAAAAAATAATTTCTGAAATTAAAAAAATTGAAAAACCAACAATAATTTTTTCCCATTTTATGGTGATAAATACTATAGTAGCTCATATAGAAAAAAATCCATCTATGGTCTGTTTTTACCCAGATAATTGTTCAATAACTGAATTAAATAAAAAAGAAAATGAAATCGAGTTATTGAGTTTAGGAAACCAACTATCCTCAACTATTAACTAAAAATGGCGGCAAACGAAGAAAAAAAAACTCTTAAATATCAAGTAGGTCTGTCGATGAGGAGATATTTCAAAAATTTAGATGGAAACAAGGCAAAAGATATTTTTGAAATGGTTATGAAAGAAGTTGAAAAACCTCTGTTAGAGGAAGTAATGATTCACTGCAATTGGAATCAATCTGAAGCCAGCAAAATGTTAGGTATAAACAGAGGAACTCTTAGAACAAAATTAAAAGTCCACAAACTTATTTAAAATGTCAAAAAACTCTTCCATAAAAATACGAAGAGCTCTGCTAAGTGTCTCGGATAAAAGTGGCATTATAGATTTAGCCAAATCTTTACAAAAAGAAAATGTGGAAATTATTTCTACTGGAGGAACTTTACAATATTTAAAAGAAAATAATATTGACGTCATAGATATTTCATCTTTTACAGGGTCTCCAGAAATGATGGGTGGTAGAGTTAAAACTTTGCATCCTAAAGTTCACGCCGGAATTCTTTCGAGGAGAATAAAAGACAAAGATGAAATAGAAAAAAATTCTATAGAAGAAATTGATCTAGTAGTGGTCAACCTATACCCTTTCGAAAAAACAATTTCAGACCAAAGCTCTTTTGAGGATGCAATTGAAAACATAGATATAGGCGGTCCAACTATGACCAGAGCTGCAGCAAAAAACTTTTATCATGTAGCAGTAATTTCTTCTCCAAAAGACTATAAAGATTTCAAAGAAGAGTTTGAAAAAAATCAGGAAATCTCTTACGAAACTAGACTAATGCTTTCCAAAAAAGCTTTCAGCTTAATTGCAAATTATGATCTTGCTATATCGGATTATTTTGAGACACTTGGTCATAACGATTTACCCACTTCTATATTTGGAAAATTTAATAAAATTGATGAATTAAGATATGGAGAAAATCCTCATCAAAAAGCGGCTTTCTATTTAGATATTAATAAAGAGTCATCTGGAATTTCGTCTACTATTCAATTACAAGGAAAAGAGCTTTCTTACAACAATATTGCAGATACAGACGCTGCTATAGAATGTGTCTCTAATTTTTCTGAGCCTGCTTGTGTGATTGTGAAACATGCAAACCCTTGTGGAGTAGCTTCATCTGGAGATATTTTAGAAGCTTATAAAAAAGCATTTGCTTGCGATCCAACCTCAGCATTTGGAGGAATCATTGCTTTCAATAAAGAGTTGGACGAAGAAACATCTAATTTTTTGAAAGACAACCAATTTGTTGAGGTAGTTGCAGCGCCAAATTTTTCAAATGGCGCATTAAAGTCTTTTCAAGATAAAAAAAATGTCCGACTGTTAGAGATAAAAAATTTAAATAAAAGCGATTCAGGTATGAAATTTCATTCAGTAAATTCAGGTCTTCTTATACAGAGCATTGATACAGGGGAAATTGATGTAAATGACTTAAAAACTGTTTCAAAAAGGATTCCAAATGAAAATGAATTAAATAATTCTTTTTTTGCTTGGAAAGTTTGCAAGTATGTGAAATCAAACGCAATTGTTTATACCTCTAATAACCAGACTTTAGGAATTGGTGCAGGTCAAATGAGTAGAATAGACAGTGCAGAAATTGCAGTGAGAAAAGCAAAGAAAGCAGGATTTAACCTAAAAGACTCTTGCATGGCTTCAGATGCTTTTTTTCCCTTCAGAGACAGTATTGATGAAGCTGCAAAAAATGGAATTTCATGTGTCATTCAGCCAGGTGGATCTATTAGAGATGAAGAAGTAATTTCAGCTGCAAACGAAGCAAACATGATAATGATTTTTACTGGAATGAGACATTTTAGACACTAGATGAAAGTTCTAGTGATTGGTTCTGGCGGAAGAGAACATGCGCTTGCATGGAAATTATCTCAAAGTAAATCATGTACAAAAATATATGTTGCCCCAGGAAATGCTGGAACAGCTGAAGAACCTAAAACAGAAAACGTTGATTTAAAAGCAGAAGATATAGAGGGATTGCTATCATTTGCAAAGAGTCAGGAAATAGACCTCACAATAGTTGGACCTGAAGCGCCATTAGTATTGGGCTTAATAGATCTCTTTGAAGAAAATAATTTACTCTGTTTGGGACCTAATAAACTTGCCGCACAAATGGAAGGTTCAAAAATCTTTATGAAAGACATATTAGAAAAAGGCAATATTCCAACCGCTGCCTACAAAGTCTTTTCAGATCACGAGCTTGCAAAAAAATTTCTAGAAAATTGTGAAATACCTATAGTACTCAAAGCCGATGGGCTTGCAGGAGGAAAAGGAGTAATTGTAGCTTTTTCCAGAGAAGAAGCTTTTGAAGCTTTAAATTCTTTAATGGTAGAAAAAAAATTGGGCAACGCAGGAAATAATTTAGTTATCGAAGAGTTTTTAAAAGGTGAGGAAGCAAGTTTTATTGTGCTATGTGATGGAAAAAATATTATACCTTTGGCTAGCTCTCAAGATCATAAGCAGAGAGATGACAATGACAAAGGACCTAATACAGGGGGAATGGGTGCCTTTTCACCTACTCCTTTAATAACTGAGGAACTTAATAAAAAAATCCTTGATGAAATAATCAAACCAACTTTAGATGAATTAAACAGAAGAAACATAGAATACAAAGGTTTCTTGTATGCTGGTTTAATGATCGATAAAGAAGTAATTAAAGTTTTAGAATATAACTGCAGATTTGGAGACCCTGAAACGCAACCAATATTGATGAGAATGAAAAGTGATTTTCTAGATCTCTGTTTTAAGGCAGCTAAAGCAGAATTAAATAATCTATCTATTGAGTGGCACGAAAAAGTTGCATTAGGAGTTGTTATGGCCTCAAAAGGCTACCCTGAAAAATATGAAACAGGATTTCCAATATCAGGGATTTTTGAAGAAACTTCTTCTGCAAAAGTATTTCACTGTGGAACGAAAAAAGAGTCAAATCAAATTTGTTCTGACGGTGGAAGAGTTTTATGTGTAACAGGGTTAGGTAGTGACTTAAATGATGCCTATGATGAAGCTTATAAAGCTACATCAAAGATAAATTGGGATGGAGCTTTTTATAGAAAAGACATTGGGAAAAGAAAAAAATGATTCTTTTAAGTAAGTATTTTTTTTAAAGCGTCTCCTGGGCTTGGCTCTCGCATCAAACTCTCTCCAATTAGAAAACTGTGTATGCCGTGCTCTTTTGAAGAACTAATGTCTTCTTTTGAACTTATTCCACTTTCTGAGATCACAGTTATATCTTTCGGTATCTTTCTGGATAACTTTATAGATAAATTTTTGTCCACCTCAAAAGTTGTTAAGTCTCTATTATTAATTCCGATTAAGGATGGATTTATTGATAAAGCCCCTGATAATTCGGCTTCTGAATGAACTTCTATCAAAGTATCTAAATTTAATTCTTTAGCCAACTGTGAAAAATCCTTGAGTTGCACCATATCTAATGCAGCTACTATTAAAAGAATACAGTCCCCTCCATTAGCCTTTGTTTCGTATATTTGGTAAGGATCGATCATAAAATCTTTCCTTAAAATTGGCAGTCCACATGAATTTCTTACATTATCTAGATATTCGAGTTTTCCTTGAAAAAAAGGCTCATCTGTCAAAATGCTCAAACATGTTGCTCCATTAGTTTCATACTCTTCAGCTATTTTATTGGGGTCAAAATCCTCTCTTATAAGTCCTTTGCTTGGCGATGCCTTTTTTATCTCAGCTATTATTGCGGTCTCCTCTTTTAAAACTTTTTCTGAGATTGCATTTACAAAAGCTCGTTTATCATATTTCTCAAAATCCTCTTCTAAAGAAGAAATCTGTCTATAAGAAATCGACTTTTTTACTGTTTCTTTAGTAGTTTCTATTATTTTATTAAGTTGATTCATCAAATTTATTTGAAAAAAATATTAATTCTTTTAGTTTTTTTTGTACTTTTCCTGATTCTAGAACATTAATAGCAATTTCAAAGGCTTGAGAATAGTCATCAGTCTGTCCAGAAACATAAATTACCGCTGCGGAATTTAAAGCAGTTATATTCTTACCTGAGATAAAGTCATTTTGAAAAGTTTTTTCTATAAGCTTTAAGCTTTCACTAGGTGAATTTATTTGCAGATCCTCCAAGTTATTTTGATGAACATCAAAAGCTTTTGGGTCAATTTCATATTCCTTGATGTTGCCATCATTTAATTCTGCAACTAAAGTTTTATCGACTGAACTTATCTCATCAAGCCCATCCTTGGAATGAAAAACCATAGCTTTATGAGCGCCAAGATTTTTTAAAGTCTCAGCGACAGGAAGAATCCACTTAGAATCATAAACTCCTAAACTTTGTCTTTTAGCATTTGCCGGATTTGTAAGCGGGCCAAGTAAATTAAATATTGTTTTATTTGCAATTCTTTTCCTGGCAGGCATGACATATTTCATTCCGGGATGAAAGTTTTGAGCAAATATAAATCCAATACCTATTTCCTCTATACATTTTGCCACCTGATCTGGTTTAAGAGACAAATTTAAGTTAGCCGCTTCAAGGAGGTCAGCGCTTCCACTTTTTCCGGTAGCTGTTCTGTTACCATGTTTGGCTACTTTTACCTCAGCTGCTGCAGCAACGAATGCTGCAGAAGTAGATACATTCATCATGCTTTTACCCAACCCCCCTGTACCACAACAATCAACTAAATGACCTTGGGTTTTGACCTTAACTTTTATACTTGAATTACGCATAGCTAATACTGCGCCAGTTAATTCATCAGAGGTTTCACCCTTTTCAGAAAGATTAATAAGAAAATGTTCTATTTCTTGATCGGGTACTTTTCCTAAAAAGATGTCTTGGATGACTGTTGCTGTTTCCTCTTGAGATAAATTACTTGAAGAAACTTTTTTAATTAGTTCTAAAGAATTCATTTTTGATCAAGAAAATTTAATAGAATTTTTTTTCCATTTTCAGTTTTGATTGATTCTGGGTGAAATTGTACTCCTGAGATGTTTAATTCTCTGTGTTGAATACCCATGATGACTCCATCTTCTGATATGGCGTTTACCATGATTTCATTTGGTAAAGAATTGGGATCTATAGTCAAAGAATGATAACGGGTCACTGAAAAATTGTTTTCTATTTCTGAAAAAAGAAAATTTGAATCATGATTGATTTTTGAAAGCTTTCCATGCATTGGTTTAGGAGCTTTGATGATTTTACCTCCAAAAGCTTCACCTATGGCTTGATGCCCTAAACAAACTCCAAGGATTGGAAGATCTTGTTTGAAAGCCTTTATGAAATCTAAAGAAATCCCGGCCTGTTTAGGAGCGCATGGTCCTGGAGAAATCACTAAATATTCAGGGTTTAGTTTTCTTGCTTTATCGATAGAGATTTCATCGTTCCGATATACTTTTACCTCTTGGTCTAATTCGCCGAAATACTGAACAAGGTTGTAAGTGAAAGAATCATAGTTATCTATCATTAATAACATTAATCCATCTCCTCTATGGCATTAAAAATAGATTGAGCTTTGTTTAAAGACTCCTGATACTCAGATTCTGGATCAGAATCATGAACTATTCCACCTCCAGCTCTTACTTTTATGATGTCGTCTTGAATAACGGCAGTTCTAATAGCAATTGCCGTATCCATGTTTCCTGTCCATGATAAATAACCTATAGCACCACCATAAATACCTCTACGATCAGGCTCTAACTCATCAATTATCTCCATAGCTCTTACTTTTGGAGCTCCAGATAAAGTTCCTGCTGGAAGAGTAGCTTTTAGAACGTCTATTGCAGATTGATTCTCTTTTAAATCTCCAATTACATTGGAAACTAGATGCATCACATGGGAATATTTTTCAATAATCATTTGATCAGTAGTCTCAACACTTCCGGTTTTAGCAATTCTACCTACATCATTTCTACCTAAATCAATTAACATAAGATGCTCAGCAATTTCTTTTTCATCATTCTTTAATTGTTCTGAGAGAACTTTATCCTCTTCATCAGTTTTTCCTCTTTTAACTGTTCCAGCAATTGGTCTCACAGTAACTTGATTATTTTGCAGTCTTACAAGAATTTCAGGTGAAGCTCCAACGATATGTAAATCATCAATCTTTAAAAAATACATATAAGGAGAAGGATTTAATTTTCTTAATGCTTTATACAAAGATATGGGAGAACCAGTAAAAGAACTAGAAAACTCTTGGCCGTAAACTACTTGCATTACATCACCTTCAAGAATGTAGTCTTTAATTATTTCGACGTTTTTTAAATAATCTTCTTTAGTAACTGATGAAACAAATTTTATGTTATTTTTTTTTGGCTGTTCTTTTTCAACATAAGGAGACTGAATCTTCTCAAGTATCTCTTCGATTCTATTAAGGGCATTTTGTTCATTGTTCTCATAATCGTTCACAATAATAAATAAACTCTTTTCATAATTGTCATAAACAATAATTTCATTAGAGATCATTAAAGAAATCTCGTCGTAATCTAATTTTGGCTTCTTAGAAACTCTTAATCTATTTTCTATGAGTCTGATGGTGTCGTAGCTAAAAAAACCAACCAATCCTCCTGAGAAATCTGGAAGGCCATCAATCTTTTCTGTTTGATGAGACTCCATGAAGGCATCAATTTCGTCTAAAGGATTATTCCCTAGATTTATCTTATTCTTGGTTGGAAGGCCAATAATAGAATACTTGGCCCATTTCTCCCCTCCTTCTACACTTTCAAAAAAATAAGAATTATTTTCATCAAGAAATTTTAAATATATCTCTAATGGAGAAAGACCTTCTCCAGATATATTTTTAAAAAAAGCTTTTCTTTTCATTTTTTAAGATTACTTATTCATAGAGTAAAGCATATTTTTTTGCTAACTCACCCTTATTAGCCTCCACGACAATTTTTGCTTCATGACAAATTTTTTTCTTAGAAAAAGGCTTTCCTTCTTCAAGAATGAGATTCTGCTTTCCATCAATAAAAAGAATATCAATCGAAATACTAGTATTTTTCATCCACATACATCGATATTTTGAATCATTCCATAAAAAATGAAGTTCATGGTTTGGTTCTAAACTTTTTTGAAACATCAGACCTTTTTTTCTTTCATTTTCATTTGTCAAAAACTTGACGCAGCTTTTTGAGTTATTTTCAAAAGAAAATCCATCAAAACATTTAATGCTATCGCTTTCGTTAGCAAAAACTATATTGAAACTAAGGTTAAGAAAAATTATTCCTAAAGTTTTTAATAGCATCGGAATAGTTTTTAACATTAAAGATTGCAGATCCAGCAACAAAAGTATCGGCACCAGCCTCAGAAATTTCAGAAATGTTATCTGAGTTCACTCCACCATCAATTTCTAATCGTGTATCAATACTTTTATCATCTATTAATGTTCTAAGATTTTTTATCTTGTCTAATACCTCAGGTATAAATTTTTGACCACCAAATCCAGGAAATACACTCATAAGCAGCACCATATACAGGCTTTCTAGATAAGGATTAATAACATCGAGTGAAATGTCTGGATTTAAAACTAAGCCTGGTTTGCACCCCAAATCTTCAATTAATGATAAGGATTTTTCAGGATCTTTCGAAGCTTCTGGATGAAAAGTTATTGATGAAGCACCCGAATCAGCAAACATCTTTATCAAATCATCAACTGGCTGCACCATTAAATGCACATCAATGGGACAAGAAATACCGTTATCTCTCAATGATTTACAAACCATTGGCCCCACAGTCAGATTGGGAACAAAATGATTATCCATAACATCAAAATGAATCCAGTCTGCGCCCGCATCCAGCACATCATTAACTTCTTCGCCTAGTCTTGAAAAATCTGCAGATAAAATAGACGGTGCAATTATGTTTGATTGTTTTGGCATGAAGAAATTTTACTATTCAGTGATTGCGACGTCTAATTGTTCAATGTCAATGACATTATTTATATTTTTTACCAGACCATGAAAAACTTCCCCGGTAAGTTGTTTTTGTTCAACATGGGGCTCTAGAATATCTTTCCATAACTCTTTAACAGTCGGCTCCTCATTGGGAATAATAGAAGGATCAATCAATGAGATGCCTGAATAAGTGAATTCATTATTTTTTGTACTTGCGCTTATATTAGAATTAACCAAATTAAAATCTCCATCAAGTTTAGTATGGTCTTTTATTAACACCAAGTGGGCTTTGCTTTTTAAGTCTTTTGTTACCAGCCTGCTAAAAGGATAATTTGTCCATAAATCGCCACTTACTAAAATGAAAGGTGAATCGTCCAGGAAACTTTTTCCTTGGATTAAAGCGCCGCCAGTGCCCAGTAAATTCTGTTCCTTAGAATATTGAATATTCAAATCCAAACTTTTTCCATCTCCAAAGTAATTTATTATTTCGTCTCCCAAATAGTGTAAGTTAATCAAAACGTCTTTTATTCCTGCACTTTTAAGTTTTAGTAAATTCCATTCAAGCAAGGGTTTGCCCTTAATTGAGACCAATGGTTTAGGAGTATCGTTAGTCAATGGCTTCAACCTCTGTCCTTTACCTGCAGCTAAAATAAAAGCTTTCACGAAAAAATTCTTTCCATTTTCTTATTAAGAGGACCTTGTAAAGAGCTTATAGCTAAAGATAAGTTCTCTAATTCTGTATATCTTGACGAGGTCTCAACTAGATAATTTATTAATCTAGGAAAATCTTTTATACGTTCTTCTCTGTTTAGCTGCTGATAAACTTGAGACAACTTTCCTAGAATTCTTATTTGCCTTTGAATGCTTGCAAAATCTATAAATTTGACTAGTGATTCAAAACTAAGTTCTAAGTCAAACTTTTTTTTTACTTTTGAAATATAACTTTTGTACCAACTATGAATTCTTTCTTCAGACCACTCATAGTAAAGATCTTTAAATAAAGATGCTAAATCTAAACCAATAGGTCCAATTAAAGCATCTTGAAAATCTAAAATTCCTGCTCTTTTAGAGCTGGTAAAAATTAAATTCCTACATTCGTAATCATAATGACAAACTACTTTGGGTTGAGTTTCGAGCTGATTACATACAGCATCGTAATTTTTTTTTATTTTATTAAGAAGTTTATCATCTGACATATCAAGGAAATTTTTATAAAAATTTTTTTCAAATAAGTTCCAATTCATATCAAAAACTTTTTTATTTAGAGGTGTAAAAAAATTATCATCTTTATAGGATGATTGAATTTTAATTAACTCATCTATTGCCTGTTCATAGTATAAATCTGGAGAATTATCTAAATTGAACTGATAAAGGGTATCTCCAAAATCTTCAACAAGAATTAGGCCAAGGTTTTCATCGTAAGCAAAAATCTCTGGAACATTAACTTTATTTTTTTTAAAAAATTTTCCCTTTGATACAAACAAATAAACACTTTCGTCGATACCTGGTGGTACGATCATTAAAATTAAAGAATTTTTTTTTGACTTAACCCTAAAAAATTCTCTTTGGCTAGATTCAATTCTCAGCTGTGAGATAGATGTTATATTTCCAAATCCATTATCTTCAAAAGACTTTAAAAGCCAATTATTTTGAGGAACAGATATCTCCAAATTCAAAAAATCATCCTAACTGTTTTTTGCTTCTTCAGGTGGTGGAATATCTTCAGGGACAAAAAAGTCTGGAGCTAGTTGGTCAAACGGTACTGATGCATATTTAGAAAAGTCTTTAACTCCGTTATCTGCCAACAAATTATCATCAATGCAAAAGTTTCCAGAAAATTCTTTAGAATTTTTAGTAAGAATAACATGTGCTGCATCTGCCATAATTTCTGGGGTTCTAGAGATTTGAGACATTTCATCTCCTCCTAAAACATTTTTTACAGCTGCAGTAGCTATTGCGGTTCTTGGCCATAATGCATTCACTGCTACACCCTGTTCTTTGAATTCTTCTGCCATTCCTAAAACACATAAACTCATTCCAAATTTAGCGATAGTGTATGCGACATGATTAGAAAACCAATGAGGCTTCATATCCAACGGAGGAGAAAGATTCAGTATGTGAGGATTTTCCGCTTTTAATAAAAAAGGTAGGCATTTCTTTGAAGTTAGAAAGGTCCCTCTAGCATTGATTTGATTCATCAAATCATATCTTTTCATATCTGTCTGCAACGTTCCTGTAAGTTGTATGGCACTAGCATTATTTATACAAATATCTATGCCGCCAAAATGATCTGCTCCAGAAGAAACAGCATTATCTACCTGATCTTCTGATCTAATGTCGCAAATAACAGGAAAAGCTTTTCCTCCGACACTTTCTATTTCATCGGCAGCTGTATAAATCGTACCTGGTAATTTTGGATGAGGTTCAGCAGTCTTTGCTGCAAGAATAATATTTGCTCCATCAGCAGCTGCCCTTTTCGCAATTGCCAATCCTATTCCTCTGCTAGCACCTGAAATAAATAAAGTTTTATTTGTTAATTTTGTCATTTAATCTCCTATTAAAATTGTATTTTAACCTTCAATAGCATCTAATATCATTACAAACGTAATTTAATTATGTTTAATTTTTCCAAAAAAATATTTTTATTATCTAGATATTGTTTCCTCTTCTTATTAGTTATTGTAGGAAGTTTTAGTTTTGGGCAAAAAATAAATTACTCAGCAGGGAAAATATCATCTAATTTAAACGAAAATTTAGTTTTAGAAGATTCTGTTTCCCTTCAAATAGATAACTTATCGATATCAACTGAAAAATTTGTATTAAATCAAGAAAATCAAAGCGGATATTCTGAATCTTTGTCATTTTTGGTTGAAGAAAAAAATTTCTGGGGTGAAGCTGCAAGATTAAATTTTTCTAACGAAAATATTACTTTTAAAGATGTTAGTTTTTCTCTTTGCCCTTGTTTTGAAAAAATTTGGTGGATTGAGGCGTCGGAAATTTCTTTTAGTGAGGACTCTGAGTCGGTAAATTTTAAAAACGCAAAATTAATAATTCAAGACAAGACAATCGGCGCGTGGCCAAAAGGTTCATTTCCAGCTTCATCAGATAGAAGAAGCGGTTTTTTACTTCCTGAAATTAACATATCTAATAAGTCTGGAATCGATGCATCCATACCTTATTATTTCAACTTAAAGAAAAATTTAGATGCCACATTAGAACCAAGATACATTTCAAAAAGAGGTTTTGGAATTTCTAAAGAATTGCGTTATCTAACTAACACCTTTGACGGAGTAATTAATAGCTCTATTTTAACTAATGATAAAGAATATGAAGACAATTACAGCAATAATTCTTTTCGCTGGTCTTTTAATTTAATTCACTCTCAAGCATTTGAAGAAAATTCTTTTTTTGAAATTAAATATGCAAATGTTAGTGACACATTTTTTTTGAATGATTTTGGAGGAGATTTTAATGGAACTACAAAGACTCTCTATTCGCCTCAGCAACTAATTTTTTCTAATTATTCGGATAATCATAAAGCTGTACTAAAGATTAATGCATTCAAAATAATAGACCCTTTAGGAGAAAACCAGTTTCAGGAACTGCCAAAACTTGAGTTTTCTTGGTTTGGGAACAACAAATTATATAACTATGGAATAGATTCTCTTTTCTCTTTCTATAGAAAGGGAGGAGCTTTCAATAATACCAGCAAGGAAAAACTTGAGGATTATCATATATCTCCTTATTTAAATTTTTCCACAAACAGAAATTCTATTCTGGCCGAAGTATCAGCAAAAATTAATCTAAGTAAATTTAATTTAGAAGCTTCATCCTTTGAAAGGATTCAACCAGAATTAAGATTAAAGTTTTCTAAAAATTTTGTTAAAAAAGATTCTTCTAAGATTGATTTTTTAAAACCCTATCTCATATTTTTATTATCGCCACAAAAAAATCAAGATGGTATTCCACTATTAAATTCTGGAATCTCTATGCGTCAAAATAGTTTTTTAATTAACAATTTGAATGGCAAAAATTTCTTAGCAGAAAAAAAAGATCTTATTTTGGGTTGGTTGAGTGAAACTTATAACTCGAAGCGAAAGTTAATGAAGTTTAATTTTTCAAAAAAAATCAGTGGTGCAAATGAAATTAAAATATTAGACAAAACATTTATTCTTCCGGAACCATATAATTTAGACTTTAGTTATCTTCCTGATAAAAAATCAACTTTTAATTTGAACCTAAAGATAAATGATGTGAAAGAATTTAATATTTTAAATTTTAATTTTGAAAAGAGCTTTTCTGTTTCTTTTTTTAAATTAAATTATTTTTGGGCGGAAGATATAAATTCATATCTTTTGAATGATTCTAGTAAAAAAAAGCTAAATCAATTAGATGCTGAATTTAGATTTAATGGAAATTATAAATATAATTTCAGTTCAAAGATTATTTATGACATTGAAAATTCTAATCTGACTAATTTTGTTCTAGGTTTAGAATACGAAAATCCTGGCCTAAAATTTGGTATGGCTTTAATCCATTCAAAAGAACTTGATTGGGTAAAAGTTATAAATGAAAGTATTTATGATGACTATAATCAAGAAAGTTTTAGAATTTACTTTGAATTAAAGGGTCTGGGTTCATTAGGACGACCTATAGATAATTACATAAAAAGAAGAACTTTGAACTAAAATGATTGCCATGAAATTTATAAAACTATTAGTTATTTTAATTTTTACAACTCCTATATTTTCAGAAAAAATTAATCTTGATCAAATTATTGCAATCGCAGGAGATGGAATAATTATGGAATCTCAATTCCTTGAGGCTAAAGAAACTTACCTCAAGAATTTTAAAGAAGCTAATGTCGATAGACCTCTACCCCCTGAAAAATTTCTTGATGAACAGATCTTAGAAAATTTAATAATTCAAGAACTACAAATTCAAAAAGCATTTAAAGCTGGAGTAAGAATTAGCGATCAAGAATTAAACGAATCAATGTCCTTGCTTGCAGCGAATAATAAGTTAAGTTTGGTAGATTTTAAAAAAGAAATCGAATCGCAAGGTGAATCTTACGAGAAGCTTAGAGAAGAAGTAAAAAAGGAAATGATAATTGCTAGAGTCCAAAGGGGAATGGTTGGTCCTAAAGTATTTATTTCAGATCAAGAGTTAAATAATTTTATTAACTCTGCAGATGGGCAGAATTTACTAGTGATCGAATATAAATTCGATCAAATCTTGTTGAAAAATAAAGACGATGCAGATGAAATTTTAGTTCGTCTGAAAGATGGTGAAAATTTTGATACTTTAAAAAATAATAAAGACGAGTCTAAGCGAGTTGAAGAAGTATTATCTTGGAAAAGGATTTCGAATATTCCTTCTTTGTTCACAAGCGTTATCAATGAAATGCAATTGGGGGAATTTAGAGGGCCAATTAAAAGCGGAGCTGGTTTTCATATTATTTACTTGAAAGATAAAAGAGGAGAAACAGTGAAAATTGAAGATCAAGTTCTATCAAGGCATATTCTGGTTCAAACCTCTGAAGTAAGAAGCGACAGTCAAGCGGAAAAACTAATAAGAGAAATTAAAGAAAAGTTAAATCAAGGCGAGTCTTTCGAGATTCTTGCAAGATTATACTCAGATGACCCTGGTTCCAAATTAGACGGAGGTTCTCTTGGTTGGTCCTCTACTGATAATTATGCACCTGCATTTAAAAAAGCCCTCGACAATTCTGAGATGAATAATATTACTGAACCATTTAAAAGCGCTTTTGGATGGCACATTGCTGAAGTTTTAGATAAAAGAAAGGAAGATGTATCAATAAACCTACAAAGAAATAAAGCTTACAGAATTCTTTTTGAAAGAAAATTCCAAGAACAACTGGAAAGCACTCTGCAAGAGATGCGATCAGATTCTTTCGTAGAAATCAAAAAAAGATCATGAGTCTAATAGCTATAAGTCCTGGAGATCCTGCCGGGATTGGTCCAGAAGTTTGCTTGAAAGCTTTAAGTAAAAACAAAAAAAATTATAAAAAATTTGTACTTGTTGGAGATATAGAGCATTTTGAGACTTTAAATAAAAAACTCGAACTAAATTTAAAATTCAAAATTAATGCTAAGGCTTCTGGAATAATAAATGTTCGACATGTTCCTTTAGCAACAAAAGTGGTTCTAGGTAAACCGAATACAAAAAATGCTAAATACATTTTAGACGTATTATTTGAAGCTTCTTTGGGAGCACTTGAAAAGAGATATTCCGCGATTATCACAGGTCCAATTAATAAAGCCTTGATAAACGAATACGGTTTTGATTTTTCAGGTCATACTGAATTTCTTGCTGATATTTCAAATAAAAAAAATGTTGTCATGCTTTTAGCAAACAAGTTTTTAAAAGTAGCTTTAGCGACTACTCACCTTCCGCTTAAAGAAGTTAGCAAAAATATCACAACTGAAAAACTAGAAAATATTCTTAAAATTCTTATTAACGAACTAAAACAGAAATGGAAATTAAAGAATCCTAAAATATGTGTTTTAGGCTTAAATCCTCATGCTGGAGAAAATGGTTTTTTGGGATCTGAAGAAATCGAAGTAATTAAGCCCGTGATAGACAAACTAAAAAAAAATAAACTTAATGTAGATGGACCAGAACCCGCTGATACAGCATTTGTACCTGAAAAGTTAGACAAATATGATGCCTACCTATCAATGTTTCATGATCAAGGACTGCCGGTTTTAAAAACTTTAGGATTTGGAAATTCAGTAAATATTACTCTTGGTCTGCCTTTTATTAGGGTGTCTGTTGATCACGGTACTGCTTACGATATAGCCAAAAAATTCTCTGCCAACGATGCCAGTGCATTAGAGGCGATTAGAACTTCTCTAGAGATGACAGAGTGAAAAATCTTAATAAAATTAATCCAAAAAAAAGATTTGGACAAAATTTTTTAGAAGATCAAATATTACTTGATGAACTAGCCAACTTAATTGAAATAAAAAATCATGACAGATTTATAGAAATTGGTCCTGGAACTGGAAACCTTACCCAATTGATTTTAGATAAGTCAGATTCTTGTGTCTCTGTGGAAATAGATAAAAATTTAATCCCTTTACTAGAGGAGAAATTTATTAAAAAAAATAACTTTAAACTTATCAATCAAAGCATATTAAGTTTTGATTTAAGTAAGATTACTAAAAAGAAAAAAAGTATCCGTCTAGCCGGCAATCTTCCTTACAATCTTTCAAGTCCAATACTTGAGTGGTGTATCAAAAATTCTGAATCAATAATTGATATGCATTTTATGTTGCAAAAAGAATTTGCGGAAAGATGTGTTGGAAATGAGACTTCTAAATCATACGGAAAACTTAGTGTTATTTGCGACTATTTATTTGAAGTGCAAATTTTAAAGGATGTAGATAAATCTTTCTTTAATCCGTCTCCTAAGGTTGATAGCTCTTTTGTAAAATTCAAGCCTAAAAAAGAATTTTTAGATCAAAATGAATTTGCAAATCTAAAAAAAATATTAAATCACTTATTTAGTGCAAAAAGAAAAAAAATAAGAAAAACTCTCACTAAAATTTTTAATGAAAGTGAAATCAATAAAATAGATTTGGATTTAAATCTTCGACCTGATCAAATGAATACCCAAAACTTTGTCGATTTATCTAGAGTCTATAAAAATCATGGCTAATTACGCTGTTGGAGATATCCAGGGATGTTATGAAGAATTTGAGAAAGGATTAAAAAAAATAAAATTTAATCAAAAGAAGGATTATCTATGGTTAACGGGAGATTTGATAAATAGAGGGCCTGATTCTTTGAAGACTCTAGAAAAAATTTATGAACTTCGCTCTAGAGTGCATATAGTTCTGGGTAATCATGATCTTCATTTTTTAGCTAGATATTACTCTGGTCGAAAAAAACAGAAGAGTGATACTTTGAAAGAAGTTTTAAAAGATTCAGATTGTAAAAAATATGCTGAATTTCTAATTAAACAACCCTTTTTCTTTTCCAAAAAAATTAAACTAAGTAATGGGTCAAAGAAGAAAATAATTATGGTGCATGCAGGTCTTCCTCATGATTTAAGTTACAAAGATTGTCTTAGGCTAAACAAGCTTAGTCAGAAATTTATCCAAAAAGACCCAAAAAAAAATCTCAAAAAAATCTTTTTTCATCATAGAAAAACTAATTTTAAAATTACTTCATTACAAGATAAACTTTCTTTCTTTATCAATGCTTTAACTAGAATTAGAATTTGCGATGATAATGGCAAGATTTTATTTTCTTTTAAAAAGGGTTTAAAAGATCTTCCATATAATTATTTACCTTGGTTTAAACTTAAAATAAACGCTATTCAAGAAAAAGATTATTTAATATTTGGTCATTGGGCTGCATTAAATGGAAAAACAAGAAAAAAAAATATTATGGGGTTAGATACTGGTTGTGTCTGGGGTAATAAACTAACTTTTATAAGGCTTGAAGACAAAAAAAAATATTGGATAAAAAGTAGTTAAATGAAAATTTTTTTAGTTGGCGGCGCAGTAAGAGATGAAATCTTAAATATTCAATCCATCGAAAAAGACTGGGTTGTCATTGGAGCTTCGGAAAAAGAGATGCTTCAGAAAGGTTTTATTTCTGTTGGAAAAAGTTTTCCCGTTTTTTTACATCCAGATACGAAAGAAGAATATGCTCTTGCAAGAAAAGAATTAAAAACTGGACTAGGGCATAAAGACTTCGAATTTGATGTAAACAAAGAAATAACACTTAAAGAAGATTTGCTGAGAAGAGATTTAACAATTAATGCAATTGCGAAATCAGAAACTGGAGAATTAATAGATCCTTATGGAGGGGTGAAGGATATTGAAAATAAGATTTTAAGGCATATATCTGATGCCTTTAAAGAGGATCCATTAAGAGTTTTTAGGGTAGCAAGGTTTTATACCTACTTGAGTAAATTTGAGTTTGAAGTTCATGAAGAAACAATATCCTTTATGAAAGAAATTTGTAAATCAGGAGAGCTCGATAATCTGTCTTTCGAAAGAATTTGGATGGAAACGCAAAAGATTTTATCAATGCTAAATTCACATCTTTATTTTGAGATTTTGGGAGAAACAAAAGCTTTGTATCCGTTCACAAATGAACTTGAGAAATTCAAAGAAAATATAACTGTTTTAAAAAATTTAAAGAATAATTCTCTTTCAGCTGAAGAAAAATGGGCTCTTTTAACTTTTGATATAAAATTGAATGAAAGAGTTAAAGTACCCAACAATTTTAAAAAATACTCTAATTATTTTTCAAAATTTGTTAAAACTTTGAGTGGTGATATTTCTCCAAATCTTATTTTAGAAGCTTTAATGAAAATAGATGCTTTTAGAGATAAAGATCGTGCAAATAAAATCTATGATCTTTATAAATTGACAACGGGTAATCAGGAAATTTTAAATAATTTAAACTTTTTGTACTTATTAGATAAGCTTACAAAAGTTAAACCTGAAAAAACCAATGACAAAAATTCTAAAATTATCAAAGAAGAAATTTATGAAAAAAGAATTTTTTTAATCAAAGAGTTTATTAATGGATAAAGTAGTATTAGTTACAGGTGGCGCAAAAAGAATAGGTAAATCTATTTGTAAAAAATTCCATGAAAAAGGGTTTTCTATAATTTGTCATTACAATTCTTCTGATGAAGAAGCTGCGGATTTAAAAAAAGAATTAAACTCTGTGCGAAATAACTCTTTAGAAACGGTTAAATTTGATCTAAATGACTTTAAAAATTACAGCTCATTTTGCGATAGCATTTTAGATAAGTATGGAAGATTAGATGTACTAATTAATAATGCCTCTTCTTTTTATTCAACTCCAATCGTTAAAGATAACCTGAATGATTGGGATGATCTTATCAATTCGAATGTCAAAGGTCCCTTGGCAATAGTTAAATATTTTGCAAGTTATCTTAAACAAAGTTCTGGCGCGGTTATAAATTTATCTGATGCAATGATTATTCGAGGGATGAAGGACTATTCAATTTATTCAGTTGCAAAAGGCGGATTAGAAACCCTTACAAAGTCCCTTGCAAAAGAATTAGCTCCAGATATAAGAGTAAATGCCGTTGCTCCTGGAGCAATATTATTACCATCTGACGGATCTTCTAACGAAGAAACTCTGATCGCTAACATACCACTCGGCAGAATTGGTAAAGAGGAAGATATTTCATCGGCTGTTTTTTATCTTAGTCAAAATAAATATATTACCGGACAAATTCTAAGAGTTGATGGTGGGAGATCTCTAAATTAAGATAATTAAAAAAAATCATGATTAAAAAGGTTGAAGGTGAGATGAATGGAACAAAGGATGTGTCAAAAAAACATTTCATCGATTCATCTATACTTTCCAAGTACCTTGAAAAAAATATTCCTAACTTCTCTGGTTCACTAAAAATAGAGGAATTTATAGGAGGTCAATCCAACCCTACTTATCTTTTAAAAACAGAAAATTCGTCATATGTTCTAAGAAGAAAGCCGCCGGGAGTTTTACTTAAAACTGCGCATGCGGTAAATAGAGAATTTGAAGTTATTTCTGCTCTTAACAAGACAAATGTTCCTGTCCCAAAAGCTTACATTCATTGTGAAGACGAAGACTTAATTGGAACAGAATTTTTTGTAATGGAATATATTGAAGGCACAGTTATTTGGGAGTCGCATATACCGCATGGTTCTGAAACAGACAGATTTGAGATTTATGCATCGATGAATGAAACCATAGCAAACCTTCATTCTGTTGATCCTTACAAAATAGGATTAGAAAATTTTGGAAAACCAGGTAACTATGTCGCGCGCCAAGTTTCTAGATGGACAAAACAATACAGAAATTCGGAAACAGAAGAAATATCTTCAATGAATAATTTAATCAATTGGTTGCCAGAAAATCTTCCTTCAGAAAAACCTACTAGATTAGTTCATGGAGACTTCAGTTTAACTAATGTAATTGTGAATACAGAAAATAATAAAATTGCATCTATCCTTGACTGGGAACTTTCGACTCTCGGAGATCCTGTTGCAGATTTTAGCTATCACTGCTTGCAATATTTTATTAATCCTATTTTATCTGACCCTCAAAAATGTAAAGAACTTAATATTCCAAATTTAAATGAGTACGTAGAAATGTACATAGAAAATTCTGAATTTGAAATAAGTGAAAGTGAATGGAACACTTATATGGCTTTTAGTATGTTTAAGTTAGCTGCTATATTACAAGGTATAACAGGTAGAGTCAGAGACGGGACTGCTGCGGGTAAAGACGCAGATAAGTTATTTCCGCAAACTTTGATGCTTGCCGACTTGGGCTGGACATTTGTGAAATAAAAAACCTGGGGGGGTTACAGTGATACATAAAATTTTTTCAATTTTAAAAATAAAAGACTCACTTATTCTTGCTAAAAAAAACGGCGTCCTAAATTAAGCATTAAATATTTGGAAATTTAAATATGGGTAAGAATCAAGTAGGAGGATTCAATGCAAAAGTAGCACTTTGCCTTTTGGTTGTAGTCTACATATTTAATTTCATTGATAGGCAAATTTTAACCATTCTCGCAGAGGATATTAAAGCTGACTTAGGCATCTCTGACAGTGATATTGGTTTTCTTTTTGGAACAGCTTTTGGCGTCTTTTACTCTGTAGTAGGAATTCCAATGGGAAAACTTGCTGATACATGGAATAGGAAGAACCTTATTAGTATTGGATTAGCATTTTGGAGTTTAATGACATTTCTTTCAGGTTTGGCAAAATCTTTTTTTGCTTTATCAATTTATAGATTTGGAGTGGGAATAGGTGAATCTACTGCCTCCCCTGCTGCTTACTCTTTATTATCAGATTATTTTTCACCCAAAGTAAGGGCTACAGTTTTAGCTATTTATTCCAGTGGACTTTACATTGGTGCAGGGATAGGCCTTTTTCTAGGAGGGTCAATTCTAGATACATGGAACGCTTGGTATCCAGATATCACTCAAGCTCCTTTTGGTCTTAAAGGCTGGCAAGTTGCATTTATGGCTGTAGGTTTTCCAGGAATTGTTTTAGCAGTTGTTACGTATGCATTTATAAAAGAACCTGTTAGAGGTCTTAGTGAGGGGATTGAAACTAAGCCAAGTAATTCTCCTTTTTTAGATACTTTTAAAGAGTTCTTAGGTCTCACACCTTTGTCGCTTATAGGGACAAGAAATTTTCTTAATAAGATGTTATTTAATTTTATTATGGGTTTTCTTCTCTTCTTAAGTTGCTTTTACTTATATAAATTTACTGAAGACTTTCTTCAATGGACTGCTTGGGGGATTGGAGCTTATTTAGTTTTTTCTTGGATCCAAACTCTTAAAACTAGAGACATAGTTGCATTTGAAATAATGTTTAAAAATAAAGCTTTAGTATTTTCATTAATTTCGGTTCCTTTTCTTCCTTTTGTAAGTTACGGCTACACAGCATTTCAACCAGCTTTTTATATTAGAAATCATGGCATGGAGGCATCTGAGATCGGTTTGCTTATTGGAATTCTAACAATCGTGGGCTCCTTTTTAGGGGTTGTTGGCGGGGGTTATTTAGGAGATAAATTAAGAGTCAAATATGTAAATGCTAAGCTCTATTTAATTATTGCGGCTTGTTTTTTGACTGCAATAACTTGTTTAGGATTTATTTATACTTCGAATACAAACCTATCGCTTTTTTGGAATTTTTTATATCACTTAGTCAGTGCTTCTTATCTAGGATGTGCTGCTTCAACTGTTACAGATTTAGTTTTACCTAGAATGAGAGGAATGGCTGCTGCTTTTTTTATTTTAACTTTAAGCATGATTGGACTAGCCTTAGGACCCTACACTGTAGGTCAATTGAGTGACGTATTTTTTGCTCAAGGCATGGCAAGTGGAGATGGTTTAAGACTTTCAATGGCCCTTGTTCTGGTTGTTTTAATAATTCCAGTTATTTTTATTTCTATTGCCTGTTTTAATCTAAAACAAGAAGAAGATAATTTGCTAAATAAAGCGAGAAGTCTAGGTGAAGATATTTAACTTAATTTAGTCACTTCAGATTCAAAATTTTTAATTTCTAATAGATTTACAAATGACAGTCCTAATTTTGGATGAATGTTATTAGGTAAGACTTCCGCTAAAGGAACTAAAACAAATGAATATTTTTCAATATCTTTATGTGGAACCTCTTTTCCGTTGTTTTCTATTATTTCGTTTCCGTAAGTTAAAAGATCAAGATCAATCAATCGATCTGAAAATTTCTTTTTTTCTTTTTTTCTTCCCATGAATGATTCTATTTCTTTTAATGTAGTTATTACTTTGTCAAATTTAAGATTTGTTGAACAAATAGTGACTTGATTTAAAAAATCATTGCCTTGAAATCCAGCAGATTTACTAGAATAAATATTCGAAGAATCTATGAAATTAAATTTTTCTCGAATTAGCTCATTTGCTTTAATGAGATTGTTTTTAGGATTAATATTGCTTCCTAAACTTATTGATATTTCTATCATTTTTGACATCTAAAAATTTCCACCCCAACTGACTTTGAGCCTCTTAATGCTCCTGGTTTTTCAACGCACAATCTTAATTCAGCTATTTTTTTATCTTTAAGAACCAATTTAGCTATTTCTTCCGCCATTTTTTCAACTAAAAAGAAAGAGGAAGATGAAACCAACTTTACTACTGACTTACCTATTTTTTTATAATCCAGTGCGTCATCGATTTTATCTGTTTTACCGGCCATGGATATATCAAAACTCATTTCCATGCTTATTCTAACTTTCTGCTTTACTTCACGTTCCCAGCCAAAAATTCCAATTATTGTTTCTACTTCTAAATCTTTAATAAATACTTTATCCATTTGCTATCTCCTCCAAACTCCATCTTGGGTTTACAAAAATCCTGTTGTCTTCTTTGGAAAGGTTAAATTTTTCAAAACCCGTGAAAGCAATCATTGCTCCATTATCGGTGCAATGAGAGAAATCCGGATAGATTGAAGAATATCCTATTCCCAATTCTTCTGAGAATCTTCTTCTCAACTCTTTATTTGCCGCTACACCTCCTGAGAGAACAACTTGATTGAGATGAAAATCTTTCAAAGCTTTTTTCGTCTTATGAAGTAAACAGTCAATTGCAGCATTTTGAAATTCATAACAGACATTTGAGATTAATTCTTCAGAAAGTTTTTCTTTTTTCTTCAATGAATTAACCTTATATAAAACAGCTGTTTTCAATCCGCTAAAACTAAAATTGTAATCATCAGAATTAATTATTGGTCTCGGAAAATTGTAATCCATACATTTGCCTTGAATTGACCTTTTCTCTATCTCTGGCCCCCCTGGATATTTTAACCCCAACATTTTTGCAGTTTTATCAAAAGCTTCTCCAACAGCATCATCTATTGTTTGTCCTAAAATTTTATACGAACCTGATTTATCAACTTTCGCCAAGATGGTGTGACCTCCTGAAACCAATAAAGTAAGGAAGGGATATGACAAATTCGGAGCATCATATTTTGCCATTAGTAAATGAGCTTCCATATGATGGACAGCAATAACAGGTTTATTTAATGCAAAACCAAGAGACTTGGCAAAAGAAGCCCCCACCATTAGCGGCCCTCTTAAGCCAGGACCTTTGGTATAAGCAATAGCATCAATTGCTTTCAAAGAAAGTCCTGAATCCTTAAAGCCTTTTTTAAGTAATGGTAAAAATTTATTCACATGATCTCTAGCAGCTAATTCTGGAACAACGCCGCCATATAAGGAATGTTTATTAGCTTGGCTGTAAAGACATTCAAATATAATCTTATTTTGTTTGCCGTCATACAAAGCAATTCCAGTCTCATCACAAGAAGTTTCAATCCCTAGTACAAGCATTTTTCAATCATAACAGATCAAAAACAGCATCCAAATATTTTGCATTATTACTATTAGATAGATAGAATTGCGAACCAGAAAGTTATGCCAATAATAAAATTAAAAGATACAGAATCCTTCGATGCCGGACTCAGGCGATTTAAAAGGTCTTGTGATAAAGCCGGTGTAATTGCGGAAGTAAGAAAAAGGGAATTTTACGAGAAACCTACATCTGTCAGAAAAAGAAAAGCTGCTGCAGCTGTTAAAAGAGCTTCCAAAAGAAGGAAAATGGGCACTATGCCCCCTCTAAGAGCACGTTTCTAAAGTTCATGTCCGAAGCATTGTTATCTTCTATTCAAGAAGAAGTAAAAGTTTCACTTAAGTCGGGTGAGAAACTTAAAGCCTCTACACTCAGATTAATAGTTTCGGCTATAAAGCTAGAAGAAAAAAATAAATCTGAAACTTTGACAGATGACGAATCTTTAGAAATTCTAGTAAAAATGATAAAACAAAGAAAAGATTCGATTTCTCAATTTGAAACTGCAAATCGAATGGAACTTGCACAAAAAGAAAAAGAAGAAATTGAAATAATCCAAAATTATCTACCCAAACAATTATCTGAAGACGAGCTTTCAGTTTTGATTACAGAAATTATTAAAGAAATTAACGCAGAATCAATAAAAGATATGGGAAAAGTAATGGGGTTATTAAAGCCAAAAATTACTGGTAAAGCTGATGCAGGAATCGCAAGCGGCTTGGTTAAAAAACTCTTATCTTAATTTTTTCAAAGTTTCTACTATTGTTACCGTCTGTTGATCTGCTTCAATATTTAGAATTGTCCCCTCTTGGATAAACTTCAGATTAGTATTTTGAAGAGTTTCTGGAATTATTGAAGTCAAAAAAGATTTACTATTCACTTTAACAACAGTAAGACTTATTCCGTTTATTGCGACATAACCTTTTTTTAAAATGTAATTAGAGATAGATGAAGGAAGTTGAACTTTTAAAAGATTTTCTTTTCCTTTTTCAAAACTTAAAACTTTTGCTCTAGTATGGATATGTCCAGAAACTAAATGTCCTCCTATTTCTTCTCCAAGCTTCAAAGATCTCTCTAAATTAACAGGAGCTTTTGAATCCAAGTTATTTAAATTAGTTAATTTTAATGATTCATGGATCACATCAAAATCTATCTGCCCCGGTATAAATTTTTTTACAGTTAAGCAAACTCCATTAACGGCAATGCTATCCCCCTTTTTAAGACCCTTAGTGAATTTTTTTGAGACTTTTATAGACAAACTTAAACCGTAAGGCTTTGTTTTTTTTAAAACTGATTTTGAATATTCTTGAACTATGCCACTAAACATCTTATAAGCTCAAATCTGAAAACTTAGCAATCGAAAAAATTTTAACCCCTTCTTGATTTAATAATGATTTGTATAGTTTTCCTTCTTCATTTTTTTCCTCACGATCAAAGGCAACTACCGCAGCAACTAACTTAGCATTGTTTTTTTCTAGAAAATCTACCGTTCCTTTTATAGCAGTTCCAGCGGTTAAGACATCATCAATTATTAAGACCTGATTTCCTTCCAAATTACCAATTAAGCTCCCTCTTTCTCCGTGAAGTTTTACTTCTTTTCTATCAAAGGCCAAATTTATTTGCCTCCCTGTCCTATTGAAATATTCTAAGCCAACTGCTGTAGACAGAGGTATTCCTTTATAAGCCGGACCAAATATACAATTAAATTCTAAATTATTTTCTAGAATTAATTCTACATAATGCTTAGATAAAGTAGATAAAGAATTGTTATCAAAAAACTTAGAAATATCAAAAAAATACTTACTTTTTATGCCAGATTTAAGGGTGAAATCCCCAAATCTTAAAGCGTTGAGTTCTTCAGCTTTTTCTAAAAAAGATTGCATATATTTGGTATTCTAGACACTTTCTTAATGGATAAAAACTTAAATAATCTTTTCGTAATTTCTAGCCCCTCCGGAGGAGGCAAGTCTAGTCTTATTGAGGCTCTATTGTCTGATCCAAATGCTAAAAAATTAAGCTTATCAATTTCTTTTACAACAAGAATGAAAAGATCAAACGAAAGAAATGGCAAAAATTACTATTTCATCGACAACAATGAATTTAAGAAGAAAATTAAGAATAATGATTTTTTAGAATCCGCAGAAGTTTTCAAAAATTTTTATGGGACTGATAAAAAAACAACTGAAGAAATATTAAAAACAAAGGACCTCTTATTAGAATTAGATTGGCAAGGTGCATTTAATATTAAGAAACAATTTACTTCAGTAAAAAATATTTTTCTCATTCCGCCTTCCTATAATATTCTTAAAAGCAGACTAAAAAAGCGAGGAACAGAGTCAGAAGACTCAATAATTATGCGCTTATCAGCTGCTAAAGAAGAAATATCTAAATATCCATTTTATGATTTCTTAGTTCTTAATGATGACTTTGAAAATGCTTTATCAGATCTAAAAAATATAATTTTAAAAAAAACCTCTAAAAAAGAATTTAAAACTAGAGTCTCAGAAAATCTTTTAAAAAACCTACTAGATTAAACTAATAATTTTGAGTAGAATCCATTTTCCTTATGGCTAGAATTACAGTTGAAGATTGTTTAAAGCAAATACCTAATCGATATGAGATGGTAAAACTTGCTGCAAAAAGAGTTAAACAACTTGCTGTTGATGGTAGAGAGCCTACTGTTGAGCCAGATGATGATAAACCTACTGTTATTGCTTTAAGAGAGATTGCAGCAGGAACTGTTACGGTAGATAACATTGATAGCTTCAATTTTGACGCCTTAGAAGAAGAGTTTTCAGAACAACTTCAATCTGACAAAGACTAGTCGCCAAATAGTCTGATCTTAAATAAATTTGCTAAACTTTCTGTATGTCAGCAGAAAGTAAATCAATTTCTAAGTTATCCTCAAGCTTAAGCGAGTATTTGGACGACAAACAGCTTGAACAAGTCAAGAAGGCATTTTTCTATGCCTCTAATGCTCATTCAGGTCAATATAGATCTAGCGGAGACCCTTATGTTTCTCATCCAATTGCTGTAGCAAAAATTTTAGCTGATTTTAAAATGGATGGAGATTGTCTTTCCGCCGCTATTCTTCATGATGTTATTGAAGATTCTGGTATTCCTAAATCGTATTTAAAAAACGAATTTAATATTGATGTGGCTAATTTAGTAGACGGGGTAAGTAAGCTTGACAAAATATCCCTCACCTCAAAACAAGAAGAACAAGCTGAAAACTTTCAGAAGATGCTTTTAGCTATGTCTAAGGACATTCGAGTAATTGTCTTGAAACTAGCAGACAGACTTCACAATATGCGAACACTTAGATTCTTAAACAAAGATAAACAAAAAAGAATTGCGACTGAAACTTTAGAAATATACGCACCTATTGCTCATAGATTAGGAATGCATCAATTTTATAGAGAATTGGAAGATTTAGCGTTTGAGGTTATTCATCCTTACAAAAATAAAGTTTTAAAAAATGCAATCAAGAAAAATACTAAAGGAAGAAAGAAAATCTTAAATAAAATAGAAAGTTCAATAAAAGAAAAATTAAATGAATACGAACTGAATAGTCAAGTTACTGGAAGGGTTAAACATCTATATGGAATATTCAAAAAAATGAAAACCCAGACGAAAAGTTTAGATCAGGTTTTAGATGTATACGCTTTTAAAATTACTACAAATTCTGTTATGGATTGCTATAAAGCTTTAGGCATTTTACATAATTCATTTAAACCAATAGAAGGTAGATTCAAGGATTACATTGCCATCCCAAAATCTAATTCTTATCAATCGATCCACACAGGAATTATTACTTTTGATGGCTTGCCTATCGAAGTTCAAATTAGAACAAATGATATGGACGAACTTGCTGAATACGGAATTGCTGCTCATTGGATTTATAAGACAGGTAATAAAGAAAATCCTGCGCAGGTTAGAGCGAAAAGATGGGTAAACACGCTAATGGAAGTTAAAAATAATGTCGATGACCCTCAAGATTTTATTGAAATAGTTAAAACCGGTCTTGTTCCTAATGAAATATACGTTTTCACACCGAAAGGAGACATAATTGAACTCCCTAAAGGATCTACTCCAATAGACTTTGCCTTTGCCGTTCATTCAGATATTGGTATTCATTGTAGAGGTTGCAGAATTAATAAAAATTTAGCTCCCATTAACGCCCCTCTAGAAAGTGGACAAACAATAAGCATCATTACAGATAATATTCCTCAAGCAAATCCTTCTTGGTTAGAATTTGTCAGGACTTCAAGAGCTAGGAGCTCAATAAGAAATAACTTAAAAGATTTAAAACTTTCAAAAGCAAGAAAATTGGGTAAAACCATCCTTGAACAAGCATTAGCACGACACGAAATTAAATTAAGAAATATCCCAAAAAATAGAATGGATAAGCTTCTAACATCCATAAATGTAAAAAGTGTCAGAGAATTATTAGAAGAAATTGGATCAGGAAAAAGATCGAGTTTGGTTGTGGCTCATCAAATAATTCAATTTTTAGACTTTGATCAATCTGACCTTATAGAGCTATCTAATATCCAAATTAGCGGCTCTGAAGGATTAGTAATATCTTATGCTACTTGCTGTAGACCCATACCTGGAGACAATATCATTGCCCACTTTTCTAATACAAAAGGAATAGTAATTCACACAGAACGATGTAAAAACATCAGATCAATTAGAAAAGATCCAGCATTATGTGCTCAAGTAAACTGGGATGAAAAAGTAGAGGGTGATTTTGCAGTAGAGATTAAAGTTTTGTCAGAGGACAAACCAGGACTCTTAGCGGAAATTTCTACAGTAATTTCAAATTATCGAGCAAATATAGAAAGTTTTAAAACAGATGCGCCAATAGGAAATAGTATTCAAATGCATATTGTAATGAATGTTACCGATAGAGATCATCTTGCAAGAATTATGAGAAAGCTAAGAAGATTAGGTCCAGTCTTGTCTGTTTTTCGAGTGCAAAATAAGGATTTGTAAGAATAGAATGAAAAAAGAAATTAAGACGTCCAATGCACCTGAAGCCATAGGAACTTATTCTCAAGCTATTGCAACAGAAAGTTTGTTATTTATTTCAGGACAAATTCCTTTAGACCCTAAAACTATGAATCTTGTTGATGGTATTGAAAACCAAATAAGACAAACTTTTTTGAATGTAGAAAATATTTTAAAAGAGGAAAATCTAGCTTTTGAAAATGTAGTTAAATTGACAATTCTTTTAGATGATCTAGATAATTTCGAACTAGTTAATGAGGTTATGACAGATCTTTTTCAAAAGCCTTATCCTGCGAGAGCTGCATATGAAGTTTCAAAGTTACCAAAAAATAGTTCAATAGAAATAGAAACTATTGCCGTAAAGATTTTGTGACCGATTATTTGTTAAATAAATCCATAGAAAACATCAAAGGTGTCGGTCCTAAAGTAAAAACACAACTTCAAAAATTAGGTATAGAAACTATACAAGATGCCCTCTTTTATCTTCCTAAGAGTTACGAAAATAGAACTAAATTAACAAAAATAATAGATATAGAACCTGGAAATGCATATCAAATTGAAGGTGAAATTCTAGAGAGTAAAGTCTATTACCCTGGTAGACGAGCGTTCTTCGCAAAAATTACTGATGGTACTGGTTTTATTCAAATCCGACTTTTTTTCTTTTCTACTCCTCAAGTAAAAGCTTTTGTCAAAGGTTTAAAAATTAGGATTTATGGAGTCGTAAGAGATACAGGAGGAAAATTAGAAATATTTCATCCCAGTTATAAAATATTTAACTCTAATCAAAGACCTCCTTTGGACAACACTCTTACGCCAATTTATTCAATTGGTTCAAGCAAAATTACTCAGTATAGACTTAGAAGTGTAATCAAAAATTGTGTAAAAGAAATGCCGGTTGAAAATTCTAATGAAAAAAAAATCGATGAAACTTTTTTAAAAAATAATGTATCAAAACTTTCGATAAGAAAATCGCTTGAAACCATTCATAGCCCATCTATAAAAGACGAAATTTTGAAAATAAAAAACTTCTCTCATCCAGCTCAGAAAAGATTAATAGTTGAAGAATTATTAACCAACCTAATAGGTGTAAAAATTTCTACTAGCCGAATAGATAAAATGATTAGCCCTAAAGTAGAACCTTCAAATGAAGTTTTTGAGGACTTTAAGGAAAATCTCCCTTTTAAACTAACAAATTCTCAAAAACTTGTTATTGACGAAATAAATTTAGATCTAAATAAGACCAAACCTATGAGGAGACTTGTTCAAGGAGATGTTGGCTCAGGAAAAACTGTGGTAGCGGCTGCAGCAATGATATCTGTAGCAAAAAATAATTTTCAAACGGTATTACTTTGTCCGACAGAAGTTTTAGCAGAACAACATTTTAAAAATTTTTCTTTATGGATGAAAAATGAAACCATAGATATAGCTCTTTTAACTGGAAAAACAAAAAAAAATGAGTGGGAAAAAATTAATAAAGGGTTAGTTTCTGGTAAAACAAAAATTTTAATTGGTACGCATTCTGTTTTTCAAAAAAGAGTTTCAATTAAAAACCTTGCTTTAGTAGTTGTAGACGAACAGCAAAGATTTGGTGTTAAGCAAAGATTTGAAATACTTCAAAAAACTGCAGAAGATATGATGCCACATCAGCTTTTCATGACTGCAACTCCAATACCAAGGACTCTAGCAATGACTATGTTTGCAGACTTAAGCGTTTCAAAGATTAATGAAATGCCGCCTGGAAGAAATCCTGTATCTACCTCAGTTATGTCCAATAGAAAAAGAGACGAGTTAACTAAACGTTTAGAGATTATTTGTGAAAACGGAAATCAGGCGTTTTGGTTATGCACGATGATAGAAGAGTCTGAAAATTTAGATGTTCAAACTGCAGAATCATCAAAAAAATGGTTAGAAGAAAATAGTAAGAATCTAAAAGTTGGAATAGTGCATAGCAAATTACCCAAAAATCAAAAAGATAAGGTTATTGAAGAATTTAGAGACGGAAAGATAGATGTGCTTGTTTGTACAACAGTTATTGAAGTAGGTATGGATGTTCCAAATGCTAGTTTAATGATTATCGAAAATGCTGAAAGACTTGGATTATCTCAATTGCATCAACTAAGAGGAAGAGTGGGAAGGGGCCCAAATATGCAAGCACATTGCATACTCCTTTATGAAGGTAATCTTGGTGAAACTGCTGAAGCAAGAATGACTGCTATGAAGGAAACTAATGATGGATTTAAGATTTCTGAAATAGATATGAAAATAAGAGGCTCTGGAGAAATTTTAGGGACAAAACAATCAGGCGGGATGGAATTAAAAATTGCAGATCTTATTAGAGATGCTCAGTTCCTTGATAAGTCTGAAAAACTTGCAAAAGAACTTGAAGGAAATTCAGAGCTAGTTGACCTTCTAATGCAAAGGTGGATTGGCAAAAAAGAAAACTTAATTGCTGCTCAATAATTACCTTACAAAAGAGGAGAAATAACCAAACTTACTATTGCCATGACGTTGATCAGAATATTCATAGCGGGTCCGGAAGTATCTTTAAACGGATCTCCCACCGTGTCACCAACTACTGCTGCTGAATGAGTATCTGTACCCTTCCCGCCTAAGTTACCTTTTTCTATATATTTTTTTGCATTATCCCAAGCTCCTCCAGCGTTTGCCATCATCAAAGCCATAGACACGCATCCAATCAATCCTCCGCCGAGCATACCTCCTAAAGATTCAGGACTTAAACCAAAACCAACAACTACTGGAGCACCCACAGCAATTATTCCAGGCAGTAACATTCTCTTGAGAGCAGCTGATGTCGCGATATCTACACATCTAGCAGTATCAGGTTCAGCGTTACCTTCTAAAAGGCCAGGAATTTCTCTAAATTGCCTTCTAATTTCATTAATCATATCGAAAGCTGCATCGCCTACAGCTGTCATCGTTATGGAAGAAATTAAGAATGGAATGGATATACCAATAAACATACCTACTAACACCTGAGGATCTGACAGGACCAATTCAAATTGCTCATTATTATGCGAAACGGTTTCAACAAAAGCTGCGATAATAGCTAGAGCTGCTAAAGCAGCTGCTCCGATAGCAAATCCTTTTCCAATTGCTGCAGTTGAATTTCCAAGCTCATCTAAAGAGTCAGTAATTTCTCTTGTTTCACTTCCCATTCCTGACATTTCAGCTATCCCACCGGCATTGTCTGCAACAGGTCCATAAGCGTCAATTGCCATAGTTATTCCCACAGTAGCCAGCATTCCTACGGCAGCAATTCCTACACCGTAAAGTCCTACCAAGCTAGTTGAAACTAAGATTATAGATGCGAGTATTAATATAGGTAGTACTACCGACTGCATCCCAACAGATAATCCTGTAATCATCACGGTAGCTGGTCCTGTTTCTCCAGATTTAGCAATTTTTTTAACTGGTGATGAGCCTGTGTAATATTCTGTGATTAGACCAATCAAAACTCCTCCAACCGCTCCAGAAAGAACAGCCAGCCAAGTAAACAAAGCATTTTCATCTAAAAGTAACTCGATCAAAAAATAAGCAGCTATTACAAATAAAACTGCAGAGCCCATAGTCCCAGTTCTTAATGCAGTTCCAGGATCAGCTTGAGAAAATACTCTCACAATAAGGATTCCTAAAATCGAAGCGAGTAAACCTAAAGAGGCTAAAGCTAATGGCAAAGCCATCATTCCAGTATCATCGATAGTCGCTGCAATCGCAATGGAAGCAATCATAGACCCGCAGTATGATTCAAATATATCTGAACCCATACCTGCTACATCGCCAACGTTATCTCCCACGTTGTCCGCTATAACTCCTGGATTTCTGGGGTCGTCTTCAGGAATACCTGCCTCAATCTTTCCAACTAAATCCGCTCCAACATCAGCACTTTTAGTAAAAATACCACCTCCAACTCTAGAGAATAAGGCAACGCATGAAGCTCCCATTCCAAAACCTTCGATTGCGCGAGCTGTTTCGGGATCGCCACCAAAATAAAAATATAAACCTCCAAGCCCAACAAGGCCTAAAGAAGCCACGCAAAGGCCCATAATAGATCCTCCATAAAAGGCTACCGATAACGCTGATTGAGCTCCCTCTTTACTGGCAGCTGTAGCTGTTCTGACATTAGCCTTTGTTGCTGCAAACATACCCAACCATCCTGCTAACGAGGAAGAGAGTGCTCCAGCAGTAACTGCCAAAGCTGTATTAAATCCAAGAAAGATGTACGACAAGACTATTAATACAGAAACGAATAAAGCTAGGTAAGAATATTCTCTTCTCATAAAAACCATTGCTCCTAAATGAATTTGGTCTCCAATTTTCTTAACCTCATCGGTACCGCCATCGTACTTCATCACAAGCATAAACAAGAGCAGAGCAACAACTAAGCCAAAGATGCCCAATAAAGGGGGAAGGATAAGATTTAATTCCATGATTTTCTCCTAAAAGATCAAAATAATTTATCAGAAATCAAAATATTTTTCATAACTTTGATTTCACCTATCACCATAAAAGATTTCCTGACTCAAGTTATTTTCACTCGAGGAAATCAAGCAAGCGATCATTGAATCGCCACAAACATTCACAGATGTTCTTACCATATCAAGCAATCTATCAACTCCTATAATTAGCGCAATACCTTCAACAGGTAATCCAACTTGTTGCAGAACCATCGCAAGCATTATCAACCCTACACCTGGGACTCCCGCTGTTCCAATCGAAGCAAGTGTTGCTGTGAGTATCACCATTAAAAAATCCGTTGTAGTTAAATCCACTCCATAAACTTGAGAAATAAATACAGTAGCAACCCCTTGCATTATTGCAGTTCCGTCCATATTAATCGTTGCGCCTAAAGGGATGGTAAAAGAAGCTACTGATTGATCGACCCCAAGTTTGTCTTTTGCTGTTTTTAGAGTGAGCGGCATCGTAGCACTGCTAGAAGAAGTGCTGAAAGCAAAAAATATTACTTCTTTTAATTTACTGAAAAAAACTATGGGATTTAATTTTGTAAAAGAATAGAGAAAAAAACTATACACAAATATTCCGTGAAATAACAAGACTGCTACTAACAGAAGGAAATAGCCAGCTAGGTCGTAAATTACAGAAAAGCCTATTTGTGAAAAAATATCCGTCAGTAAGCAAAATATACCTATTGGCGCAAACCATATAATTAATTCGACAATTCTTAACATCAAATTATTTCCAGAAACAAAAAAATTAATTAAATTTGCAGAAGAAGATAAAGATTTAACTCCCATCCCAACCAATAAAGAGAAGACAATTATTTGCAGCATTTCTCCATTTGCCATCGACGCTATTGGATTTGTTGGGAAAATATTTATAAATACTTCTTTTAATGAGGGAGGAGAAGGAGCAAGAAATTCTGCTTCTGATATTAATCCAGCTCCACTGCCTATATTGAATAAATTTGAAAAAAACAAAGCTAGTGAAATAGCTATTGAAGTCGTTGCAAGGTATAAAAAAATTGCTTTTATACTTATTGAGCCTAACTTAGATGAATCTGTGATTTGAGCAACTCCAGTTACGAGAGAAAAAAATACTAAGGGAACTACCATTAATTTTAGAGATGAAATAAATATTGCTCCTAAAGCACTTAAAATTTCGACCAAAAATAAGATTAAATTGTAGTCAAGAAAAAAGACATTGATTAGGGAGCCAAATGAGATTCCCAAGAGCATTGATAATAAGATTCTGGTTGTATAAGACATTAATAACTTTTTCCAGAGCCTTCTAGTGGAATCATATCAAAATCTTCCTTGCCAACTCCGCAATCAGGACAAACCCAATCATGGGGCACGTCCTCCCATTTAGTTCCAGGAGGAATACCTTCCTCTGGCAATCCTTCAGCTTCATCGTAAATCCATCCACAGACTATGCACTCCCATTTTCTAAAATCTTCCATAATAAATATCTGTAAGGTTATTAAATTTTGAATAATATATCAGTGTGACTGAAAGATTGAAAAACTATTTTTACTTAATGCGCTTGAATAAGCCCATAGGAACCTTACTTCTTTTATGGCCAACATTAATCGCTCTCATAATAGCTTCCAATGGTGAAGTCAGCTCAAGTCTTTTCATTATCTTTAGCTTAGGGGCGTTGTTAATGAGATCAGCTGGATGTGTGATCAATGACTTAATTGATAAAGATATCGACGCAAAAGTGCAAAGAACAATGGCAAGGCCTATAGCTGCTGGAAAAGTTTCACCAAGGGAGGCTCTTTTAATAATATTTTCATTAATTTGTTTAGCCTTAATTCTCTTATCGCAGCTCAACTTGCTTTCTTTTTATATTTCTTTAATTTTTATGTTGTTAATTGTTATTTATCCTTTTTCAAAAAGATTTTTTAGACTTCCACAATTAATCTTAGGAGTAACTTTTTCTGGAGGCATCCCAATAGCTTTTGCAGCTAGTTCAAATACTATAACTCTTGAATGTTTAATTCTAATGCTAGCTAATCTTTTTTGGATTTTATCCTACGATACTTCTTATGCAATCTCAGATAAAAAAGACGATAAGCTTTTAGGCATTGGTAGTACTGCTATTTTTTTTGAAGGATTTGAAAAATCTTCTATCTTTTTGTTCGGTCTAACAAGTTTGTTACTTTTTGGTTATATAGGTTTCTTAAATGCTGTTGGTATTTCATTCCTTGCGCTATTTTTTGTTACCATAATTTTTTTCTTTTATATTTTTTTTAAAACTGATTTCAGCAGCCCAAATTCTAGTTTTAATTTTTTTGAGAAAAATAGTATTTTAGGTTTATTAATGTTTTTATCTTTTTTTGTTGATACTTTGATCTAATGAAAATAAGTTTTCACAATTCAATTGAAGAAATTTCAAAAAAGGAGTGGGATTCACTTTTAAATGATACAAATTATCCCTTTTTAAAACATGAATTTCTTTCGTTGCTGGAAAATACTAGTTGCGTAGGAGCCAAAACTGGCTGGATTCCTCTACACATTACAATATCTAGAGAAAATTCCCTCCTCGCAGCCATGCCCCTTTACCTAAAAAGTCATTCTCAAGGTGAATTTGTTTTTGATCATTCCTGGGCTAATGCTTTTTATCAACATGGCTTAGATTACTATCCAAAATTAGTAAGCTCGATTCCTCATACTCCAGCCTCTGGTCCAAGACTTTTAATAAGAGAAGGAGAAAACAAAAAAGAATTGTTTGCAATGATTAAAGAAGGAGTAAAAAACATTGCTGCTAAAAATAATATTTCCTCTTGGCATATTTTATTTCCTAAAGAAGATGAAGTGGATTTTTATGACAATTCTAATCTTAGTATTAGAAAGAACGCTCAATTTATTTGGTTCAACGAAAATTTTAAAAGTTTTGAAGATTATATAAATTCATTTAGAGCAAGACACAGAAAAAATGTTAAAAAAGAAAGAGACAAGATAAAAAAACAAGAATTGATAATAGAAACTTTTTCTGGAGAGGATTTGAATTATGATTTATTGAATAAGTTTTATAAATTCTATTTATCAACGAATATCAAAAGAAGCGGCTTTTCTGGATATCTTACGAAACAATTTTTTTTAAACTTCCCAACTACTCTTTTCAATAACTTAGTTATAGTTTTTGCGAAAAAGAAAAATAATGATGAAATGGTTGGAGGTTCACTTTTCTTTAGAGACGATCAAAATTTATATGGTAGATATTGGGGATGTATCGAAGAGTTTGATTGTCTTCACTTTGAATGTTGCTACTACCAGGGAATAGATTATTGTATAAAAAATAAATTACAAAAGTTTGATCCTGGTGTGCAAGGCGAACATAAAATTAAAAGAGGATTTTCACCTACTGAAACTTATTCTGCCCATTGGATTGCAGACGAACGGTTCAGAGAAGCTAT
>SGZL01000008.1 GCA_004213955.1 Gammaproteobacteria bacterium
AACAAACAATATTCCTCCTCTGTTCCTGCAACAACTCCTGCAAAAGTAGAACCAGACTGAGAGTTAATGCTACTAGAAACTGGATCCCCTTGGCCTCTTGCGGAAGGCAATTTATGAATTGGCAAAGTAAATGCTTTTCCAAAACTATCGATTATTACTGCATTTTGACTATTTCTGGCCGCTATTGAAGAAAGATAGTCATCCCCTTCTCTGTATTGTAGGCTTTCAGGATCTATCTCATGACCTTTAGCGGCTCTAATCCATCCTCTTTTAGATAACACAACAGTCATAGGATCATTTGAAATTAAATCTTTCTCATCGAAAGCTTTAGCTTCTTCTGCTTCTACTATATTACTATTTCGCTCGTCACCATATTCATCTAAATCTTCTTTGAGTTCTTTTTTTAATAAAGTTTTTAATCTGCTCGAAGAAGCTAGAATTTTTTCGATACCTTTTGCTTCAGTTGAAAGATCTTTTTTCTCAAGCAAAATCGCTTCCTCTTCTAATTTTGCTAACTGTCTTAAACGTATATCTAAAATTGCGTTTGCTTGTATTTCAGATAACTTAAACTTTTTCATTAAAGCTTTTTTTGGCTTGTCATGTGTTCTAATAATTTTTATAACTTCATCAAGGTTCAAGTAGGCTTTTAATAAACCATCTAAAATATGTAGCCGATCATTTACCCAATCTAATCGATGTTGAAGTCTTCTTTTTACGGTTTCTGTTCTAAACTTTATCCATTCTTTTAAGATCCCCTTGAGGTCAAAAACTCTCGGCTTTCCATTGAGACCAATGGCGTTAAGATTAGCTCGAACATTTTTTTGCAACTCTGTAGTTGCAAATAAATGACTCATTAAAGCATTTTTATCAATTCTATTAGATCGAGGTACTATGATTATTCTTACTGGATTTGTTTCATCGCTTTCGTCTCTTAGGTCCTCAATCATAGTAATTTTTTTTGAGTCAATTTGTGATGCTATTTGCTCAAGTATTTTTGAAGATGAGACTTGATAAGGAAGCGAATTAATGACTATTTCTCCATTTTCAACTTCGTAAGTGGCTCTTAATTTAATAGAACCTCTTCCCGAAGTATAAATTTCTTCAAGCTCTTCTCTTGAAGAGATGATTTCAGCTTTTGTAGGGAAATCGGGACTTGGTACAAAGTTCATCAAATCTTTAGTTGAAAGTTTAGGAGAATCTAAAAGACCTATAGTTGCTTGAACGACTTCTTTTAAGTTATGAGGAGGAATGTCCGTCGCCATTCCCACAGCAATTCCAGAAGCTCCGTTTAAAAGAACATTGGGCAATCTAGATGGTAAAAATTTTGGCTCTATTAACGTACCATCAAAATTTGGCATCCAATCAACCGTACCTTGAGAAATTTCAGTTAAAAGATTTTGTGAATAAGAAGAAAGTCTGCATTCAGTATATCGCATGGCAGCAAAACTTTTTGGATCATCTAAAGAACCGAAATTTCCTTGGCCTTCAATTAATGGATATCTTGTTGAAAATTCTTGAGCCATCAGCACCATGGCTTCGTATGCAGCGCCGTCACCATGAGGATGGAATTTTCCAATTACATCTCCAACTGTTCTCGCACTTTTTTTAAATTTTGCGGAGGATTTTAAACCCAGCTCTGACATCGCATATACAATTCTTCTTTGCACTGGTTTAAGGCCATCTCCAACAAAAGGTAAAGCTCTATCCAATATTACATACATAGAATATTCTAAATATGCTTTTTCGGCATAACCGCCTATTGGCAAGCTTTCTTCTTTACTCATTTAAACTAGCGAGATCTCCTTTTGTTTCTAACCAATTTTTTCTATCTCCTGCACGCTTCTTTGACAACAACATATCCATTAACGATGTAGAGGTGTTTCCTTTCTCTAAAGTGAGTTTTAAAAGTCTTCTTCCGTCCAGTTCCATTGTTGTCTCACGTAATTGACTAGGATTCATTTCTCCAAGCCCTTTAAATCTTTGGATCTCAATTTTCTTTTGTTTATTTTTTGAATTTAATTGCTTTACTATTTTTTCTTTTTCATCTTCATCCAAGGCATAAAATACTTCTTTTCCTTGATCAATCCTGAATAAGGGAGGTTGAGCTATAAAGACATGTCCAGCTTCAACCAAAGGCCTGAAATGCTTCAAAAATAATGCACAAATAAGCGTAGCAATGTGCGCACCATCAGTATCTGCATCGGCCAGAATACAAATTTTTCCATATCTTAAATTATCGAGAGTCTTACAACCTGGCTCAAGACCTAAAGCCATAGCGATATCTTTAACCTCTTGTGATTGCGTAACAGCATCCGTATCAACTTCCCAAGTATTTAAAATTTTACCCTTAAGCGACATTACAGCTTGAAATTTTCTATTTCTTGCTTGTTTAGCCGATCCTCCTGCAGACTCTCCTTCAACTAAAAATAGTTCTGTTTCTGAAATTTCTCCAGAAACACAATCGGATAATTTGCCGGGGAGAGTTATTCCTTTAGTGATCTTCTTTCTTTCAACCTTTTGACTTGCTTTGACTCGTGCTTGAGCATTTTCAATAGCAATAAAAGCTATTTCTTCAGCTGCTTCAGTATGCTGGTTCAACCATATTGCGAGGCTGTCCTTAGAAATTGAGGAAGCTACATTTTGGAAATCTTTTGAAGATAACTTTTCTTTAGTTTGTCCGCTAAATTGAGGATCTGTAAGTTTAGCTGATAAAACAAAGTTACAATTTTTCCATACGTCGTCAGATGTTATTTTAACTCCTCTAGGTATTAGTTTTCTGTAGTCACAAAATTCTTTCAGTGCCTCGGTCATTCCGCTTTTCATTCCATTGACATGAGTTCCGCCTTGAGGAGTTGGTATAAGATTTACATAACTTTCCGAAATTTTTTCCTTTTCGCCTCTTTCCCATACTAGAGCCCAAGATAAAGCTGAATCTTTATCTGAATGATCTCCTATAATTGGCTTTTCAGGAATATAAAGACCTTCACCTAATTCATTTGCTAAATAATCTCCCAAACCGTCTACAAAACACCATTCCTCTTTAATTTTAGAGATTTCATCTTTATATTTTATGGTGAGTCCAGGACATAGGACTGCTTTCGCTCTTAAGGCATTAGATAGATTTTTTGAAGAAATTTTTTCCGTATCGAAAAAAATTGAGTCTGGTTTAAAAATAACTTTTGTTCCAGTATTTCTTTGCCCTACTACATCGATTTTTTTTAAATCTTTTTTTTTCAAACTATCAGCAAATTCAATTGCGAACTTGGAACCATCTCTCTTAATTTCTGCTTTAAGATAAGTTGAAAGCGCGTTTACCACAGAAACTCCAACCCCATGGAGACCACCAGAAAAAGTGTATTCTTTATTTGAAAATTTTGCTCCGGCGTGCAATCTAGAAAAAATTAATTCTACACCTGGCACTTTTTCTTCAGGATGCATATCAACTGGCATGCCTCTCCCATCATCTTCTACAGTGATAGAATTATCTTTATTTAAACAAACTGATATCTCTTTTGCGTAGCCTGCAATTGCTTCATCAACACTATTATCTACGACTTCCATAACTAGGTGATTTGGGCTAGTGGTATCGGTATACATACCAGGTCTTTTTCTAACGGGCTCTAATCCCGATAAGACCTCAATTGACTCAGCGGTATATTTTGAGTTAGCCAAAATTAAAGATTATTTAGTAAATTTTCTGCTGTACTTACTTCTAGGGCGGTTCCCGCTTCTACGAAAACTGATTCAAGGACATTATTGCTGGCAACAGCAGCATATCTTGCTGAAATCTCTCCAAAACCAATCATTGAAGCATCTGCTAGAAGGCCCATGGCTTTAGAGAACTCTCCATTTCCATCGGATAGGAAAGTTACTTTGTCAGATGCTTCCAAGTTCTTCTCCCACGCTTTCATTACAAAAGCATTGTTAACTGCTAAGCAAACAATTTCATCAATGCCTTTTGAAAGGATTTCTTGAGATTTTTCTATATAACCTGGAAGTTGGATTGAACAAGTTGATGAGAATGCACTCGGTACAGAAACGATAACTACTTTTTTATCAGCCAAATATTCAGTGCTTTCAATGGTATCTATTCCTTTTTCCCCAAGCTTAAATAGCTTAGCTGAAGGTAATTCTTCCCCAACTTTAATCATATCCTCTCCTAAATTTCATTATATATTTTGCTTCCAGAATCTCTGAATTCTTGTGCTTTTTGTTCCATAGCTTTTTCCTGTGCTTCAATTTCTTTTTTTGCATAATCTCTAACGTCTTGAGAAATTTTCATCGAACAAAATTTTGGGCCGCACATAGAACAAAAGTGAGCAACTTTGGCAGAATCTTTGGGTAGAGTTTCATCATGAAAAGATTTGGCCCTCTCAGGATCTAAGCCTAAGTTGAATTGATCCTCCCAACGAAAATCAAATCTTGCTAATGATAGCGCATTGTCTCTCAGTTGTGCTGAAGGCAGTCCTTTAGCTAGATCTCCTGCATGTGCTGCAATTCTATAGGCCATCAAACCCTCTTTTACATCTTCTTTATTAGGCAGTCCTAAATGTTCTTTGGGAGTGACATAACATAGCATTGCACATCCATACCATCCTATCATCGCTGCTCCAATCGCCGAGGTGATATGATCATATCCAGGGGCAATATCTGTAGTTAAAGGACCTAAAGTATAGAATGGAGCTTCATGGCACTCTTCAAGTTGTAGATCCATATTTTCTTTAATTAGCTGCATTGGAACATGCCCAGGACCTTCAATCATTGTTTGCACATCGTATTTCCAAGCTATTTTAGTTAACTCTCCAAGAGTTTTTAACTCTGAGAATTGAGCTTCATCATTTGCATCAGCAATAGACCCTGGTCTTAAGCCATCTCCTAAAGAAAAAGTTACATCGTACTCTCTCATAATTTTGCAAATATCTTCAAAATGGGTGTAAAGGAAATTTTCTTTGTGGTGAGCTAAGCACCACTTAGCCAAAATTGAGCCGCCTCTTGAAACAATCCCAGTTACTCTTTCAGCAGTCATGGGGACATACCTAAGTAAAACTCCAGCATGAATTGTAAAGTAATCAACACCTTGTTCAGCTTGTTCTATTAGAGTTTCTTTGAATACTTCCCAATTTAAATCTTCGGCTACACCATTTACTTTTTCAAGGGCCTGGTATATTGGAACTGTGCCAATAGGAACTGGAGAATTTCTTACGATCCACTCTCTAGTTTCATGGATATTCTTTCCAGTAGACAAGTCCATCACTGTATCTGCTCCCCATCTTGTAGACCAAGTAAGTTTTTCTACCTCGTCATGAATTGAAGATGATAAAGCAGAATTCCCTATGTTCGCGTTAACCTTTATCTTGAAGTTCCTACCTATTATCATTGGCTCTATTTCAGGATGATTAATATTTGCTGGAATCACCGCTCTTCCTGAGGCAATTTCATCGCGAACGAATTCAGGGGTTATTATTTTTGGAAGATTAGCTCCTAAATTTTCACCAGAATGGTAAGTTCCTTGTCTTAAATTTTCGTTTTCTTCATTGCATTGATTTTCTCGAATTGCAATATATTCCATCTCCTCAGTAATTTTACCTTGCTTGGCTAACGACATTTGAGTGGAATTTGGAAGAGAAGATTTTCTAGTTTTTAACCAACTATCCCTTAACTTTGGCAATCCTTTTTCAATATCAATAAAAACCTCAGGATCAGAATAAGGCCCTGAAGTATCGTATAAATATATTGGAGGATTATCCTGTTTGCCTTCAGAAGTTACAGATTTAGTTTGCAAAACTTTTCTCATTGGAACTTTGATATTTTTATTTGATCCACTAACGTAGATTTTTTTAGATCCATTAAAAAGTTTGGTAGCGGTATGAAGAATTTGAGTTGATTCTGGAGAGGTGTCTAGAGATCTAGAGGATATTTTCTTCACTAGAGTTATTTTAAATCTATTTACGTCTTAACAAAATTGTTTTTTTAAAAAAAAACGTATTTTTATATAAAATTATAATCATTTGTATAATGTTTACAGTGTCAACTTTAAATAATATATAATTTATAAGTGTTTAAATTAAATTTTCTTGTCTTTTTACTCAGTTTTTCACTTTTTACGAACGGGAACTCACTATCTCTTGCTGAGGTTTACGAAATTGCACTTGATAAGGATCCTGAATTAAAAATCGCAGAAGCTACCTATCGCGCTGAAAAAGAAGCTAAAGCTAAAGGAATTGCTGGTCTTTTGCCAAGTTTAACTACCAGAGGTGTAACTAGTTGGAATGAGTCGGAAGTACTTCGAGGATCTCAATCCACCTTTTTTGATGGTACAGGAAACAACACTTATGGGTATTCTGCTGATTTAATACAGCCCATCTTTAGAGTCGATAGATGGTTCCAATTTAGCCAAGGAAAAGCAATGAGTGAAATAGCTAAAGCAAAGTTTGCTTTTGCCCAACAAGAAACTATAACAAGAGTATCAATAACATATTTCAATTTATTAAAAGCGATTAAAAATTTAGAAGTAGCTAAAGCAGAAGAAAGTGCTATTAAAAGACAAAGAGATATAGCAAAAAGACTTTTTGAGGAAGGTGTTTCCTCAGTAACTAATTTTCAAGAGGCTCAAGCGTTTTATGACCTATCTCAAGTTTCCAGGATTGCTAGCCAAGGACAATTAGAATTTGCTCGTGAGGCATTAATAGCAATTATTGGGGAGGCGCCAGATTTATCTGATCTGAACGAGACCTATCCTATTAGTTCTCCCAACCCTAAATCTCAAGAACAATGGGTTGGTATGGGCTTAACAAATAATTTTTCCTTAAAGGCTGCAAAACTTGCAACACGAGCTTCTAAGAGAAATGCACAGAGCAAACTTTCTGATCATTTTCCTGATGTTGATCTTGTTGCCAATGTTACTCGCAACAACAGCAGACAGCCCTCTTTCGCAGGCGGAAATTTTAGTTTTGAAGAAAATTATATTGAAGATAGAAAATATAGCCTTCAATTTTCCTGGCCTTTAATGGCAGGTGGACTTATAAGTTCAGAAAGAAGAGAGGCTTATGCGAATTTTGAAAAAGCTCAACAAGAAGAAATTTTAATGGAAAGAAAAATTAAACAACAAATCAAGTCTTCCTATTCTTCGGTACTCACAAACTCAGCCAATGTTAAAGCTCGTGAACAAGCTCTTAAGTCTTCCCAATCGGCTCTACGCGCCACTCAATTCGGATACGAATCTAACACAAGGAATATCGTAGATTTACTAAATGCAGAAAGAAATTTTTTCTCAGCACAGAGAGATTTTAATTCTTCTAAGTATGATTTTATTATTGCAGAGCTTAATTTAAAGTTGTCTGCTGGGATATTATCTCCTTCGGATATCTATGACATCAGTAATTTCATGACAAATTAAAATGCCTGAGCTTCCAGAAGTAGAAACAACTCTGCGTGGAATTTCAAAAAGGATTTTAAACAAACAAATAAGTTCCTTTGAGTCTCGAACCGAAAAATTGAGATGGCCAATAAATAAAAACCTAAGCAAATTTCTAAAAAACAAAAAGATTTGCACTGCAGAGCGCAGAGGAAAATACATAATCTTTAATCTCTCAGAAGGACATCTTCTAATTCACCTTGGGATGTCAGGAAAACTAAGGGTTTTTAACAAACCTACTGACCCAAAAAAACATGAGCATTGGGATATCAAGTTCACTGACGGGTGGACTTTAAGATATACAGACATTAGAAAATTTGGCGCCTTAATAAAAATTGAAACTAAGCCTGCTCAACACAAATTACTTAAAAATTTAGGACCCGAACCTTTAGGCAACAACTTTAATGGGGAATATCTATTTACAGTCACCAGAAAAAAAACACGTCCGATAAAAAATCTTATTATGGATGCAAACATTGTCACTGGCGTTGGAAATATTTATGCTAATGAGGCACTTTTTTTAGCAGGCATCCGCCCAAGAAAACAATCTCAAAGGTTGTCAAAGACTAATTGCGAAGATCTATCTCAAGCCATCAGGCAAACTTTGACTGAAGCAATTGAAGCCGGCGGAACCACTCTTAAAGACTATACTAATGCCTCTGAAGCACCTGGTTATTTTAAAAAAGAGCTAAGAGTTTATGATCGTGGAAATCTCCCATGTCTAACTTGTGGTACAAAGTTAAAAATAATTAGACAGGCAAATAGACAAACTGTTTATTGCCCAGTTTGTCAAAGTTAAGAAAGTTTAGCTTTTAGTGCTTCTAATGAAATTGGGTGGACAAATTCAGAAACATCTCCGCCCATTTTGCAGATTTCTTTTACAAGAGTAGATGAGATATATGAATACTTTTCTTTAGGAGTTAAAAAAACACTCTCTAATTCTGGCATCATTGCGCGATTCATATTAGCTAACTGAAACTCGTACTCAAAATCAGCAACTACTCTCAATCCTCTAATTAAAATTTTTGCATCATTATTTTTTGCTAAATCGACTAAAAGGCCAGAAAAACCGATAACTTCGATTTTATCGCTGTTAGAAAATATTTCCTTTGCAATTTCAATTCTTTCTTCAAGGGTAAATAAGGGGTTTTTAGCTTCGCTTGCAGCAACAGCTATGACGACCGAATCAAACAATTCACAAGCTCTTTCTATTAAATCGACATGACCTTTGGTAATTGGATCAAAAGTACCTGGGTAAATAGCTCTTTGACTCATAAAGGTATTATATTCTATTTACTTTAGTAATTTAGAAATAATACCCCTGAGTTATGAAAGCTTAAAACAAGTCTGCGTTCATGACTTTATTCCAGGCACTTATAAAGTCATTTATGAATTTATCTTTATTATCCTCTGTAGCATAAACTTCGACTAAAGCTCTTAATTGAGAATTTGATCCAAAAACCAAGTCAGCTCTTGAAGCTGTTCTTGCTTTTTCGCCGGTGACTCTGTCGAAAGCTTCGTAAGAATTACCAGTTCCATTTGGTTTCCATTGGACTCTCATGTCTAAAAGTGTTTTGAAATAGTCATTCGAGAGTTCATCTGGAGTTGCAGAAAGCAATCCATAATCACTTGCAGTAATTCCAAGAGATCTCATTCCACCTATTAGAACTGTCATTTCTGGAGCTGTAAGTCCTAACAATTGTGATTTGTCTAACATTATTTCTTCAGCGCTTACACTTAATCCTGACCTATGATAGTTTCTAAAAGCACAAGACAAAGGTTCTAAGTATTCGAATGAATCAGCATCCGTTTGATCTTGAGAGGCGTCAGCTCTTCCTGGAGTAAATGGAACTTCTGCTCCAGTAGCTTTCTCAATACCAATATTTCCTCCAAGAATTATTAAATCAGCAATTGATGCTCCAGACTCTTCAGCAATAGAGGTATAAATTTTTAGAACTTTTGAAAGCTGCTCAGGTTTATTAGCTTCCCAATCTTTTTGAGGCGATAAGCGAATCCTTGCTCCGTTAGCTCCTCCGCGCATATCAGAACCCCTATATGTTGAAGCGCTAGCCCAAGCTGTTTCAACCATTTCTTGTATGGTTAGACCGCATGATTTTAGTTTTTCTTTAACAGCAGAGACATCGTAATCAGAACTCCCAACTGGGATTGGATCTTGCCAAATTAGATCTTCCTTTGGAACTTCAGGCCCCATGTAATTAGATTTAGGACCCATATCTCTATGAAGTAATTTAAACCAAGCTTCTGCAAAAGCGTCGGCAAATTCATCCGGATTATTAAGAAAATGTTCAGATATTTTTTTATAACTAGGATCAGTTTTTAAAGCGATATCAGTTGTTGCCATAATGGTAGGTTCTTTTTTATCAGAATCATGCGCACTAGGGGCCATATCCTCTTCCTTTTGATCTTTCGCATACCATTGGTGCGCCCCGGCAGGACTTTTGCCTAGTTCCCAATCGTATTTAAAGAGTAATTCAAAATAGCCGTTATCCCATTTGATAGGATTTGTAGTCCAGGCTCCTTCTAAACCACTTGTAATGGTGTCTTGACCCATTCCAATTCCGTGTGCATTGGTCCACCCTAAACCCATTTGTTCAATAGGCGCTCCTTCAGGCTCTGTTTGGACTAATTCTGCATCTCCAGCACCATGACATTTTCCAAAGGTATGGCCGCCAGCAACAAGAGCAACGGTTTCATAATCATTCATTGCCATACGTCCAAAAGTTGTCCTAATATCGTGAGCACTAGCCATAGGATCTGGATTCGCGTCAGGTCCTTGAGGATTGACATAAATCAAACCCATTTGAACTGCAGCTAGAGGATTATCTAATTCTCTTTCACCTTGGTAACGAGTATTTTCTAACCATTGCTCTTCAACGCCCCAAAGAATATCTTCCTCAGGAGCCCAAATGTCAGGTCTACCCCCACTGAATCCGTAAGTTTTTCCACCCATCGATTCAATAGCTACGTTACCAGAAAGAATTAATAAATCGGCCCAGCTTATTTTATTTCCATATTTCTCTTTTATTGGCCATAAAAGACGTCGAGCTTTATCAAGATTTCCATTATCTGGCCAACTGTTCAAAGGAGCAAAACGCTGAGCGCCTGTACCTCCTCCTCCACGTCCATCAGTTGAACGATAAGTTCCAGCGGCATGCCAAGTTAGTCTTATAAAAAATGGTCCATAATGGCCATAATCAGCTGGCCACCAATCTTGAGAATCTGTCATCAAATCAAGCAGATCTTGTTTTAAAGCAAAATAGTCTAGTTTTTCAAATTCAGATTTGTAATCAAAGTCTTCTCCCATTGGATTTGATTTTGTATCATGTTGGTGAAGAATGCTTAAATTAAGTTGATCTGGCCACCAATCCTTATTTGAAGTTCCACTAGTTGTGTTTTTAGTCATCGAGCCATGCATGACTGGACATTTTTCAACGTTTGACTCTGTTTTATCCATAATTCCCTCTTATTTGTATATAAACTTGTATTAATTTACCCTTATTTGATATATTGTTAAATATATATTTTTCTAATTTATAATTCGATAAAATCGAATATCAATGATCACATTAAAACAAATTAATTATGCAATTGCAGTAGCTGAAACTCTTCATTTCAAAAAAGCTGCGGAAAAATGTTTTGTCTCCCCTTCCACATTAAGCAACGCGATAACAGAAATGGAGTCTCAACTTGGTATTAACATTTTTGAGCGTGACAATAAAAAAGTTATTGTCACTAACTTAGGTCAATCAATAATTGAAAAAGCAAAGAATATTAAAAATGAAATTGAAAACATCAATAAGTTGAGCGAACTTAATTCGAAGCTTTTTTCGAATTCAATTTCTCTAGGAATAATACCAACTATTGGGCCTTTCCTTCTTCCAGTTCTTTTGCCAAGAATAAAAAAAGATTTCCCAAATTTAAACTTAAATATTTTTGAAGCCCAAACCGATGTTCTCTTAAAAAAAATATCTTCTGGAGAGATAGAAATGGCAATTATGGCCTTACCATTTCAAACTTCTGGTTATAGAGTGAACAAGTTTTGGAATGAAAATTTTTTTTGGATTACAAAAAAAGAAGATCCCAGAGCTGTTGGCACTTCAATTAAAGCAAAAGATTTAGATTTATCTGAATTGATAATGCTAGAGGAAGGCAATTGTTTAAAAGACCATATCTTAAATGCTTGTAAGATAAAAAATACTTCAAAGATTACGTTTAATGCCTCGACCTTGAGCACTTCAATTGAACTTGTCAAAGGAGGGATAGGAACCACGCTTGTTCCAGAGATGGCGGTGACTAAACTAATAACTGACAATCCGGAATTATCTAAATTAAAACTTGATGAAAAAGGCCCTCACAGAGAAATAGCTTTAATATCTAGAAAAAATTATGCTGGAGATAGAGAAATTAAACACTTAGTAAAACTATTTTCCGAAGAATTAAGAAATCACAAAAATATTCAAATCAATTAGTTTTTAATTTCTACTTTAAGTTTTTTAATTTGCCTTTTATTTGAAGAAATAATACTGAATTTTAAATTATCAATTTTTATTGACTCTCCTGTTTTTGGAAATCTTCCAAACTTATTCGAAACGATGCCGCCAATGGTGTCAAAGTCTTCATCCGAAAAATTAGTGGAAAAATTTTTATTAAATTCTTCAATCTCTGTAATTGCTTGAACAGCGAATTCTGTTTCAGATTTTTGAATAATTTTTGTCTGCTCCCCAATATCTGTCTCATCTTCAATTTCGCCAACTATTTCTTCAAGTACATCTTCAATAGTTACCAAACCGCTTACTTCTCCAAATTCATCAACAACGAGTGCCATATGACTTCTATTAGATTTAAATTCATCTAGTAAGACATTTATCTTTTTACTCTCAGGTATGTGATTAACGGGTCTTACTATTTCTTGCACTTCAAACTCATTAATATTGAGACCTTCGTTTATCAATCCTGGAGCAAACTTCAATAAATCTTTAGCAAGTAATATTCCAACAATTTTAGACTCGTCCTCATTAAAAACTGGAAATCTAGAATGTGAAGATTTTACTACTTTATTAACTAGCTGATCGGTACTGTCTGTCTCGTTTATTGAGATCATCTGTGATCTTGGAACCATTACATCTCTTACTGGTATCGATGCAAACTCAATGGTTTCTTCCATCATCTCTAGAACATCTTTGTCGATTATGTTGTTTTCTTCTGCCTCTTTTAAAACAGATGCTAACTCATTTTGATTGACGGGCTTAAAAGAGATTTTCCTATAAATCTCTCTTAAATTATTTCTTATTCTCTTGAATACGCCCAGCTTTTGATCCAACTGAGCCTCAGTACTTGGAGGTTCTTCTTTCATCCTAATAAGGATCTCCCGCGGATATACTTTTCATTATTTTCTTTTCAACGCTCTCCATCTTGTTTCCTTCGTCTTTATTAACATGATCAAATCCTATTAAGTGAAGAAGGCCGTGGATTATCATATGTTTTAATCTATTTTCAAAGATTTTTTTATATTTTTTTGATTCTTCGTAAATTATCTCTTCACATAAAGCAATTTCACCAATTAGGGTTTTTTCATCCCCGACTGGAAAATTTTTAGGCATTTCAAAAGATAAAACGTTGGTGGGTTTGTCTTTGTTTCTGTAAGTTTTATTTAATAATTTCATTTCCTCGGAACTAACAAAACTTAAATTTAACTGGTGATTTTTTGTGAATTTGTATTCAACGGTTTTTAATACTTCTTCAACAATGTTTAAAATTTCTGCTTTAGATAATTTGATGAATTTTGAAGATTTGAAATTATTCAGAATAAGGTGCATCAATCTTTTTTTCGCTCGTAGGCTTCAATAATTTTCTGAACTAAATTATGTCTTACGACGTCGTCTGCATGAAAATAATGAAAAGCAATATCATTCTGACCATCTAATATTTTAACAGCATCTGATAAACCGGATGGGGTGCCTTTTGGTAAATCTGTTTGAGTGATATCCCCTGTAACCACAGCCGTTGAGCCGAAACCTATTCTTGTAAGAAACATTTTCATTTGAGCTGGAGTACAATTTTGGGCTTCATCTAAAATTAAAAAAGCATCATTCAAGGTCCTTCCTCTCATGTAAGCAAGAGGTGCGACTTCTATTTTTCCATTTTCAATCAATCTACCGACTTTTTCTGAGCCCATCATGTCAAACAAAGCGTCATAAAGCGGTCGAAGATAAGGATCTACTTTTTGAGAGAGATCGCCAGGCAAAAATCCAAGATGCTCGCCAGCTTCAACGGCGGGCCGAGTCAAAATAATTTTATTTACCTTTTCTTCAACAAACATATTTACCGCAGCGGCAACAGCAATATAAGTTTTACCTGTTCCAGCTGGTCCCACTCCAAATGCTATATCGTGATCTAAAATTGACTGGACAAATTTTTCTTGAGCTTTATTTCTTGGTGTTACGTAAAGTTTTGGCGTTTGAATAGTGAAATCTTTTTCAGTTTCTAACTCAAAAATCGTCCCGTTCGAATCTGAAGCCGTTCCATTTAATGCTCTGCAAATAGAAAAGTGAACCTCATCAGGAGACACAGAATCTCTAGTCTCTGCAAGAGAGGCTAAATCTTCAAGAATCATCCTTGCTTTAACTACGTTATTTTTTTCACCAGAAATAGAAAAACTATTTCCTCTGCTCTTAATCTTTATTGCCAGAGAGTTTTCAATTTGTTCTATGTTTGAATTTACAGGCCCGCAAATAAGAGAGAGATTCTGTGTCTCTATTTCAGGAAGTTTAAATTTTAATTTCGGCATAGATTAGAATCTTTCTAATTTACCTCTTAGTGAGTTTGTCAATTGATCTACTATTTTCAGGTTGACGAATTTTCCAACAACATTTGCATCGGTTGCAAAATTTACAACTCTGTTATTTTCAGTTCTGGCTTGCAATTCTCCAGGGTTCTTTTTAGAGACCCCTAAGACTAAACATCTTTCTAAGCTACCGACCATTTTCCTAGATATTTTAGACGAAAGTTCATTAAGTTTGTGTTGCAGTATTGTTAATCTTTCTTTCTTTGTATCCTTAGAAACGTTATCTTCCATTTCCGCAGCAGGTGTATTTGGTCTTGGGCTATAAATAAAACTAAAAGATTCATCAAATCCTACTTTTTCTACAATATCTAAAGTATCTTGGAAATCTTTATCAGTCTCTCCAGGAAAACCGACTATAAAATCTGAAGAAAAACTTATTCCTGGTCTATTTTCTCTTATTCGAGAAATTAGATCTAAGTAGCTAGCAGCTGAATATCTTCTTCGCATTAACTTAAGAATTCTATCCGATCCACTTTGAACTGGCAGATGCACATGACTTACAAGCTCTGGAGTGTCTTTATATAAATCGACTAAGTCATCCTTAAATTCGAAAGGATGACTGGTGGTGTAGCGAATTCTGTCAATTCCGTTTACCTTAGAGACTTTTTCGATAAGAAATGCAAGGGATTTTTTTTCATTCTCGAATGTTCCCTTGAAATTATTTACGTTTTGCCCCAGAAGATTTACTTCTCTTACGCCCCTAGAAGCTAACGCTTCTATTTCGACTAAAATGTCTTCTACTGGCCTACTTACCTCGTGCCCACGCGTATGTGGAACAACGCAAAAAGAACAATACTTGTTACAACCTTCTGCAACTGATACAAATGCTGTGACCGTATCAGATGATGATTGTGGTAGGTAATCAAACTTTTCAATTTTTGGAAAACTTATATCTAGTTGTTTTTTTTCAGTATTTGACGCCTCTTTATATAAATTGGGAAGTCTATGCAGAGTTTGCGGACCGAAAACAATATCAACCGCAGGCGCTCTTTGCGACAATTTTTTTCCTTCTTGGCTAGCGACACATCCGCCAATTGCTATTTTGAGGTTTGGATTCTTATCTTTTAATTTTTTCCACCTTCCAATTTGGTGAAAAACTCTCTCTTGAGCTTTCTCTCGAATAGAGCAAGTATTTAGGACGAGTAGATCGGCATCTTCGGGAGTATCGGTTGCTGTGAACTCTTCTTTTTCCGATAGAAGATCCAGCATTTTTGCCGAATCGTATTCGTTCATCTGACAACCATGAGTTTTGATAAAAACTTTTTTCACGACAAATTAATTAGATTTGGCAAAAATTGTATCTCGATAAAATCTCAATTCTTTAATTGATTCGTAGACGTCTGCTTGGGCTCGATGCGCAGCTTTTTTTGTGGAATGTTGCATTGAAATTTCTGGTCTCCAACGTTTAGTTAGCTCTTTTACAGAACTGACGTCAATACAGCGATAGTGAAAATGATCCTCTAATTCTGGCATGTATAAGCTTAAAAATTTTCGGTCATGCCAAACTGTGTTTCCGCATAGAGGAGAGGCATTTTTTTCCACATGCTCTCTTAGAAACCTCAAAGTCTCCTGCTCTGCCTCTTCTTGGTTGATCTTGCTGTTGAGAACATCCTCAATTAATCCAGACGCACCGTGATGGCTTTGATTCCAATCGTCCATAGCATCTATGTACTCTTGAGGTTGAGAAACTACTAAATTAGGTCCGTCAATAATTTCAGTGAGATCTTCGTTAGTGACCGCTGTAAAGATTTCAATGATCCGCTCAGCATTAGGATCCAACCCTGTCATTTCTAAATCTAACCAGATTAATTTTTTTTCCATACGATTACTCTACAATAGTAACAAAATAAGAGAATTTATGACGAAAGAGAATAAAGACGAAACTCATTTTGGTTACAAAAAAGTTAACTCTAAAGAAAAACCTGATTTGGTTAAAGAAGTTTTTGATTCAGTATCAAATAAATACGATCTTATGAACGATCTTATGTCTTTAGGAGTTCATAGATTGTGGAAAAAAGCGACCATTCAGATGAGTAACTTAAAATTAGGAAATTCTGTTTTGGATGTCGCCGGTGGAACTGGAGACCTTGCTATTTTATTTTCAGACCTTGTAGGCAAATCAGGCTCTGTTTTTCTCTCAGACATCAACGAAAAGATGTTAAAAGTTGGTAGAGACAGGCTTATAGATGCAGGATGCAATAACGTTTCGAACCTTGTAGCAGACGCAGAAACGTTACCTTTCGAAGACGAGAAATTTCATTGCATTTCTATAGCCTTTGGAATTAGAAATGTCACTAATAAAGATCAAGCTTTAAGAGAGTTTTACAGATGTTTAAAGCCCGGTGGAAGATTATTGGTTTTAGAATTTTCTAATCCTGAATACAATTGGCTTTCAGAATTATACGATCTTTACTCTTTCAATCTCTTGCCAAAACTTGGGCAATGGGTTGCCGGAGACAGTAAAAGTTACGAATACTTGGCTGAATCTATAAGAATGCATCCAAAGCAAGACGAATTTTTAAAAATGATGAATGAAGCAGGATTCAAAAATTCTGAATATCAAAATATGACTGGTGGAATTGTTGCATTACACTTTGGTGAAAAAGTTACATGACAGCCCTATTTCGTTTTTTAAAAATCACTTACTTATTTTTTAGCTATCGGCTCAATGAGATTTTTCCCAAAGAAGCATTACCTAAATGGCTCTTTTTTTTGTTTTTGCTGAGTCCTTTTAGATTTTCTAAAAAAAAGAAATCTTCTGGAGAAAGGCTTGCAGAAGCTTTAGAGAAAGCTGGTCCGGTGTTTATAAAATTTGGACAAATCCTATCGACGAGACCCGATCTTTTGGATAAAGAAGTAGTTGCGTCATTAAAAAAATTCCAAAACAATTTAAAACCTTTTGAAGCAAGGGCAGCTAAAGAAATAATTGAGTCAGACTTGGGCAAGCCTATAAATGAAATCTTTGTTGACTTTAATGATGTGCCTCTTGCAGCCGCCTCTATTGCTCAAGTTCACGAAGCAGAGCTGAAGACTGGAGAAAAAGTCGTAGTAAAAGTTGTACGTCCAGGCCTAGAAAAAAAAATAAGAAAAGATCTGGCATTATTAAAAGCCATTGGCTTCCTTGCTACCAAATTTAAGTCTGATGCGAAGAGATTAAAATTAAAAGAAATGATCGATGAGTATGAATTGGTTATTAATTCAGAAGTTGATTTAAAAAAGGAGGCCGGAAATACAATTCAAACTGCTAATTTTTTTGAAAATAATGAGCTGTTATATGTACCAAAAACATATGTGGAATTTTCGGGTTTAAAAACCCTTACTTTAGAAAAAATTGAAGGCATTCCTGTGACTGATGTGGAGACATTGAGAGATAAAGAAGTAGATTTAAAGCTGCTTGCTGAACGCGGGGTTAGTATTTTTTTTAAACAATTATTTGAAGATAATTTTTTTCACGCAGACATGCATCCAGGAAATATTTTTGTGGATGCTACCAATCCTAAATCACCATCTTATATTGCGGTGGATTATGCAATTTGCGGAAGCCTAAGTGAAAAAGAGCAATTACTTATAGGAAAAATGCTTGCTGACATGTTTAGCAAAAATTATTCAGGAGTAGCAAAAACTATGATTTCTGCGGGTTGGGTAGATCAATCTACAAAACCCATAGAACTTGAAGTAACCATCAGAACTGCTCTAGATCCAATCTTTGAAAAGCCTTTCAGCGAAATTAAATTCGGGGAAATGCTTTTGTACCTTTTCGAAGAGACTAGGATTTACAATTTATCTCTTCCTGCTTCCTTACTTTTACTTCATAAAACTCTTTTAAATATAGAGGGCCTTGGCCGTCAGATTTACCCTGATTTAGATTTATGGAGTACTGCCAAACCATTCATCCAACAATGGATTAATAAAAAATACAATCCTGCTAATTTTTTTAAAAAAATTAAAGATGATGTTCCTAATTTATTTGAAAAAGCATATGAACTCCCTGAAAAGTTGGAATCTATGTTTGAAAATATTTCTAATTTAGATGAATTTAACGACGAGGTTAAAAGTCTAAGAAAAGAGATAAATACGCAAAAGAACTCTATGAATTACTTATTAATAACTTCTGCTGTAATTATTATTTCGGTAATATCAATATCATTAACCTTATGAGCAATCAAACTAATATAATAAATAGACTTTCTTTACTCTTAAGAGAAAGAAAAAATTCTCCGAACTCAAGTTCTTACACATCTCAACTTTTCATTGAAGGAACCGAAAAAATCATTGCAAAAATAAAAGAGGAGTCTGAAGAATTAATAGAATCTGCAGAAGCAGATGTTTTAGATAAAGATTCAATTATTCATGAAGCTGCAGACCTGTTGTTTCACGTCATGGTATTATTAGCTAACGAAGATATTGATCCCTCTAACATTTTGGAGGAATTAGAAAAAAGAGAAGGTATTTCAGGTTTAGAAGAAAAATCTAAGAGGTAAAAATGGGTTTTGGTGGAATAAGTATTTGGCAACTTTTAATCATACTAGCAATCATAATTCTTATTTTTGGAACAAGAAGATTCAAAAATATAGGCGGTGATTTAGGCTCAGCTTTTAAAAGTTTTAGAAAAGCTGTCAAAGAAGAACCTGTAGAGGAAAAAAAAGAAGACGATCCTCAATAAATGTTTGATATCGGTTTCTTTGAGATTTTAATAATCTGTTTTATTTCCTTAATTATTTTAGGACCATCCAGACTTCCCGCTTTTATAACTTCAGTCGAAGAAATTTATCTTAAATTCAAAAGTGGTTTTAGAAAGTTAAAACAAGAGCTTTATTCCGAAGGCTTTAAAAATCAAAAAAAAGAAGATGATTGAAGATAAAAATTCAATCATATTTCAGTTGGGTTTATTAAGGAATATGCTTCTGAGAGCTATGAGTATGCTTGCTATTTGCTTTATTGTATTAACCTTTTTTCAAGAAACTATCTATTTATTTGTTGCAGAACCTTTAATGAAATTTCTTCCAGAAAATTCGTCGATGATAGCCACAGGTGTAGCTTCTCCTTTTTTAACGCCTTTAAAACTAAGCTTTTACGCGGCTTTATTTTTAGCAATTCCCTATTTGATTGTTGAAATTTGGAACTTTATTTCGCCCGGACTTTATAGAAACGAGAGACTGCTATCAGTGTCTCTGAGTGCTTCTAGTATTATTTTATTTTATGCTGGCATGGCATTTGCTTTCTATTTAGTTTTCCCGTTAATTTTCTCTTTTTTTATTCAGTCAGCGCCTTCAGAAGTGGCTGTCATGACGGACATTGCACAATATTTGGATTTCATTATCACAATTTTATTAGCTTTTGGATTTGCCTTTGAAATGCCTATTTTAATTCTCGCATTAATCTGGGGAGGATTGTCTTCCAGAGAAAGCTTATCTCAAGCAAGACCATATGTAATTGTTGGTTGTTTTGTAGTTGGGATGTTACTCACTCCACCCGATGTTATTAGTCAGACTTTACTAGCCATTCCAACTTGGCTTCTATTTGAATTGGGTTTGCTTTTATCAAGATTCATAAAAAAATGAATAATAATTCAAGAATGATGCTTGGATATCTAGGATTCATCCCTTTTGGGATACTTACCATCTTGCCCTGGATCCTAGGTGAAGCCTTTACGAAACAAGCTTACTTTTTACTGACGGTCTATGGCGCAATTATTATGTCCTTTCTTGCAGGAATGAGTTGGGGTTGGAATATTTCAAGTAAAAAAAATTTAACTTTGGGGATTTTATTCTCTTTAATTAGTTTTTTTTCAATTATTATTGGCTACTTTTTTTTACAAGTGGCGTTGATAATTTTTGCAATAACTTTTCCTTTATTCTATATTTTTGAAAAACATGCGAATGAATTTATGAGTGATGAAACTTATCTTAAACTTAGAAGAAATCTTACCTCAGCCGTTTCAGGATGTTTTTTACTTAGCCTTTTAACTACTTTTTAATCATGATAAGGATCTTATTAATTGCAGCATTTGTTTTAATAACTTTTTTAATTATTGGGAAACTTCTTGCTAGCAAAAATCGAAATAGACCAAAAATCTTAAGTTACTTTATTGCAATTATTATTGTTGCCGCAATCATAGGATTTAGCATTTGGTTACTTCCAAGATTAGGAATCAACGTTTCCGGATTTCTGCAGAGAATATTACCTCTAATAAATACTATAAGAGGATTTTTACCCTTCTAAATCTTCAGCCCATTTTCCTAAAGCAGCGAGTCTATTCATTTTTGCGCGATGTGAAAAAGCCTCTTGTGCGTTCACCACATTTTCACTTTGTCCTAACCAGGATTTTAAAGCAGCTTGTTGTAAAGCTCGGCCATATGAAAAAGTGAGTTTCCAAGGATTGCCGCCTAGTTTATTTAAAGCGTCTAAATTTGCAGTAGCATCGATATCAGACTGGCCGCCAGATAAGAAAGCAATTCCAGGTAAATCTTCTGGGACATTTTCGAGTAAACATTTCATGGTCAATTCAGCAACATCTTCGTGAGTTAATTGAGAAGAAGAACCTTGCCCTGCAAGCACCATATTAGGTTTTAGAATAACCCCTTTAATATTAACTCCTTTACTCTCTAAATTAGCAAATAAGGAATTTAAACATCTTGAAGTCGCATCGAAACAAGCATCTGCTGAGTGTTCACCATCCATTAAAACTTCTGGCTCCACAATCGGCACCATATTGCTCTGCTGAACAATTTTTGCGTAATCTGCAAGTGCTTGCATATTAGCCTCTATGCAGTTGTCACTTGGCATGTTTTCACCTATTTTAATAACAGCACGCCACTTCGTGAACTTAGCTCCGAGACTTTCATACTCTGTACAACGTTCTTCAAGGCCATCTAAGCCTCCAGTTAGAACCTCCTCAGAATCATTAATTGACGCGACACCTTTATCAACTTTAATTCCTGGAAGTGCTCCAGTTTTCAAAATTACATCTTTTAAAAGAGTGTTGTCTGCAGATGCTTGTCTTAAAGTCTCATCAAATAAAATGACACCGCTAATATTTTCATCCATGCCTGAAGCACGAAATAATAGTTCACGATAATCACGTCTAGAAGTTTCAGTAGATTCGGTATTGATTGCATCAAATCTTTTACCTATGGTTGGCGTGCTTTCATCAGCAGCCAAGAATCCTTTGCCATCGGCTACAAGATAATTTGCGATATCTTCAATATTTGTAAATGTCATTTCTATTCTCCCAAATTTTTTTTACTAATTAATTCTAAACTCGGTAGCGAACCAAGTTCAATGTATTCCAAAAAAGCTCCTCCTCCTGTAGAGGCATAATCAACTGAGTCCATCATCTGGATCTTAGAAAAAGCCGCTAAAGTCTCGCCTCCTCCAATGATTGTCATCGCATTAGCTTCGGCAATTTTTTTTGCTATGCCTTCTGTGCCTTTGGAAAATCTATCGTCTTCAAATTTTCCAAGCGGTCCATTCCAAACAATTGTATTTGCATCTTCAATATATTGACTAAAAGCCTCCACGGATTGTTGGCCAACATCAAAAATTACATCTTCATCTGATAAATCGTTTATGCTTTTCTCAGAAACATAAGATCCATTGCTCACAACAACGAAAGTAGGAATTACAATTTGTGGGTGTTCAATAATTTTTTTTGCAACATCAAGAAAACTTGGTTCGAATAAAGATTTCCCTATATTTTTGCCTTGAGCTGCATAACAAGTATTTGCCAAAGCGCCTCCGACTATTAGCCAATCGCAATGATTAGTTAATGATTCTATTACATTAATTTTGGTCGAAATTTTGGAGCCTCCGATGATTCCCAATAGCGGTTTATCTGGAGAAAGAACAATTTTTTCAAGTGCTTTCATTTCTTGTTCAATCAATAAACCAAAACATGCTTCCTCAACAAAGTTCACGATTCCATAAGTTGAAGCTTGTTTTCGGTGTGCAGTTCCGAAAGCATCCATTACAAAAATATCACCTAACTCACCTAATTTTTCTGAAAGTTCATCTTCATTATCTTGTTCTCCAGCAAAAGCTCTTACATTTTCTAACATAACTAAAGAATTACTGGATTTTAGTTCTTCGATAGACTTAACTAGTTTTACTTCTTTTTGTAAAAGCTCTCCCAACCTTTTAGCTACTGGGGCAAGTGAAAATTCTTCTGATACTGAATTCTGTTCAGAAGGCCGCCCTAAATGGGTAAGGATTTTTAAATCATTGGTTTGTTCCAATATATATTCAATCGTAGGGATAGATCTCAACAATCGCTCGTCATCTAACAACACCCCATTTTCAATGGGAACGTTGTAATCAACTCTCAATACAGCTGATTTGCCTTCAAAACTTTTTGATGCAATAAAACTGCTTTCAAAGCTCATTTGCTAATAAGTTGTTTAGATAAAGTCACCACATTTGGCACTGTGAAACCAAAGTGCTGCAACAAATCTTCTAAAGGCGCTGATTCACCATAGGAATTCATTCCTAATACTTTGTCGCCTTGATTTAGGTATTTATGCCAAAAATCTGGATGAGCTGCTTCGATTACTAATTTAGGACCATCTCCTAAAACTTTGTATTTGTAATCTTCGCTTTGTAAATCAAATAATTCCGTGCAAGGTATTGATACGACTTTAATAGACAAACTATCTTCATTTAGAATTTCTGCTGCATCTATTGCTAAACCGACTTCAGAGCCGCTTGCAATAATAGTCAAATCTTCTTGCTCGGCTTCTTTTAATACATAACCGCCCTTGGAAATGTCTCCTAAATCATTTCTTGCTTGCGGAGCAAGATTTTGACGTGATAAAACTAAAGCATGTGGGTTTTCTTTGGATTTGAGTGCATGCTGCCAAGCAAAAGTGGTTTCAACACCATCGCAAGGCCTCCAAGTAAATACTCCAGGAGTTGCTCGAAGCATACTTATATGTTCTACCGGTTGATGAGTCGGACCATCTTCTCCAACCCCTATCGAATCGTGAGTATAGATGTAAATTACCGGAAGTTTCATTAATGCTGACATCCTTAAAGCATTTCTTGCATAATCCAAGAAAGTTAAAAAAGTCCCTCCATATGGTCTTATGCCGCCATGCAAATACATGCCGTTCATGATTGCCGACATGCCAAACTCTCTCACCCCATAATTTAAATAATTACCACCTGAATCTGGAGTTAATACAGTAGAACCTTTCCATTCAGTATTATTTGATGGAGATAAATCCGCTGAGCCACCTATTAATTCCGGTAAAATAGGACCTAGGGCGTCTAAACATAATCCAGAACATTTTCTACTCGCGTGACTTGTTTCATCGCCTTCAAAACTTTTTAATAATTTTTCTATGACTGAATCAAATTCAACGGGTAGTTCCCCTTTTGTTAGACGATCAAACACAAGAAATTCTTCAGGGCACTTTTCTTGATAATTTTTAAGTATTTGTTCCCACGCGCTTTCTCTGTCCTTACCCTCTGCTTCTTGATTCCATCCAGTGTAAGCTTCTTCAGGAATTTCAAATGCCTCAAAATTCCAATTAATATTTTTTCTTGTTAACAGCACTTCTTCATCACCTAATGCGGCTCCATGCACGCCTGACGTTCCAGCTTTATTTGGTGAGCCTTTTCCTATAACTGTTTTACAGCAAATCAATGACGGTTTATTTGATGTTTTAGCTGCAGTGATGGCATCATTAATCTCTTCTTCATTATGACCATCTACCTCGGGAATTACATGCCAGCCATAGCTTTCAAATCTTTTTGCGGTATCGTCGGTAAACCAACCAGCAACCTCACCATCGATGCTTATGTCGTTATCATCATAAAGCACTATTAATTTTTCGAGTTTATGTGTTCCTGCGTAAGAACAAGCTTCGTGTGAGATTCCTTCCATTAGGTCGCCATCTCCACAAAAAACATAAGTGTAATGATTTATTAACTCTAAATCTGGCTTGTTGAATTTATGAGCAAGAATTTTTTCCGCCAACGCCATGCCGACAGCATTGGCAAGACCTTGTCCTAAGGGACCAGTGGTTGTTTCAACTCCAGGAGTGACATCGCATTCCGGATGTCCGGGTGTTTTAGAACCAAGTTTTCGAAAATTCTTGAGTTCTTCTAAAGGTAAGTCATAGCCGGTTAGATGCAACAAAGAATACAAGAGCATAGATCCATGTCCATTGGATAATACAAATCGATCTCGATTGAACCATTCAGGATTTTTTGGATTGTGTTTTAAGTGTTTTGTCCATAGCACTAGAGCAATTTCTGCCATTCCCATAGGCATGCCAGGATGGCCACACTTTGCTGCTTGAACAGCATCCATTGAAAGCGCCCTTACGGCATCTGCTAAATTTACTTTATCGGACATGAATCAAAGTGATATTTTCTATTAAAAAAAGAGAATATCATAGTAGAATTCTTTCTCGTTTTTAATTTTATGTCCGAATATAAAACTTTCACATCTGAATCAGTGTCTGAGGGCCATCCAGATAAACTTGCTGACCAAGTATCTGACGCTATTCTTGATGCCTTTTTAATAGATGACCCAGATTCAAGAGTGGCTTGTGAAACTTTAGTAAAGACTGATTTAGTAGTTATAGCCGGAGAAATTTCTTCAAATGCAACACCTGATCTAGAAAAGGTCGTTCGTTCTGTTATAAACGAAGTTGGATATGATAATGACGCTGTAGGTTTCAATGGATCCAATGTAGAAATTGTTAACGCAATTGGTCTGCAATCAAACGATATTGCTCAAGGAGTTAATGAGGGTTCTGGAACAGATACTGATCAAGGTGCGGGAGATCAAGGCTTGATGTTTGGTTATGCTACAAACGAAACCGACGTACTTATGCCAGCTCCCATTACTTATTCACACTTACTGGTAAAGAAACAAGCAGAAGTCAGAAAAGATAAAACTTTGCCATGGTTGAGACCCGATGCAAAAAGCCAATTGAGTTTTGTTTACGACGACTTTGGAAAACCTTCACACCTTTCAGCGATTGTCCTATCAACCCAACATGATGAAGACGTAAGTTTCTCTGATCTTGAAGAAGGAATAAGAGAAGAAATTATTAAAAAAGTAATTCCATCAAATTGGCTTTCGCCAGAAACAAAAATTTATATCAATCCAACTGGAAGATTTGTAATCGGGGGACCTGTTGGAGATTGTGGACTGACAGGACGTAAAATTATCGTCGATACTTATGGAGGCATGGCAAGACACGGCGGGGGTGCTTTCTCAGGAAAAGATCCATCAAAGGTTGACCGATCTGCTGCTTATGCCGGAAGGTATGTTGCTAAAAATATCGTCTCTGCCGGTTTAGCCGAAAAATGTGAAATTCAAGTTTCTTACGCGATTGGTATTGCTGAACCAACTTCTATCAGCATCAATACCTTTGGTACTAATTCGATACCTGAGACTGACATAGCTGAAATCGTTGCTGATAACTTTGAACTTAAGCCGAAAGAATTAATCCAAATGCTAGATTTAAAAAAACCTATTTATCAGAAAACTGCAGCATACGGACATTTCGGTAGAGAAGATAAAGAATTTTCTTGGGAATATACTGACAAAGCTGACAAAATAAAAAGGTAAAAAATGAAATTTGAAGATTACAAAGTAGCAGACATTAACTTAGCGGATTTTGGAAGAAAAGAAATTGCTTTAGCTGAAGCAGAAATGCCTGCGTTGATGAAGCTAAGAGAAAAATACGGCGACAGTAAGCCTTTAGCAGGTGCCAAAATAATGGGCTGCATTCATATGACTATTCAAACGGCAGTGCTAATTGAAACGCTGGTCAAATTAGGGGCTTTAGTAAGATGGTCTTCTTGTAATATTTTTTCAACTCAAGATCATGCTGCAGCTGCCATAGCAGCCTCCGACATTCCTGTTTTTGCCTGGAAGGGAATGAATGAAGAAGAATTCGATTGGTGTATTGAGCAAACAATTCTAAAAGATGGTGAGCCTTGGGACGCGAACATGATTTTAGACGATGGAGGTGATCTGACAGCAATGGTTCACGAAAAGTATCCTGATATGCTCAACAACATCCATGGAATTTCTGAGGAAACAACAACCGGAGTCCATCGACTCTGGGAGATGCTAGAAAAAGGAGAATTAAAAGTACCTGCGATTAACGTCAATGATTCAGTTACAAAATCGAAAAATGATAATAAATATGGTTGTCGTCACAGTCTCAATGACGCCATAAAACGAGGAACTGATATGCTGCTAGCTGGAAGAAAAGCATTAGTCTTCGGTTACGGTGATGTTGGTAAAGGCTCTGCAATGAGCTTAAGACAAGAAGGCATGGTTGTAAGAATTTCAGAAGTAGATCCCATATGTGCTATGCAAGCTTGTATGGATGGCTATGAAGTAGTTTCTCCTTATATAGACGGGATCAACGCCAATAATGATGAGAGCATTAATAAAAACCTACTGGCGGATACCGATGTCATAGTTACTGCAACAGGCAATGTAAATGTCTGTGATCGTTTTATATTAGACAATCTGAAATCAGGAACTATGGTTTGTAATATAGGCCACTTTGATAACGAAATTGACACTCAATACATGCGTGACAATTGGCATTGGGAAGAAATAAAACCACAAGTACATAAAGTCTCAAAAACTAAAACCGATCCTAGTAGCTATATTGTATTGTTGGCTGAAGGACGTTTAGTGAATCTAGGTAATGCAACAGGCCATCCGTCACGCATCATGGACGGTTCATTTGCCAATCAAGTCCTGGCTCAAATGTTTCTTTACAAACAAGCTTTTGCGACCCTTAACGACGAAGAAAAAAAGAAAGAACTGCTCACAGTTGAAGTTCTGCCAATGGAGTTAGACGAAGAAGTTGCCAAGTATATGGTCGAAGGCTTTGGTGGTGTTGTTACCAAATTAACTAAAGATCAGGCTGATTATATAAATGTAGAAGTCGAGGGACCCTATAAACCAAAATCCTATAAGTATTGATGGCAAAGAAAAATCGCAGTTGGGGCGGCCGATTCAAACAAGAGACAGCTAAAAATGCTTTAGAGTTTTCGAACTCAATCGAAATTGATAAAACTTTTTACCGCGAGGACATTGAAGGTTCAATTGCTTATGCTGAAGCCTTAGTAAAAGCAAAAATTTTAAAACAATCAGAATTTAAAAAAATAAAAATTGGGCTCAATCAGATTCAAAAGCAAATTGACTCAAAAAAATTCAATTGGAGCAAAGCTTTAGAAGATGTGCATATGAACATCGAAGCTGCTTTAGAAAAAAATATTGGTGACATAGCAAAAAAACTTCACACCGGAAGATCTAGAAACGATCAAGTCGTGACTGACTTAAAACTATACATGTTAAAAAAATCTGAAGAGATTCAAATCTCACTTAAAGAGTTATTGAAATCGTTAGTACAAAAAGCCGAGCCGGAAACTGAAACTTTAATGCCGGGCTTCACTCATCTTCAAATAGCTCAACCGATTTCTCTAGGTCACTATTTAATGGCTTACTATGAAATGTTTAAAAGAGATCTAAATCGCTTTGAAAACTCAGATAACAACCTAAGTATTTTGCCTTTAGGATCTGGAGCACTTGCAGGCAATCGATTTAAACTCGATCGAAAAAAAATGGCCAAAAATCTTGGCTTCAATGAGATTACGCAAAACTCTATCGACGCAGTAAGTGACAGAGACTTCATTGCAGAAATGATGTTTAACATCAGTCTTGCATCAATTCATTTATCTAGGCTTTCTGAGGAATTTATTATTTGGTCTTCATCGCAATTTAACTATTTAGAGCTGCCTGAAGAACTTTGTACTGGATCTTCGATCATGCCACAAAAAAGAAATCCAGACATGGCAGAACTTGTTCGGGGTGGAGCTGCCAAAACTATCGGTAACTTGGTGTCACTTTTGAGTCTGCTAAAAAATCAGCCATTGGCTTACAACCGAGACAATCAAGAAGATAAAGCGCCGCTCTTTGCTTCGATTGATTACGTTTTAAGCGCAATCGATATAACTTCTGCCATGGTGGCTGGAGCAAAATTTAACATCGACGAAATGTTGAATGATGTTTTTGACGGTCACATATGCGCAACTGACTTTGCTGAGTATTTGGTTCTCAAAGGGTTACCGTTTAGAGAAGCCCATGCGATAACAGGTAAAGCAGTACAATTAGCTGAAAAAAAAGATGCCTTATTAATAGAATTACCTCTAACAGAGTTAAAGAAATTATCTGAAAAAATTGAAAAAGACGTCTATAAGTTTTTGGATCCAATGGATTCTATTTCAGCGAAGACGAGTATAGGTGGTACTGCTCCTTCACAGGTGAAAAAACAAATCATTAAAGCTAAAATGGATTTAAAAATATAAAAATTATGGACGTATTCTTCAAACCTATCACAGTCAACAAGCTCATCATCCCAAACCGTTTTGCAATGGCCCCAATGACACGTAGTCGATCGCCCGACGGCGTTCCAGGCGAGAATGTGAGAGATTATTATCAGCGTAGAGCTGCAGGTGAAGTTGGCCTAATAATTACCGAGGGCGTCGAAGTGAGTCACCCTTCTTCTAGCGGCTACCCTGATGTTCCAGGCTTCAGAGATAAAGCCGATGAAGGTTGGAAGCAAGTGGTTGATGCCGTCCATAGCGAAGGCTCAAAAATTTTTCCTCAACTTTGGCACGTCGGAGCATTTCGTAAATCAGGTATGGCTCCTGATCCAGAAGTACCTGGGTACACCCCGTCAGGATTAGTGAATACTGATAAAAAGGCAGCTCACGAAATGACAGCTGAAGATGTGGAGATGCTGATCGAATGTTTTGTTAATGATATTTTAAAAATTAAGGATCTTGGTTTTGATGGAGTGGAATTGCATGGAGCGCATGGTTATTTGATTGATAACTTCTTCTGGGAAGGTACTAATCAAAGAGCAGATGGCTTTGGTGGTTCGATTGATAAACGTACTGCATTTGCCTGTGAAATTGTAAAACGAGCCAGAGCTAAAGTTGGTGCAGACTTCCCCATAGCCATAAGATTTTCTCAGTGGAAGCAACAAGACTTTGAAGCCAAGCTGGCTTACACCGAAGACGACCTAAAGACTTTTTTAATGCCTTTAGTAGATGCTGGCATCGATATGTTTCACGCGAGTAATAGAAGATATTGGGAGCCAGAATTTGAAGGCTCAAATCTCAACCTAGCCGGCTGGACAAAAAAATTAACGGGTCTACCGACTATAACTGTAGGCAGTGTTGGTTTGAAATCTGATTTTATTGGAATGTATGCCGGTGACGACGCCGTGGAATCGCAATCTATAGATGACTTAATTGGAAGAATGGAAAGCGATGAGTTTGACATGGTCGCCATCGGAAGAGCTTTACTTTCCGATCCAGAATGGGTGAGGAAGGTTAAAACTGGAGATTTTGAAGCGATAATTCCTTTTGAAAAAAAATACGCATCAGAAATTTACTTCTAGCTTTAAAAACCAATTCTCTTTTTAACTGTCTAAAATTCTTTAACATTAGTGCAGTATAATGTGGTGATGAAAAAGGTTTTTTTGATCTTAATGTGTTTATCAACAATTAATTTTACTGCGTGCGGTATAAAAGGACCTTTAACCTTGCCAACCGATAACGAAACTGAATATGCGTCCTGATTACTTTTCAAATAATTCAGAAAGTTTGCGCATTGAAGATCTTGCGATCACCGAAATTTGTAAAGAAGTTCAAACTCCTTTCTATATTTATTCTCAGGCTAGTATAGAAGCAGCTGCTAATTCTTATCTAAAAAATGCTAGCGATTCTGACCTTATCTGTTACTCAGTTAAAGCCAATAGCAATATCAATTTATTAAAAATTCTTGCTCAACTGGGCATGGGTTTTGATGTAGTGTCAGTTGGAGAATTAAAAAGAGCTCTCAAGGCAGGGGCTAAAGCAGATAAAATTGTATTTTCTGGCGTGGGTAAATCTGTAACAGATTTAACATTTGCTGCTGAGCAAGGAATCTATTCAATAAATATTGAGTCCCATCATGAAATTGAGCTTTTAAAAGATTTGCCGAACAAGCCAAGGATCTCTTTGAGGATAAATCCAGATATGGCTGCCAATACGCACCCATATATTGAAACTGGAAAATCTGACTGTAAATTTGGTATATCCGAATTTGAAGCCTTGGAGCTAGCTAAAACTTACACATCTGAAGAAATAAATCTTGTCGGAATTTCTGCGCATATTGGCTCCCAAATTACCGATGCAAATTTATTTCTTGAGTTAGCGGAAAAACTAAAAGCCTTGGCAGCACAACTAAAAGACTTGGGTCATAAGATAGATCACTTGGACGTCGGTGGTGGTTTAGCAATAGATTATCAATTGGAACAACAATATGATCCTGCTCTATTAGTCAAAAATTTAAAAGCTTCAATCACTGAATACGATTTATTAATGGAGCCTGGGCGCTCAATCGTTGCGCAATCGGGCGCAGTGATAACTAGCGTAATTACTGAAAAAACAAATGGCCAAAGAGATTTCCTTGTAGTCGACGTAGGCATGAACGATTTGATGCGACCTGCTCTTTACAGTGCAAGACATGCAATTGAAGCAGTTCAAATCAATGATGTTGAAGCGAAAGAATACGAGGTAGTTGGCCCAGTTTGCGAAACTGCTGATAGTTTTGGAATTGGGCACTCTTTAAATGCTAAAACTGGAGATCAGCTCATCATCTATTCAACTGGAGCATACGGCTCAAGCATGGGCTCGAATTATAATTCGAGACCAAAACCAGCTGAAATTTTAGTTTCCAAAGATAAATTTAAAGTAATTAGAAAAGCAGAATCATTTGAAGACTTAATAAGACTAGAGGAAGTTTGAGTGGTAATTGTTCAGGCCATGGAAGCTCTGGGAAATGAGTTCATTTTAGTTGATGCAATCTCGCAAAAAATTGACTCCGAAGATGAATTAAAACTTTTAAAAACCTGTGCAAAAGAATTCTCTTTTGATCAATTATTATTTCTTGAGCCTCCAAATCAGAAGTCTGCTCACCTAAAACTTAAAATTTACAATGTAGATGGAAGCCTGGCTGAAAATTGTGTGAACGGTATCCGCGCATTAGCACTATATGCTTTTGATGAAAGTTTAGTATTTTCAAATACTTTTGTTTTGCAAATTGAAGACAATCTTGCCCAGATTACCCGACTGCGAGAAAATGAATTTGCTGTAAAAATGAGTAGTTTTAAATTCACTAAATCAAGTTGTGCTATTGCTGACAATCAAGAATTACAATTTAACTTTGAAGGCACAGATGTAAAATTTTATCCCGTTTCCGTGGGCAATCCCCATGCCGTAATTTTTCAAGACAGCTTGCCCGATTTAATACCTGAAATGGGTTTAACTTTGCAAGAAAGTAATATCTATAAAAATGGTGTAAATGTAGGCTTTGTAGAGATTCTCAGCGACAAAGAAATTAATTTAAGAGTTGTCGAACGCGGAGTTGGCGAAACTTTGGCTTGTGGAAGTGGAGCCTGCGCGGCGGTGTTATGCGGCGTAAAAAATAATCTTTTGCAACCATCCGTTTTAGTAAACTTCAAAAAAGGAAAGCTAAAAGTTGAGGTTAATCTTGATGAGGAATGGCTTAACTTAATCGGTGAAGCCAAATACGTAGAAAAAGGTATTAAAATAAGTTCGTGAGTATCTTCAAGAAAAAAATATCCGATTCAGAAGTCCTAGAATATTTAGAAGCAAATCCTGATTTTTTCATTAACCACCCTGAAATATTAGAAATTCTAGAGATTAAGCACGCTTCAGGTGATGCAACCTCATTGATTGAGAAACAAGTAGAAATTATCAAAGAAAAAAATCTTACTGTTAGTAATAAATTGAGCGAGTTTCTTGAAAATGCTGAGCACAATCAAAACCTTTTTTTAAAAATACAAAAACTGGTTTTAAAAATTATTTCACAAACGAACCTTAATGATTTGGCTAATACTATTGAGTCTTTTTTCCATCAAGAATTAAAAACAGAAATTTGTAAAATCTATTTCTTTACGCCAGAGAATTCCTTGAATCTAGGCTCTGATAAAATTATTACCCCTGAGATCGCAACGTCTGTCTTTGCCGAACTTTTCAAAACAAACGAAATTGCTCTTGGAGGCTTGTCTAATGAGAGCTCATCACTAATATTTGGAGCAAAAGCTAATGTAGTTGAAGCTGCGATTGGTAAATTAAAATCGAACAAACTGGCAGGAACTCTAGCCTTAGGAAGTACCCAGGCAGGAAAGTTCCCGAAGGATAGTGAAACACTATTTTTAGAATTTGTAATCTCAGTTTTTAGTAATCAAATAGATAGAATTCTGCCATCAACTGATGAATAAAGAGATCAAACTTTTCTTAAATTATTTAGAGAAAGTAAGAAACTATTCCGATCATACCGTTAAAAATTATTCTGCAGATTTAAAAAAATTTGAAACATTTAAACAACAAAAAAACTTTAAAAATTGGTCTAATCTGACACAACATGACATTAGAGATTTTATTAGTGGAATCAGAAGAGCTGGAATAAGTCCAAGAAGCCTTGCTAGATTGCTCTCGTCACTCAGAAGTTTTTATAAGTTTTTAAATAACGAAGGCTATGTAACAAATAATCCAACTTCTGGAATAAATGCTCCCAAACTTAATTCACTTCTGCCCAAGGCAATGGATACCGATATGGTCAATAGACTTTTAGATTTTCAACCCAGTTCCTGGGGTGATTTCAGAGACAAAGCTATTGCGGAGCTCTTGTATTCATCAGGTTTAAGACTGTCTGAATTATGTCAATTAAATACCTCAGATATTTCTTTAGAAAATCGGATCTGCAGAGTTCTAGGAAAAGGTAAGAAGGAAAGAGAGGTGCCTATAGGTGCTCTTGCTATCAAAGCTTTGCAGGATTGGTATGTCTATAGAGAAAAAAAGCTAGAAAACTCTGAACAGGCTGTTTTCATAAATAAGTCTGGAAGTAGAATTAGCGCGAGGTCGGTACAAAATATCCTGAAAAAGATGAGCTCTAAAATGGGTTTGCCGTTTGTGAATCCTCATATGTTGAGACACTCTTTTGCATCTCATATATTGGAATCAAGCGGAGATTTACGCGCCGTTCAAGAATTACTCGGACACGCCAACTTATCAACAACTCAAATTTATACCAAATTGGATTTTCAACACTTAGCCAAGGTATACGATAATAGCCATCCTCACGCTAAAGGAGATTAAAAATATGAAAGTAAAAGCTATAACTTTTGATTTAGACGATACTCTTTGGCCTCTTTTTGATGTGATTATGCACGCTCATAAAAGCTCTAATGATTACTTAATTGAAAAACATCCGCAGATGCAGGGAATTTTATTTTCATCTGAAGAAAGGAAAAAATGGAAAGAATTAGTAGGCCAAGAACCTGATCTTGCAAACCGTCTTTCTGAATTGAGGCAAAAAGTTATTTACGAATTACTAGTAGAAAATAAGGTTGCCCCTGAAGAAGCTAAATCTCTTTCAAAAGAGTCTTTCAAAATCTTTTTAGATGAAAGACATAAGGTAGTTTACTTTGACGACGTGCTTGAAACTTTAAAAAACTTAAAAAATGACTACATCTTAGGAGTTATTACAAACGGTAATGCTGACATCAAAACCTTAAAAATAGATCACTTGTTTGATTTTTACTTAAACGCTGAAATGGTTAATGAAAGCAAACCAGGAAGAAAAATCTTTGATGAAGCCGCAAAATTGGCTGGAGTAATACCAGAAGAAATTTGCCACATTGGTGATCATCCTGTGAATGATGTTGAAGGAGCATTAAACGCAGGCTTTCAAGCCATGTGGATGAACGCGTTAGAAAAGGACTGGGAACACAAAGATGAATTAAAAGTCCCTGAACTTAAAAACTGGAAGGATTTAGAATCCGAATTTAGAGAGTTATAAGCTTTCGAGTTGGGAAAAATATTTATCTAATCTGTCTTGGTTTAAAGCTATCAAGCCTTGAAAAGGACCTAAATTTGATTTGATTTCAGAAAGATTTGTCGCTTCGCCTACTTGAATTAAACCTATCATTGCCATTACTAGATGTGGAGTGCATTGGTAGACGTACACACCTTCGGTATCAAAGGTAACAGAGAAATCTTGACCTTGAATGCTCTCCCATGGCGTCGCACCAGAAGGAATTAAATTAGGCGCTGAAACTGTATTATGGCCAGGATCAACTGATTTAAAAACAACTGTGTCGCCCTTTTTGATCTTAAGTGCTGCTGGTTCAAATACCATGACTCCGTCAGCTCCTGCATTTAGCATTTTTACAATATGTTCGTTTTCAGAACCGCTAGCAGCTGGTTCAGACGGTGAGGACGTTTTGATTAGTGAAACTTTATAACCTGGTCCTGAAGTCGAAACTCCACAGTCATCGCCTTGCATGCAAGCATTGCCTAACGGTAATATCCTCGCTTCAATAGCCTCATCTCTCATATCAATATTGTTAGAGAAAATTCCTAAGCTAAAAAAAGCGAAAAGTGGTAAAAATTTTAAGTAAGCCATAATTTGTGAAATGAGTATATCTAAAACCATCTGAAATAAAAACTTTTCAGATGGCTTAGATACAAAGGATATTTAGTTATGCAAAAGCATTTTCAGTTTTACGCTCGGGCCTGTAAAACTAGGTTATTTGTCGTCTCTGCAGCTAAATCAACTTTTTCAAAACCTGCTTTGCCTAAAAGCTCCATGAGTACATTTGGTCCTGCTTGAGGTCCTAAACCAAGACCTACCGGTTGAGCTTTAGAGGCAGGTACACAAACTAATGTTCCAAATCCATACATCATTCCTGAAGCTGGATTGTTAGCAATATTATTCGCTAGCCCATCGAGTGCCATGGGTTCGACCACCATAAATGTTCCATCCTTAGCTAGAGTATTTTTTATACTAGAAGCTATACCAACTGGATCTCCCATGTCGTGCCAAGCATCAAAGATACATGCAAGATCGTAGTCATTTTTTGGAATAGCTGCTGCATCTGAAACAAAAAACTCTATATTGGTTAACTCTTTCTCTTCGGCTCTTTTTTTTGCCTCTTCTATAGATGGACCATGAAAATCAAAAGCGTGGATTGTAGAATTGGGATATTGCTCTGCCATTAAAATTGAAGACGTTCCAAGACCACAACCTATGTCAGCAATTTTTGCTCCCATTTTTAATTTTTCCTCAACACCTTCTAACGCAGGAATCCATTCGTTTAATAGATGTCCAGCGTATGCAGGTCTGAAAAATCTCTCGGTTCCACAAAAGCAGCAGTCATGATGTTCACCCCAAGGACGACCTCTCCCAGTTTTAAATACATCGAGTGCGACGTCTTCTTTAGCAAATTGTCCTACAACTCCTTGAATTAAACCTTGAATACAAGTGGGTTCGCTTTCACGGGCAAAAACACAAGCCTGTTCAGGAGATAAACTGAATTCTTCAGCCTCTGAATCAAAAGTGACGTACCCTCTGGCAGCATTCGAAGCCAACCATTCTTGAAGGTAGCGCTCATCTACTTCAGCTTCTTTGGCAATAGCCGGAACTTTTGCAGGGCCAAGCTTATCCATTGCTTGATATACCCCAGTTTGATCGCCAATATAGGACATCATTATGGCAACCGCACCTGCAACGTCATTAAAAACATTGCCGAAAAGCGCCATAACTTTTTCGTGATCTACATTCATTTGTTCGTTCATAAAACTCTCCTCATTTAGTGTTTCTTACTGATTTACAGTAAAACAAATTGGATAAAATTTAAAGGGAGATTTTCTAGATACTTAAGAAATTAGATAATTTTTTCTGATTTCAAAGAATCAAGTTCTTCAGAGCTAATTTTAAGATATTTTTCTAAAATTTCGGCTGTATGTTCGCCCAATTCAGGTGCTGGAGAATAATTTTCTTCATAACTATCAAGTTTAATTGGATTGCCTGGCATTTTTGCTATTGAACCAGACGGTTGTTTTAAGTCGACAATCATATTTCTTTTTTTAACTAGTGGATCTTCTAGAGCATCACGAACTGAATTGATAGGTCCGGAAGGCACGCGATGTTTTGCTAGTAAGTCTAGCCAGTGGGAGCTTGGTTTATGTTTTAATTTTTCAGAGATAGCTTCATCTATATTTTTTCTATTGGCTAGACGACCTTGGACAGTTTTATATTCTTCGCCTTTGAATTCTTCCAGATTAAGAGCGTCTAGTAAGTTGGGCCAAAAATCTTCATGCACTACCGAAATGATTATGAATCCATCTGCAGTTTTATAAGAATTGTAAGGAACGTGAAGAAAATGTTGATTTCCTATCGGTTTAGGATCTATTCCTGAAATGGTATTCATTGTTGCCATATAAGTCAGAAGGCTTACTTGGCAATCTAACATTGAAATATCAACATGATCTCCAACGCCATCTTTATCTCTTTTTTGCAATGCAGTTAAGATGCCAATAATACTGAACATGCCGGATGATAGATCGGCAATGGGGATACCAGCTCGGACTGGATGATTTTCATCCTCTCCAGTAATAGACATCCCGCCACCATAAGCTTGAAGAATTTGATCGTAAGCAGGTCTATCTGCCTCACCTTTTCCAAAACCACTGATGGAACAAGTAATAATTTTTGGGTTATGTAACTTTAAAGTAGAAAAATCTATTCCTAATCTTTCTGTGACTCCAGAACTGAAGTTGTCCAAAACAACATCAAAGTTTTTTACTAGCTCGTAAAATAACTTTTTACCTTTTTCTTGTTTCAAATCCAAAGTAAGGCTTTTTTTATTCCTCGCTAAAGTAATATGATAAGGACTCACGCCATCAAGAGAATAATCGGGATGATTTTTATAAAGGCCTCTGGTAATTTCTCCTTTCCCTGGTGGTTCAACTTTTACAACCTCAGCGCCTAAATCTGCAATCAGCATACTGGCATAAGGCCCCGCTAACATGTGAGTTAAATCTAGAACTTTAATGTTCTCTAGTGGCGCCGACATGAATCAATAATTTATCTTGTCGTCGACAGCATGTCCGCGAGTTGGGATTAAAGCTGATCTTAAATAAGAAGCTACTACTTCGTCGTTTTGATTTTTACCGATTGTTTTAACCGTCACGATTCCACAGTTTTCTCTTGATTCAGACAATCTTTTTTCTATAACCTCTGATTCCGCATACAATGTATCCCCAACGAACAAAGGTTTTGGCAGCACAATATCTGTCCAACCTAAATTTGCAATTGCTTTTTGGCTGACATCGCTAACGCTCATACCAACCATGGTAGCCACAGTAAAGGTACTATTGATTAAAGTTTTACCAAACTCAGTTGCCTTTCCATACTCTTCATCAAAGTGCAGGGGATGAGTATTCATTGTCAACAAGGTAAACCAAGTATTGTCAGCTTGAGTTATGGTTCGACCAGGTCTGTGCTCGTAAATATGACCAACTTCAAAATCTTCAAAATATCGACCGTAAGATTCTCTAAACCTTCCTCCTCCTAGATCTTTTGAGCCAGTCATCTTTAATCCTTCTCGTCTTCTCCAAGAGTAATTTTCAATCTCATCGCCTCAGCTATTGGCTCATCAATCATTTGTCCATCAACCTTTATAGCTCCGCCGCCTGATTTTTGATATTCCTCTAATACTTTTTTCGCTTCAGCTTTTTCTTCAGAAGTAGGAGAAAAGGCCTCGTTTATATGATCTATTTGATCAGGATGAATGGCGGCCTTACCGGTAAACCCTAAATTTTTCACTGCTTCAGCTTCTTCTTTTAAACCAGCCATTTTATCTATGTAGAAGTAAGGCGCGTCAATTGTAAAAAGATTAAACATTGAGGCAGCTAAAACAACTCTCTGTCTCGCATACAACAATGGCTCCCAAGCTAACTTGCAACCTAAACTTGCGGAAGCGTCGGCAGCACCGAAAAACAGACCGACAACATCTTTGAAAGCAGCAATTTGAGTAACTGTTTCAATGGCTCTAGAAGTTTCGATTAAAGGAACTAATTTATTTCTGAAATCTATCATTGGGGCAAGGGTCGCTAAAAAATCAAAACTTTGAGTTTTAGGCAAAATGATTGCTTCTATTTGGTCTTGATAAGGGGAAATAGAATCAATATCTTCCCTCCCGATAGCTTCCATCGCATCGTTTACACGAACAAATAGTGGTTTTGTGAAAGCTTTTTCTTTTAATAAGCTGATCAGAGTTTCTCTTGCCACCAGTTTTTGAGCTTCTGGACAACCATCTTCGAGATCAACAATAATCGCATCGGCGTTACTGTTTTGAGCGCGTTCAAGGCGATCTAAAGTATGACCAGGTACAAATAAGTTTGATCTGTAATTACTCATTTCAACTTTGTTCTTTTTTAATTAAATAATCCACAACATTTAAAAGTTCATCAGTGCCAAGCTCTCTTGTTGCAGAAACCTTATATTTTCCATTCACAATAAATGCAGGGACGCCCTTTATACCGTATTTAAAGGCAAATAACTCAGCTTTTCGTAAATTATTTTTTAATCCAAAAGAATTAACAGCTGCAAGATATTGAGCTTCTTCAACTCCATAGCCTTGGAAAAAAGGCACTACTTCTTTATCAGAGAGCATCATTTTTCGATTAAAGTGAATCGCGCTAAAAATGCCTTCAATGGCTTCTGGTACTTTCAAAGTTTCAGTAGCAAAAAATAATTTTGCATGAGTTTTGGTTTGCGCGTTCCAGATTACCGGCAGTCTGAAGAAATCTACTTTCTCATCTGCGTTGCCTTTCCAGTCATCAATTAATTGTTCGAGGCTAAAACAGTGACCACAACCAAACCAAAAAAATTCAATGACCTCTACTTTTTCTGGGTTTCTAGTAGGTATTGGTTCAATTAATTGATAATGCCTGCCTTCTTGATAGTCTTTTGAAAAAGCAAAAGCACTAAAAAAACTAAAAAATAAAACTAAAAAAAAGGTTTTAATATAATCCTGAAACATAGTTTGCCACCGCTCTAATCTCTTCTGTCGTTAACCGGGCAGCAATTCCTTGCATAATCTTCGCATTATTACTATGCACTCGCTCCCCAGTTTTATAAGCCACCAAACTAGTAACCACGTATTCAGCTTTCTGACCGCTCAATTTAGGATAGCCTGCTGACTCCACTCCTTTTCCTTGTGGCCCGTGACAACCTGTGCAAGCAGGCACTCCTCCTGACAAATTTCCTGCTCGGTAAATTCTTTGGCCTAATTCAAAGTTAGTACTATCGGCTTGACCTACTTTTGTATCTTGCGCTGCATAATATGCTGCAATATCTCTTAACTGCTCTTCAGAATAATTATCAAGCAAACCCATCATTGATTCGATCATACGTTCGCCTTTTTGGACGTGAATTAACTGCTTTAAAGTATAACTTTCTCTTTGCCCAGCAAGTGTTGGCCACTGACCCACAACACTATTTCCGTCTGCACCATGACAACCTGCACAGGTAGCAACTAACTCAGAACCTGCCATAGGATCGCCTCTTTTGACGGCTTTAACTTCTACTTCATCACTAGCTGAGTGAATAAAGCTAGATGACAACAATATAAGGCTTATTAAAAAGAAATTTTTATACATTATTTATTCTTTTGTGGGCTAAGTGAGCAGAATTATATACTATTGAAGGTAAATTTTCCTTTATAACAATATGTCTGAAAAACTATGTTCTTAAAGATTAACTTTGATAGGTCCTGTCCCGCAGAGCAATTTTTTCCTGACGATGAGGGCATTGAACTTGCTATTTGTGGTCGCTCAAATTCCGGCAAATCGAGCGTCTTGAACATGCTCGCAAACCAAAAAAAGTTAGCAAAAACCTCCAACACACCTGGTCGAACTCAATCCATTAACTTTTTTAACATCAATGAAGATTCTTCAAAAAAATTGGTAGACCTTCCGGGTTATGGCTATGCCAAAGCCTCAAAAAAAATGCAAAAAGAATGGGGTCAACAAATCACTAAATACATGGCCTCCCGTAAAAGCCTCAGAGGTATTATTTTAATTATGGACGTCAGACACCCGCTGCAAGAAAGTGATCTGAATTTCATTGCTTGGTGCGAACAATACAATTTACCTATGCAAATTCTTTTGAATAAATCAGATAAGCTCTCAAAGAATAAAGCGTCTCAAGAGCTTATGAAATGTGTAGAAAAGACTGCTCATAATTTATTGTTAGATAGGCCGATGTTGTTGTCCGCAAAAACAGCTTCTGGGGCTGAAGAACTTTCGAAAAAGATTCTAGATTGGATGGAAATACAATTAAAACACTGAATGACACAACTTAAAAAAATTTATTTTATTTACGATGCTGACGGCGGTCTATGGAATGAAATTAAATATTGGATTAATAAAAATCTATTAAACAAAGCAAGTGCGTGTGAGTTATGTGACATTTCTCATAGTAAATTCTTTGTAAGATTTGAATGGTTATCATTTATTAAAGAACTAAAGAATCATTACCAAGTAAAAGTACTGCACCGCAATGAACTCCCACAAAACATTCAAGACAAAAATTATCAATTCCCATGCGTAATTGGTGAGACAGAAAATGAGTTAACAGAAATCCTGACTAAGATTGCATTCATAGATTATGGGAATCCGACAAGCGTTAAAGAATTAAAAGAACAATTCTTCCAAAAGCTTGCAATCCTTGAACCCAATTCTGAGTTTGATAAGCTAATAAAGTGAAAAACCTACTTACAATTTATGATATCTTGAAACTTTAAAACGAGGATAATTTATGAAATTTATAAAAATATTTTTTTTAATTCTATTCATTATTCCTTCAATTGTTATGGCTAACGGTCATAAACTTGAAGAACAAAACTTAAAAGTTGTAGATACCTTTTTTGCTAACGTTTTTACTAATCCAGAGTTAGCAATGGAACAAGTTCATGAAGATTTTGAATTCGAATTCATGGGTATCTGTGAAATTTGCAAGAAATATAATAAAGAAACTTATGAATCAGTCTGGTTGAAACAAGTTATTCCCGAGGTTCTTCCTAATGGTGTCACACTCAATATAACTAATAAAATTGCAGGTGGGGACATGGTTGTTCTTATTACAGAAGGAGAAGCCGAGGGCATAAACGGAGAATACAATAATAACTACGCAATGGTGATGCAATTAAAGGACAAAAAGATTATATCCTTTCAAGAGTATATGAGTGATTTATTAGCAGAGACTAGATTG
>SGZL01000009.1 GCA_004213955.1 Gammaproteobacteria bacterium
TATTGCCTGGACATGGATTTCCCATTTATGGAAAAGAAAGGATTCAAGAAGCTCTGTCTACAACCTCTATGTTTTTAAAAACTATTGAAACCCAGACAGTTGAATTAATGAATAAAGGCAAAAGACTTAATGAAATAATCCATACGGTAAAAATTCCTGATGAATTAATAAAATTGCCTTGGTTGAGACCTGTATATGATGATCCCGAATTCCTTATTCGTATGATTTGGCGGCGTTATGGAGGATGGTGGGACGGCGAATACGATCGCTTGCTACCAGCTAAAAGAAATGAAGAATCAAAGGTTTGGATAGAATTAGTTGGCGGGATAGAACTAGTAATCGATAAAGCATTAGAAATGAGCTCTCAAGGTAAAGATAAAATTGCTGCTCACCTCATTGAGACAGCCTTTTACGCTGACGAGACAAATGAAAGTGTGCACAAAGCTAGGAAAGCTATTTATGGAAATTTTTCAATAAAGCAAGATTCCTCTATGGCTAGAAATATTCTTAATCATGCTAGTTTAGCCAGCGGTCAAAACAAACGAGATCTAGCTGAAAAGAACTAAGAGTTCTCGGCTAATTCTTCAGGAGTTAAATCCCTTGCTTCTTTTACTAAAAGAATTGGAATGCCATCATTGATTGGATAGGCTAATTTACTGTCAAAACAGAATAACTCTTCACCAACTAAAGTTAATTTTGCTTTAGATTGAGGGCATACTAGTACTTCTAGTAATTTTTTATCTATCATTGATTGTACAAAAATCTTGTCATTGCAAAGGGACTGAAAGTTTGACCTACTCTAGTTCCTCGAGTAGTTATGATCATTGGGGAGGTGACTGTAAAATTGCTTGTTCCTAAAGATCCAACTGTCATTTTTCTTTCAGTTGTGAGATCAAAAGCTGGGTAGTATAAACTGTTTCTAGCCATTAATATTTTATTTTCAAAATCGATAAAAACATATTGTCCATCAAAACCTGCTAAATAGATAAATTTATTTACAAGAGGATCGGGAGAATTAATTCCAGCATTTCCACTTTGGATGTACCAGAATTTCAATCCATAACTTTGAAGGTCTTTTATTTGATTAATATAAGAAGAAGACAAGATTCTTTCACTATTCCAAACCCCATCGTTAAGAAGTAACTGACCTATCTTTATAAAGTCTCTTGCTGTCATATCAATACAGCAATAGGTCAAGTAATTACCATTATCTTGTCCGCCACTGGACGCATCCCTCCACCAATAAGCAGTAATATCTAATTTCGAAAAAAGATTCTTTTGAGCAAAATCTTCTATGTCTTGACCAGTAACCCGGTAAAATATTTCACCCAGAAGCATAGAGTCGCAATTTGAATAAAGATAATAAGCGTCTTGACTCTGGTAATTATAACTACCGTGTAACTCCGTATTGAAATTTTGATTTATGCAACCAGTAAGTTGATTTGAAGCTACTGCGATATCTCCGCCACCGACGGATTGAGAAGCCGGTAAATCAAAACAATTTCCAACTTCATCTGCCTCAGTAATATCGTAACATCCTTGATTAAGACCAGATCTCATATCCAATAGATTTTTAATTGTAATATTCCTTCTCTCGTCTGTAGTCCATTCATTTAAATAGTCAGAAGCTCTTGAATTAATTGACAGAAGTCCTTGCGTTTCAGCTATGCCAAATATTATGCTGGTAAAAGATTTACCCATTGACCAACTAGTTACTAAAGAACCGGAATCTACTGCTCCCATTTTTTCTTCCAAGAAGGAATCTGTAAGTACCGGGCTTGCATTAATTAAGTTAGCTTTTTCTTCATCTGAAATAGATCGATACACTTCCCCGACAATTTTTTCATCTTTAACGATTATCGCCGATTGTGAATAATTGCCATTAAACATTGCATAATCTAATGCGTCTTGCACCGCAGATGAACGTAATCCAACACTTTCAGGTGAAGCTGTTTCCCAAGTATATGTATAGGCTGAAGTAGTTGGTTGAGAGATTTCTAAGTTAACTCCTCCTCCCCCACAACTAATAAAAGTAATGGCTGATAAAACAATTAAATTTTTAAAAACTTTTCTATTCGTTCTAAACAATTCTCTTTTCCTAAAAGAAATATCAAGTCGGTTATGGATGGAGCTTTTGATTTTCCAGTTAATATCAATCTTAAAGGTTTCCCCAAAATAGGAAATTTTAGATTATTTTTTGACAAAAAGTTATCTAAAAAAACTCCGATTAATAGTTTGTCATTAAAGTCTACTTCTTCAAGTTCTACTTTAAACTTTTCTAGTAAATCTTTGTCAATTTGTATTGATGTCAATAATTCTTCAGTTAATTTAGGGTCCTTATGAAAAAAAGTTAATTCATCAATAATTTGAATTATATTGTTTGAACTTTCACGAAGTAAATCAATGATTTCTATCTTTTTTGGATTTTGATTAAATTTATCTGACAAAGAAAAATTCTTTTCTATGTAAGCATAGAGTGAATTTATGTCAGTTTCTTTTAAATAATGATTATTGTAAAAATCTAATAACTTTTGCGAAAATTTTGCGGCTGACGAATTTACGTTTTGAATATCAAAATACTTTATTAACTCTTCTTCTGAAAAAATCTCTTGTTCTTTATAGGTCCATCCAAGTTTAATTAAATAGTTCAACATAGCTTCCTTTAAATAACCCATTTTTTTGTATTCATTTATATCTAGGGCACCATCACGTTTCGAAAGTCTTTTTCCATCGGATGACAAAACCATCGGAAGGTGGGCGTATTCAGGAATGTCAGTCTCGAGGGCTTTTAAAATATTTATTTGTTTAAGAGTATTAGTAATATGATCATCGCCTCTAATAACGGTAGTAATTTCCATTTCTATGTCGTCTACAGCAGCACAAAAATTATACGTTGGAGAACCATCTGATCTGATGATTATGAAATCATCTAATTCTTTATTATTAATAGAAATTTTTTTAAGGATTTTATCCTCAAAAGAAGTTTCTCCTGCCAAGGGCATTTTGAATCGTATGACATTTCCTTTTTCATGAGGAAGATTTAAATCTCTACTAAAACCGTCGTATCGAGGTTGTTGTTTATTTTGTTGTTGAATTTTCCTAATCTCTTCTAACCTTTCCGGCGAAACGTTACAAGAATATGCTAGACCTTTGTTCAAGAGATCAAGGGCAATTTCTTTATGCTTTGCTTGACGATTACTCTGAAATAAAGGTTCTTCATCAGCTTCTATGCCAAGCCAAGAAAGACTTGAAAGAATTGAATCCACATACTCCTGTTTGGATCTTTCTTTGTCCGTGTCTTCAAATCTTATTAAAAATTTACCATTTTGAGCTTTAGCATGAAGCCAAGCAAAGATAGCTGTTCTTGCGCCGCCTATATGTAAATGACCAGTTGGACTTGGAGCAAATCTAGTTCTCATTTTTATTTATTGATAATAAATATTCTTGATGAAGATTATTTTCCTCTTCAGTTGCTTTAATTCTAACAAGAGGTTTTGATTCATTAGTTTTTAACGCTTGGTTATTATTATAACTTTGTTGTGAAGGTGAAAACTTTAAGTCCGTTTGACCTCCAGTCATAGATAAATAAACTTCTCCTAAAATTTTAGAATCTACTAAAGCGCCATGATAGGAACGATCGTAACCTTGAACGTTATATCTATCTGTAAGAACTTCTAGACTATTTCTTTGTCCTGGATGGATTTGCCTTGCCATCAACAAAGTGTCTGTAATTTTCCCAGCATGGTCTTCTACTCTGTCTGGAATATCGTTAAGAGCTAATTCATTGTTTATAAAACCTAAATCAAACTCAGCATTATGTATTAACAATTCTGCGCCTTTAATAAACTTTAATAAGTCTAGATAGATATCAATAAATAAAGGTTTGTCTGAAAGAAACTCTTGAGATAATCCATGAACTTTTACTGCACCAGGATCAATATTACGATTAGGGTTTACATAAGATTGAAACTCTCTACCCGTAAACTTTCTATTCTCTATTTCTACACAAGCTATTTCTATAAGTTTATGGCCTGACTTGTAATCCAAACCAGTAGTCTCTGTATCAAGGAAAATCTGTTTCATGACGATATTTTATCGATGCCTAAATTTGCTAATGCATCAGCTTTTTCATTTCCTGGGTGACCGCTGTGTCCTTTTACCCAATTCCATTGAATGTTGTGAAAGCTATTAAGCGAGTCTAGAGATTTCCATAATTCAGAATTTTTTACTGGTTTTTTGCTTGCAGTCTTCCATCCATTAATTTTCCATCTCTTAATGTAATTGGTTATACCATCCATGACATATTTTGAGTCGGTATATATTATTGCATCTATTTTATTGTCAAAATGTTCTAAGGACTTAATCACTGCCATTAATTCCATTTGGTTATTAGTAGTTTCTTTTTTTCCGCCGCTGAGCTCAATTTGTTCATCTTCTAATACTATCAATGCGCCCCAACCCCCGGGTCCTGGATTGCCCTTGCAAGCGCCATCTGTGTAAATATTTATTTTTTTCATTTTATTCTGTTAACGAAATGCTCAGCCTAATGATAAAATTAGCCTGTGATTGAGGTAACTCCATTAAAAGCATTTACTGATAATTATATCTGGGCTTTAGTCAGTAAAGAATCAGTTTATGTAGTTGATCCAGGTGATCCTAATCCTGTATTGGATTTTCTGAGTGAAAATAATTTCATTTTAGAGGGAATACTTATCACTCATCATCATTACGATCATACCGGTGGAATAAAAACTTTAGCTGACAGATACGATGTTCCGGTTTATGGTCCCGTTAACGACAGTATAGAAGGCATTACTCATGAACTTCGAGAGAATGATTGCATATCAATATTCAATCAAGATTTTAAAATTTTTGAAGTTCCAGGACATACTTTAGATCACATAGCTTATTACTCGGATGCTGATCAGAAGTTATTGTTTTGTGGCGATACTCTTTTTTCTGGAGGTTGTGGCAGACTCTTTGAGGGAACTCCTGCACAAATGCATGATTCTCTTCAAAAGCTAAAATCTCTGTCTCCTGAAACATTAGTTTATTGTACTCATGAATACACCGAAAATAATTTGAATTTTGCAGTTGTTGTTAATAATGAAAATGAATATTTAAAAAATTATTATTCAGAGGTAAAAATTAAAAGAAAAAATGATGAAATTACCTTGCCATCGTCTATTCAAAAAGAACTTAAAATCAACCCTTTCCTAAGACTTACAGATGAAAACATTATTTCAAACGCAAGCGACTTCTCTTCTATTGATATCAATAAGGAAGTAGATACTCTTACCGCAATAAGAGAATGGAAAGACAATTTCTAATGAAATTTTACTTACTTTTTTTAATAATCGCTTCATATCAATTATTTGGCCAAACTGTCAGATCAAGTGAATCATTGTGGGATCAAATTCGTTTAAATAGTAATCTCCAATATGATTCAGATAGATTGGAAATAAAAAAAGCTGCTGATAAATACATAAGTAACCAATATCTAATTAATAGACTTTCAAAAAATGGCCAAAGATATCTTTATTACACAGTCAAAGAAGGATTAAGAAAAAATCTGCCTGTAGAGTTAAGTTTAATTCCGTTTGTCGAAAGTCAATTTGATCCTTATGCAAGATCTGCCACAGGAGCTTCTGGGATATGGCAATTCATTCCAAGTACTGCTAAAGAAAATGGCCTAAAGAAGAATTGGTGGTATGACGGCCGAAGAGATATAGTTGCCTCTACGGAAGCGGCCTATGGATTTTTAACTAAACTCTATGAAAGATACGGAGATTGGTTAATAGCTATCGCTGCATACAATGCCGGTCCTTCCAGAATAAGAAAAGAAATTGAAAAGAATAAGAAGAAAGGCTTGCCCACAGATTTTTGGTCTCTAAATCTTCCAAGAGAAACAAGAGCCTATGTACCAAAGATACTAGCGATAGTTGAAGTAATTAGAAATCCCGATAAATTTAATATTAAGCTTCCCTTTTTGCCAAATCGTCCTTACTTCAGGATTATTGAGCTACCCTCTCAAGTTGATTTAATGCAGGTATCAAATTTATCGGGAGTAAATCTTGAGCTAATTTACGAATTAAATCCTGGCTTTAATCAATGGGCAACTGATCCTAACGGCCCATTTCATGTTTTACTTCCAGTAGGTATTGCAGATAGATTTCAAATAATCTTAGAAGATATTGACCCTAACGAATTAGTTCAATGGGATAAATATTTGGTTAGACGTGGGGATACGTTAACCTCTATTGCAGAAAAATATCTTATTGATTTTGAACTTTTGAAAGAGATAAATGGCCTTAAAGACAATACGATCTATGAATCAGAAGAATTAATTGTTCCAAGAGGTCCGAGTTGGATTAAAGACTATTTAAATAGACCCGATGTTTATTATGTTCAAAGTGGAGATAGTTTATGGTCAATTTCAAAAAAGTTTGAGGTTACAATTAGAGATCTTTCTATATGGAATGATTTAAATCCTTCAAACTTTTTGCTTACTGGATCAAAAATACTAATTTATCCTAAGTATTTAAAACCTAGACCCTTACCTAAAGTTAATCGAAATGATATTGCTTATCCAGTCAAGACTGGAGACACCATAAATAAAATATCTCTTAAATTTGGTATCACTAAAGATTGGATTTTGAAATGGAATAATATTGAGGACGAAAGCTTAATATATCCTGGTGAAATTCTTAATTTAAATCTTTCTGAGTTGAATTAAAATAGTTTAAACAACCATAAAGCGCTAAATTCTTCTTGGTTACAATATTTATTGGAGTGGATTTTAATATCTCTAATTGAGGGTTTTTTATATTGGATAGATATTGTTTTTTAAATTTTTCTTTGTCAATAAAATTAATCAGTGTTCTCATGATACTACCCGCCAGAAAGATTCCTTTTCCCGGCTGGAATGTAAGCGTTAGTTGAGACAATAATATAGCGAGCCGGTTAATAAGATCTTCGATGATTTCTATAGAAATTAAGTCTCCATTATCTGCTAACTTAAAAATTTCTTCTGAACTTAATTTTTTATTTTGTTTTATTTCGTAAATCTTTGAAATTCCTGGTCCAGATACAACGTCTTCAATTTTAGTGAATTGATTTGTTGAAAATAACTCATCTCCGATTAATTCTTTTACTCCAAGACTTAAATTTCCAACCTCTGTAGATTGGGCAAATTTATTATCAATTAAAAAAGAAACTCCAAGACCTGTTCCAGGCCCAAAAAATAACACATTATTATTATAAGAATTATTTTCTAAATTAATTAGATTAACGAAATCGTCGTTCTTTAAACTTGGATAACTATACGCAACAGCTTCCCAATCGTTTAAAATTAGACAATTTTTTAAATTAAATTTTTGTTTAAGCTTTTCTGTATCAATTTTTAAAGTTCTATTGGTCATTCCTATCGACCCATATAATTTCGGACCAGCAATTGAAAATACTAAATTATTTATCTGATTTTTATTATCAGCTAAGACATCTTTAAAAAAATGATCCAATTCTTCGTCATTATTAAGCTTTTTTTTGGTTACTAAATCAATTTCGTTATTTTCATTACTTAGAACTGTAAAACGTAAATGAGTACCGCCAAGATCGATTAGAAGAATTTTTTCCATTTAATCTTCTGAACTAATTACATCTGAGCAGATAACCTAAGAAACACAAACCTGCCAAGTGAATCATAAAAGGATGGATAAAAATTTCCATTTCCTGGAACGTAACCTATTTGACCGTTTACTGGAGGATCCTGATCGAATAAATTATTAATGCCAAGTCTCAAATCAAATGAATCGAAGGAAAATTTCACAGAAGGATCAATATAAGTAAAACTTTTAAAAGGGATATTTTCATTGTAAGAAGTACTGGTCTTATCTGTATTTGTATCTTCTACTGCGTCGATGTGCCTAATTCTCAAGCTAATATTCATTGGGACATCCATAACAGCTGTTAGCAGATCAATTGATAATACGTTTTGAAATTTTGGAGAAGGTAAGCCACAAGTATTTTCATATTTACCTCGACAATCTGTAGCGATATTAGAAGATGCTTGTTGAATTTCTCTTCTAATTAAAAAATTAGAAAAATTACTTAAGTTTAATATTCCAAATTTAGTTTCAAAAGATTTTTTGTAGAGAATGTCAAAGCCAGTTATTTTATTGCTAACAAAATTTAATAAAGGGGTATTTATTTTTCCCTCCCCTTCATGGAAAGTTCCTGTAAGTGGATTTCTATTGATTAAACTACACCATTTATTAAGTCCAGTATCTAAACATTTTGTTAAAACAGTATCTGCGTCTGACGTTCCTATTTGGTCTTCAAGATCAATATTGTAAATATCAAGTTCTAAGTAATTTTCTGCGTTGCTGAATATAAATCCTAAGCTGGAAGTTATTGCTCTTTCAGGTAATAAATTTAGATTGCCTCCAGTTGTTGTTGCGATTGAACTTGCAGGAGTTTCAATCGAACCGTATAGAGAAGGTGTAACACCTGTTCTTTCACAATCTGCCAAAGTTCGGACTGGAGATGAACCAGAACACGGATCTGCACTTAAGGCAACGAATTCTGCGTGCGTTTCTTCGAATAGTTCATGAATATCTGGAACTCTAATTGCCTTTTGAGCCGAGGCTTTCAGCACAAATTCGTCAGTGAATGGATATGTAATGCCTAGATCAAAAGTATCTGACTTTTGTGATAATGAATAATCTGAAAATCTATAACTAGTAGAAACATCAATTGAATTTTTAAAAGGTAAAAAAACTTCGAGAAATAATTCATTAACTTTTATTTCTCCTGAAAGCGCATGTTGTTCAACTTGTTGACCGGCCCCATCGTTACTTTCAAAATTTTGATCAGGGGTCTTTACCAATGCAGTTTTTCTTCTTTCTAATCCAAATGCAATTGACGGATCGAAGAATAAATTACTATCGACCGATAGATCTCTAGAAATACTTAAGAATTGATGAGATTCGTTACTTGATCCATCTATTCTTAAATTTAAATTTATATAATCTAAAGCTTCTTGGGTTACTCCCAAAGCAGGATTTGAAACTACTTGATTTCCATTATTGATGAATATATTCCATGGCGCACATCCATTATCAGCGCTAACGCAGCTAGGATTTGCACTTGTGCCAGAGATGTTTAAAGCATTAGCGGTTTTGGATTTAGAAATATCATTGAAATAGATATAGGTTAAATCAGTGATAGATCTTTGATGAAAAAAATTATAATTCCAACCTTCATTAAATTTTCCTTCTAATTCAATAACAAATCGATTATTAGTTAAATCAAAATCTTGTTGTCTAGGTAAGCCTTCAAAGTTTCTTCTACTGAGAGTCACAGATTGTGAGTCGTTGGAAGTCAAACCGAAATCGGTACATAATTTCTCAACTTGTTGGGCTGATAAAAATGGGTTGTTGCAAGGAATTGAAACACCCTGTCTAAACAAGAGAGAATAATCAATTTGCGCAATTGTTTCATCGTGCATATGGAAATAACTCGTTTTTAGCTGATGATTATTATCAAACTTGAAGTCAAATAACAAACCAGTGCTAATTTTTTCATCAGGACGTTGAAGAAAATTATAAGAAGCGAAATTATAGGTTGTACTTCCTGAAATAAAATCCGTATCTTCTACATGATAAAATGTATCTACTCCAATTTTAAATTGGCCCTCTTTAGAAGCACTAGAACCTCTACAAACTGCATTTGCGGACAAGGCACAATTACTAATGTCCCTTTCAGACCACCTCACTGAATCTACTTTTCTAAAATTAAGATAAGTTGTGAAGTGAGCTCTTTTAGAAAATTTATGACCAACAACGATAGATATACTTTCCTGATTTCCATCGCTTACCGAATTTGGCGCTAATGCATAAGGTTTCGATAAGTGAATCTCCCTTAAATAGTTGTTGTTATTACTATGATTGTAAAACCCCCCTTGAAAATCTATTTTTACTCCTTCAAAAGATCTATCCAGAATAAAATTAATTACTCCACCAATAGCATCCGAACCGTAAATGGTTGATTTCCCTCCTGTTACTACATCAATCCGTTTAACAAGTGCATCGGGAATCTGATTTATATCTGCCTCAGCATGACCATCAAAAGGTGTTCCTGGAGAAAGTCGTTTGCCATCAATCAATAATAAGGTTCTATCACCGCCTAGAGATCTTAAACTCACAGAAGCTGTGCCAGTTGAAAAGCCTGATTGTAAAGCTGAATTACTTGGAGTTATTTGAGGTAACGAAGAAAGATAATCTTCTAATCTAAAGGTACCAGTTTTATCCAAATCTTCTTTAGAGATTCTAAAAAAAGGATTTACTACTCTAGAGCTGTCTGATTTTATTAAAGTCCCAGTGACTCTTAATTCTTCAGTAGGTTGTTCAATCTGAGAAAAAATAAACGTTGAAAAAAATATTAATGATAAATATAAAATATTTATTTTAAACATATGAATGAAGGACTAGTTAAAGTCCCTCATTCTATATGTTTTATGGAGTATATTCGATATGAAAATTTACAAACTCAAATTAAATCTAAAACCTAAATTTCGTCCAGCCAAAGGCACTTCATTTTTAACATACGAAGCATGATTTCTTGCGATTTCATTGAATAAATTTGTTCCAAAGAGACTTAAGGTCAAATCGTCATCTGAATAAATGCTATAAGATTTTGACACCATCAAATCTAATAACTCAAATCCAGCAGTAGCTTCTTCTCCAGCAGCAGTATCGTTCTGAGATTTTACTTCTTTTAAAGAAAGATCAACTGATAGATCATCCTGAGTATAAACAAACGAATAAATATTTCTGGAAGGTGTAATTCTAGGAATATTTGTTCCATCCGTGAATTTACCGTCTACAGAATCAGTTCCAATCATTACAGTTAAATTACCATCGTAAAGATCAAAATCTGAACTAACACTAAACTCATATCCATCAAATTCAGCATCTTTTTGCGAATGATTGGCAATTACAACACCTTCAAGTTTTGCTCCATTTGCATTGTCTTGTAGATAAATATAATTATCTATGTCGTTTTGAAAATACAATAAGTTAAATTTAATGTCGTTTAGTTCATAAGATAACTCTAAATCAATATTGCTAGCTTCTTCTGAATCTAGATCGACACTTCCAAGTTCGAATCTTTGAATAGCCATATGTTTTCCATTCATCAACAATTCAGTAGATGATGGAGCCCTTTCTACATTTGAAATACCTAAAGTCGCTTCAAAATTATCGCTTATGGCTCTATTGAAAGATGCTGAAAAGCTTAAGTTATCAAAGTCAAGATCATAGTTTGTAATGCTATTACCGTTGTTAATTGTTTGTTTCGAACCCTTCACATTTATTTGGTCATATCTAATTCCAAGATCCATATGAAGCTCATTGAAATTTGTACCTAAAAAATATCCAATTGTTGATTCGCTTGTTTCTGCAGGTCTCATTGAGGGAGTACCAACTTCTTTAACTACTGAAGCATCTGAATTAGCTAAGTTAAATGCTAATTTTTGCTCGTTATTAGCATTAGAAATATCTAGGATAACCTGAGCTTCCTCAGAGTTATTAGTAAATGTTGTAGCTCCGTGTTCTTCTGGCTCATTAGGATCATGAACTTCATTCGGATCTTCATAGTGTTGTTCAGTTAGTGAGGAATCTGTTTCTCTCAATGAATAAGCTATTGAATTAATAGCTCCATTTAGAAGATATTCACCCTCAATATTTACAACGCTACTGTCAGTTACTGCAAAGATTCTTTCGTCTTCGTGCGGTTCAGGTTCTCCGTTTGTTGCTTCTTCTTCTTCGCCGTGAAAAGGAACTCCATTAAGTTGATCGATGATTACAGATGAAATTCCATAATAACCCCAATCTCCAGTCTTTGATATTCCTAGTCTAGTTGCAGCCAATTTTGAATCTGAATTAGGTAAATATGAAAATTCTTCATGTATTTCACCTGGCTCATGAATTACTGCTTCATCAGGAATATCAAAATTATCTAAATTTTTGGAACTGTGAGAAAAGAAAAGATTAAAACCTTCAACAGCTCCTGAATAATCGATATTATAATTATCACCATCATTAACTGATTGTGATTCAAAACCAAGGTTAAAGACGTTTTCTAAAACGTCTTCTTTTGAGATCGTATTGTCTACAATATTAACGATTCCACCAATGGCGCCATTGGAATAAAGAATAGATGATGGTCCTTTAACAATCTCAATCTGTTGAATACCGCCAATATCAACTTCAATTGGATGATCGGCTCCCATGAAGGCTACGTCTCTAACAACTAAACCATTGTTTAAAACTTTCACCCTATTACCAGACAACCCTCTAATTATTGGCTGTCCGACTGATGCGCCATAATCTTGATTAGAGATACCAAGCAAAGTGTCAATTGATTCAGCGAGTGTCGAGACTCCTTTTCTTGAGAAATCCGAGTAATGGATGACGTGAATTGGATTATTGATGCTACTCACATCACCGTCCAAGAATGCAGAAGAAACAGTAATTTCTTCTATGTCTTGTGCCAGCAGCACAGCTGGAACTGCAAAAAGCGCAGTTAAATAAATATAAAATGTTTTCATAAAAACTCCTTTTTATGTAATTAGTTAAAAAAAATTAGAAATATTTAACTAACTGGTGGAGCTCTTATAGAAAGATAGTGATTGAAAAGATTTGTTAAATTTGATTGATAAGAGAAAAAATAATTTTCTAAATTTAAATTTTCATTAATGAAATTTTGGTCAATGAAAAAAGAAATTTCAGCAACTCTGCAATGATCACATATCTCTTCTTCATGTTCGTGCTCGAGTGCGTGTTCTGTATCAAAATCTGAAACGTGAAAATAAGAATGACTTGATATGGAGAATAGAGCTAAAAAAGCTAGAATTAAATAAGTCTTATTTTTCACGACGAAGATTATACTCAACGTGATAAAATTTAGATATGGCTTTTTTAAAAGGAAAAAAAATCTTAATCGTTGGTGTTGCCAATAAATTTTCTATCGCTGCGGGCATTGCTGAAGCTATGCATGCTCAAGGAGCTGAAATAATTCTTTCTTATCAGTCTGAACGACTCAAAAATAAAGTAATGCAAGTTGGAGAAAAATTGAATTGTGTTGATTACATTGAATGCGATGTAGGAGATGATGACTCTATTAAAAAACTAGTAGCTGCAATTGAAAGTAAATGGGGCTATTTAGATAGCTTAGTGCATGCAGTTGGGTTTGCTCCTGCCAATGAATTGGAAGGTGATTTTACTGAAGTCGCTACTAGAGAAGGTTTTAAAATAGCTCATGACATAAGCGTGTATAGTTTTACCGCTTTAGCGCAGGCTACTAAACAATTAATGATCGGTCGTAACGCAGCTCTTTTAACTCTTTCTTATCTTGGAGCAGTCAGAACCTTACCAAATTATAACGTGATGGGAGTGGCAAAAGCTGGCTTGGAATCTACAACTAGATATTTAGCTAACAGCTTGGGTAAAGACGATATCAGGGTGAATGCGATATCTGCTGGCCCAGTTAAAACTCTTGCTGCATCAGGTATTAAAAGTTTTAGAAAGATGCTCTCTTACAATGCTTCTAGAGCTCCTCTTGGCAGAAATATTACTACTGAAGAAGTCGGGAATGCTGGAGCTTTTCTATGTTCAGATTTAGCTAGCGGCATTACAGGAGAAATATTGTATGTTGACGCCGGTTTTAATATTACTGCGATGGGTGACTTAACAGAAGTAGACTAATTAATATTAGCTGTGTCTCTTAGCGCTTGATAAAGATTATCTCTCTGAATTTCTCCCATTGCTTGGCTAATTCCAATCTTAGTGGCTTCAATTTCTTCTAAAGTGATTATTCCGTTGAAATCATCAACTCCTAAAATTTCAATAACGTAAGCGTCATCGAGATAAAAAGTAGAAGCGATTGAATCAGGCCCTGTCATGCTTGGTATTGAAAAAATTGTTCTAGACACTTCCTCTGGGAATAAACTTGTTTCTCTATCTATTTCTGAATAAATAACGAAGTTTTCTAAATTTTCTTGTTTTTGAAGATCAGTTAGATAGTTTTCTACAATTGATGGCAAAAGTGTCTTCGCAGCTGAAAGCTTTAATTCTTGTTCAATTTCTCCTTTCACTTCATCAATAGGTTTTAAAACACTCGGTGATAATTCAGTTGGCTCAATGATTAAATATCCTTGATCAATTTCATATGGCCCATAAACTTCATTTAAAAAGATATTGTTCCTTTCAAAATCATCTACAAAATCCAGGTTTCCATAAGTTATCAATAAATCTGTTACGGATAAATCTTTTTCAATATCATAAGAAATATCATAAATTTCAGAGATATCGGATACAGTTAAATTGGATAAATTTTCATCTATTTCATTTAAAATATTTTGCATTTCTTCTTCAGTTTTTATTGAAGTAAGACGGCTAATAATGTCGTCATCAGTTACAGTAAATTCATTGCGCTCGGTAACTTTTAATAGATGAAAAGACGATCCCAAATCAATAATTTTTGAAATTCCATCTAATTCAATATTTGATAATTCGTTTTCAAATTCATCAGGAAATATTGTGCCATCAGTAAATCCTAAATCTCCTTCATTGTCTTTTGAACCAAAGTCATCTGAATACCTTAAGACCAATTCTTCAAAACTTAGTGATCCACTATCTAGTTCAGCAATTAAAGTCTCAGCTATTCCAAATTGCTTCGATTTTGTCGTCTCATCATATGACAATTGAATATGACTGATTCTTGTCTGTGATGAATTTCCATTAAGTTCTATCAATGCTTCTCTTTCTTCTAAAATCTCATCAGCTGAAATGATGACATCGTTTTTAAAGTCATCCTTTGAAATTAAGATTGAATTTACATTGATTTTTTTAAGTGTATAAAAATTGTTTTGATAATTGTTATAAAAATCTAATATTTCATTAGATGAGACTATTTGGTCATCGGCAACTTCTTTCAAGCTTATTTTTTTAAATCTAATGTCTCTTTTTTGTTTTGAGGTAGTAATAAAATTTTTTGCATCTTCATTGGTTACAAATGAAGTGGAATTAAAAAAATTAATTAATGCTGATGCATTGTAATTAGATTCAGTAAGAATTCTGAATTCGTCTGTTGTCATTCCTAGCCTACTTAAGAGCCCTCTAAAAATATTTACATCGAATTTACCATCTGAATAAAAATTTAAATCTTGTTTAATGAGATCGTTAATACGTTCTTCAGAGACTCCGAACCCTATTTCTTCAGCTTTTTGTGAAAAGAGTTTTTTAAAAATTATTGAGCTTCTCGTAAAGTTGTCTAATTCTTCTTCAGATATATCATTTAGTTCATCAAAATTTGAAGCAATTCTATTGGCCTCCAAACTGTATTCTCCAGCGTGAACATCCTCTCCATTAACTGAGAAAATTATGTTGCCCCCTAAGTTATTATTTCCAATAAAACCTCCAAATGTTGCAACTAATACAAAAACAATAAACCCAACAACAATCGTCGAACCCGTTGAATTAAGATTTTTTCTTATGTTTGAAATTGCTGACATCTTTCCAAAAAAAAACGCGCCATTACGACGCGTTTTTAATTATATATTTTTTATAAACTATCTTTAAGCGCTTTTCCTGGTTTGAAGCCTACCCCTTTAGAAGCAGCTATTTGAATAGTCTCACCAGTTTGAGGATTCCTCCCCATTCTCGCAGCTCTTTCTCTTACTAAAAAGGTACCAAAGCCGACTAAGGCTACTTGGTCACCACTACTTAATGCTCCAGCTATTCCATCAAGAACAGCATCCAGAGCTCTCCCCGCCTCAGCTTTAGACATGTCTGTTGCTGATGCTACTGAATCAATTAATTCTGCTTTATTCATAACTCTCTCTGTTTAAATTTAAAAAATTTTTTTTATTAACCTTTATTTTTTAAAGATAACTGCTAATAACTTAGATCATTTAATTCCTAAGTTATATAGATGTCAAGCACATATAGATTTATGTCTAAATAAAATTTTAGTGAGTTTCAAGCTTATTTTTCTTATTTTTTTGATTTTTCTGCGATTTAGGCTCTACTGATTTTTCTTCAACCCATGGTTTAGGTTCTTCAGTAAAAACTACCTTGAAGACTTCATCAATCCACTTGACTGGTTTGATTTGTAAATCTTTAGTTATCTTTTCAGGTATCTCCTTCAAATCTCCAATATTTCCATCTGGTATTAAGACAGTTTTAATACCTCCTCTTCTGGCAGCTAAAAGTTTTTCTTTCAATCCACCAATTTTTAAAACTTCACCTCTTAAGGTAATTTCGCCAGTCATTGCAACATCTGCTCGAACGGGAAGATTTGCTAAAACTGAAGTGACAGCTGTAACCATTGCAATACCTGCGCTGGGTCCGTCTTTAGGTGTAGCACCTTCAGGCACGTGAATGTGAATGTCGTTTAGTTCATGAAAATCAGGATTTATTCCAAGCCCCTCTGATCTAGACCTAACTACGGAAATTGCCGCTTGAATTGATTCCTGCATAACGTCACCAAGCTTTCCGGTTTTAATAATTTTGCCTTTACCCTTGAAAGCTGATGCTTCAATAGTCAGTAACTCTCCACCAACTTGAGTCCATGCTAAACCAGTGACCTGACCAATTTTGTCTTTTTCTTTAGCTTCGCCAAAATCAAATTTCTTAACACCAAGAAAATCTTCAATATTTTTCGATGATATTTTTTGTTTAGTTTTTCTTTTTAGGTCAGCGATTTTCTTGATAGTCTTTCGACATATTTTCGCTATCTCTCTTTCTAAAGCTCTAACACCTGCTTCTCTAGTAAAGTATCTAATTGCATCCAAAATACCAGAATCCTCAATTACAATTTCATTCTCTTTTAGGCCATTGTTCTTTAATTGCTTTGGTACAAGATAATTCTTTGCAATGCTTAATTTCTCGTCTTCTGTATAGCCTGGAAGTCTAATAATCTCCATTCTATCTAGTAATGGTCCAGGGATATTGAGAGAATTTGCCGTGCAAACGAACATTACATCGGAAAGATCATAATCAACTTCTAAATAATGATCATTAAAAGTATGATTTTGCTCTGGATCCAGAACTTCAAGTAAGGCTGAAGAAGGATCGCCTCTATAGTCCGCGCCAATTTTATCTATCTCATCTAATAAAAATAAAGGATTTTTTACACCCACTTTAGACATTTTTTGTAAAATTTTTCCAGGCATAGAACCGATATAGGTTCTTCTATGCCCTCTTATCTCTGCTTCATCTCTAACACCGCCTAAAGCTACTCTAATAAATTCCCTACCGGTTGCACGTGCAATAGATTCACCCAAAGAGGTTTTACCAACACCTGGAGGACCCACCAAACAAAGCACTGGACCTTTTATTTTACTAACTCTTTTTTGGACAGATAAAAATTCTAGAATTCTTTCTTTTACTTCTTCAAGACCGTGATGATCACTTTCGAGAATGTCTGAAGCCTTGGATATATTTTTTTGTATTTTAGATTTCTTCTTCCAAGGAATACTTATCATCCAATCTATATAGCCTCTGACTACCGAAGCTTCTGCAGACATTGGTGGCATCAATTTAAATTTATTTAATTCAGTATTAACTTTTTCAGTTGCCTCTTTTGGCATACCTGACTCTTTAATTTTCTTTTCAATTGACTCGATTTCATCGTCAATATCTTCTCCTTCTCCCATTTCTTTTTTTAGAGCTTTCATTTGTTCACTCAAATAATATTCTTTTTGACTTTTTTCCATCTGTTTTTTTACGCGATCACGTATCTTTTTTTCCATTTGGGTTAAATCAAGTTGATTTTCAAGAAGTGATACTAAGTTCTTTGATCTTTCTTCTAGGTCAATTTCTTCTAAAAGGACCTGACGATCTTCTAATGATAAAGACAAGTGACCTACAAGTGTATCGATGAGCTTATCTAGTCTTTCTATCGATCTTGCTTGACTTATTATTTCCGGTCTTATTTTTGAAGAAGATTTAGACAAATCTTTAAACTGAGATTTCAAAGTATTTATATAACTTTGTTGAAGATCATCATCCATAGAAGTTGAATTTAATATTTCTACTTCAGATTCAAGAAACTCTTTTTTGTCTTTTATCTTTTTAAGAGTTGCTCTTTTAATTCCTTCAACTAATACTTTGAAAGTACCATCAGGAAGCTTTATTAATTGTAAAATTGTAGAAACTGTACCAATGTTGTATAGGTCTTCTTTTTTAGGATCTTCATCATCAGCATTTCTTTGAGCAATAAGCATAACCGATTTATCGTCTGCCATAGCTTTTTGAAGAGCGTTAATAGATTTGTCTCTACCAACAAACAAAGGTGTAACAACGCCAGGAAAAATAACTACATCTCTTAATGGAACTAAAGGTAATAACATAAATATCTCTTATATATAAAATTAGTAAGGGCTAACTCAAAAAAATCAAATTTTTTTTTAACTATTTTCTTCTTGCGTTTTATTATCAGTTCGATAAACATAAAATGGTTTAGATTCACCTTTTACAGACGCGGAATCTACAACTACTTTCTCTAATTCTGTTTCTGAGGGTACTTGATACATTGTATCAAGTAGAATATTTTCAATAATAGATCTTAAACCACGCGCCCCTGTCTTCATACTAATGGCTTTCTTAGCAATTTCATTCAGAGCATCGTCACGAATATCTAACTCGACTTCTTCCATCTCAAAAAGTTTCTTAAATTGTTTGGTTAAAGAATTTTTCGGTTCAGTCAAAATGGTAATTAAAGCATCTTCATCTAATTCTTCAAGTGAAGCAATGACAGGAAGTCTTCCAATAAATTCAGGAATTAAACCGTATTTTATTAAGTCTTCTGGCTTAACTTTTCTAATTGTTTCAGCGATAGTTTTTGACTCTACATTTTTAGTAACTGAAGCCTCAAAACCAATTCCTTTTTCTTCAGATCTACTTCTTATAATTTCATCTAAACCTGAAAAAGCACCTCCACAGATAAATAAAATATTAGATGTATCAACTTGAAGAAACTCTTGTTGAGGATGCTTTCGACCACCTTGAGGAGGTACAGAAGCGGTTGTTCCTTCTATAAGTTTGAGTAATGCCTGCTGGACACCTTCTCCAGAAACGTCTCTTGTAATAGATGGATTGTCTGATTTTCTCGCAATCTTATCAATTTCATCTATGTAAACTATTCCAAGTTGAGCTTTTTCAACGTCATAATCACATTTTTGTAATAACTTCTGGATAATATTCTCAACATCTTCACCAACGTAGCCGGCTTCTGTGAGAGTTGTTGCGTCTGCAATGGTAAATGGAACATCAAGAAGTCTTGCTAATGTCTGAGCTAATAAAGTTTTTCCACTTCCTGTAGGACCAAGTAAAAGAATATTACTTTTACCTAACTCTACATCGTCAGCAAGGTTTGAGTTTTTAAGCCTTTTATAGTGGTTGTAGACTGCAACCGAGAGAATTTTTTTTGCATCATTTTGACCAATAACATACTGATCAAGAATTTCATTTATTTCCGCAGGAATTGGTAAGTTGTCTTTACTATTTTCATTTACTTCCTCTGAAGTATCTTCTTTGATTATATCGTTACATAACGCAACACACTCGTCGCAAATATATACAGAAGGGCCAGCAATAAGTTTTTTAACTTCGCTCTGGTTTTTTCCACAAAAAGAGCAAAATAGTTGTTTTTCTTTGGTATCTTTATCTGTCATTTTTAAGTTCTTTCAGTTAAAACTTTATCTATTAAACCGTATTCGCAAGCTTCTTCTCCAGACATAAAATTGTCTCTTTCTGTGTCTTGAGAAATTTTCTTAAGAGATTGTTCACAATGTTTAGACAATATCTCATTAAGCTTAGTTCTAATTTTAAGCATTTCCTTAGCTTGAATTTCAATATCAGTTGCCTGACCTTGAAAACCACCCATGGGCTGATGAATCATTATTCTGGAATTGGGAAGAGCAAACCTTTTTTCTTTTGTGCCTCCTGCTAGGAGCACCGCTCCCATACTACATGCCTGACCAATACAAAGCGTACTAATGTCAGGTTTTATATAAGTCATAGTGTCATAAATCGAAAGACCAGCGGTGACTGATCCACCGGGAGAATTTATATATAAGTTAATGTCTTTTTCTGGATTTTCTGCTTCAAGAAACAGTAGTTGCGCTACGATAAGGTTTGCCATTTGATCCTCTACCGTTCCAGTAATAAAAATAACTCTTTCTTTGAGTAGTCTAGAGTAAATGTCAAAAGCCCTTTCGCCTCTTGGTGTTTGTTCCACCACCATTGGTACGAGTTGATTTATGTAATCCATATAAATAATTTAACTCATTGCCATGATTTCTTCAAAACTTAGTTTTTCAGTTTCACATTTTGCCTCGGAAGATATAAGTTCGGTAACCTGTTCTTCCAAAGCAATCGACTCAATATTTTTTAGTTGATCTTCGTTTCCAAATATCCATTGTTTATATTGTTCAGGATCTTTAAAACCACTTGCTCTTTCTTCAATCAATTCTTTTATAACTTCATCATTTTTTTCTATTTTCCGTTCTTCAATAATTTTATTAAGAATCACTCCAAGTTTTACCCTTTTCGTAGCATTTTCTTCAAATGTGTTCAAAGGAAGCTCTTCGTCTTTTAGTTTTGTTGGATCCATTCCCATTTGTTGAGCTGAGGAATTTCGTAAGTTTTGGGCTTCAGCCAAAACCATTGCTGAAGGGATTTCAAGAGTATTTTGCTCTTCTATTGCATCAAATATTCTTTCTTTTAATTTTCTTTTTTGAGTAATCTTTAAATCCTTTTCTAATTGGGTTTTAAGATTATCTCTAAATTCCTTTTCAGAATTAGAGGGAATACCAGCCTGAATATAAAACTCTTCATTTAATTCTGCAGGCTGAGTATTCAAAACTTCATTTACTTCTATTTTAAATAAAGTTTCTTTTCCCTTAAGATTTTCTGCATGATAATCGTCTGGAAAATTTAAATTTAAATCTTTTTTGTCTCCTGCTTTTAAACCAATCAAACCTTCTTCGAAGCCTGGAATCATATTCTTAGAACCAATTTCTATAAGATAATCCTTAGCTTCACCACCTTCAAATTTTTCATTATCTAGAAAGCCTTCAAAATTTATTTTTGCAAAATCTCCATCAGAAATTTCTTTTTGAACAGATTCTAATTTTCCAAATCTTTTTTGCATTTTTTCTATTGTACTGTTGACGTCTTCTTCTTTTAAATCACATTCGGGTTTTTTTATTTTTAGAGAAGAAAATTTCTTTAGATCAAATTCTGGATATACTTCATACGAAGCCTCAACATTTATGTCTTTATTAATATCCATAGAAAGTGGGTTTAAAGCTGGCTGCCCTACTACAGAGATCTTTTTTTCCGTGATAATCTTATAAAAATCATTTGTCATTAACTCGTATATCACTCTAGCTTTTAGCTGTTCTCCATAAATATTTTCAATGACATCTAAAGGCGCTTTCCCTTTTCTGTATCCTTTTAAATCTGAGGTAGATTGTTCTTTTAATAATTTCTTTTGAAAATCTTCCAACATATTGCTAGAAAGAATCTTAAATTTAAGTTTTTTTACTTTTTCTTTTTTTCCAAATCCAAACATATTTACTCCAAATGGGGTGGACGATGGGACTTGAACCCACGACAACCGGTACCACAAACCAGCGCTCTACCAACTGAGCTACGCCCACCATATCATGGCCTCCCGGGCAGGATTCGAACCTGCGACCCTCTGCTTAGAAGGCAGATGCTCTATCCAGCTGAGCTACCGAGAGAATTATTGCTTATTCTATATAAAAGGTTTTGATTAGTCTTGTATGAGTTAGTTCAAGGCTCCCGGTCAGGAGTTGAACCTGTAACTTATTATATTGCTTCCATGCAGTTAAATAAGAATTCTACCGTTTAGAAACCGGGAGTTCTTATCTTCTCTTCCCTGAGAACCATATTGATGTCTCTTTATAAATCTAACACAAATAAATATCTAATCAAATGGTCGGGGTGGAGGGATTTGAACCCCCGACATCCTGCTCCCAAAGCAGGCGCGCTACCAGACTGCGCTACACCCCGTTAAATAAAAAATTGAAGAATGCTATCATATCAAATAACCATGACTATAGTATTAGACGGAAAAAAATTATCGGAAAAATCCGAAGAGGGTTTCAAAGAAAGAGTATCTAAAATAAAAGAAACCACTGGTTCTTCACCAATATTAGCAACTATTTTAGTAGGTGATAATCCTGCTTCGGCTACTTATGTAAATATGAAAGGAAATGCATGTAAACGTATTGGAATGAAGTCGCTAAAAGTTGAACTGTCCGAAAAAACTACAACAGAAGAATTAATAAATGAAATAAATGTCTTAAATAAAAATAAAGATGTTCATGGAATTCTTCTTCAACATCCTGTTCCAAATCAAATTGACGAAAGAAAATGTTTTGATGCAATTAAAATTGAGAAAGATGTCGATGGTGTAACTAGTTTAGGTTTTGGAAAAATGAGTATGCAAGAAAGAGCTTTTGGTTCTTGTACGCCTTATGGAATTATGAGGTTATTAGATGAATACGAAATAGAATTAGAGGGAAAATCAGCAGTGGTTGTAGGCAGAAGTCCTATACTGGGAAAACCAATGGCTATGATGTTGTTAAACAGAAATAGTACAGTGACCATTTGTCATTCAAAGACAAAAAATCTTGAAAGCAAAATAAATGATGCTGACATCATAGTAGGTGCAGTAGGTATCCCTAAATTTATCAAAGGAAATTGGATTAAGAACAAAGCTGTAGTAATCGATGCTGGCTATCATCCTGAAAAATGTGGAGACATTGAATTAGAATCAGTAATAGATAGATGTCATGCTTACACACCTGTGCCAGGTGGTGTCGGACCCATGACGATTAATACTTTAATTATGCAGACCCTTGAAAGCTGCGAAGAAAGTTTAAAATAAAATTATTTCTCCCAGTATTCATTTTTTAAAAGTCTTTTATATAATTTACCAGTAGGATGACGTGGTAACTCGGGTCTGAAATCTATCGATTTAGGGCATTTAACATGAGAGATTTTTTCTCGACAATAAGACATTAATTCTTGTTCTAAATTATTATCGATTTCACTCATATTTACTGGTTGAACAACAGCCTTAACTTCTTCACCCATTTCTTCATTAGGAACTCCAAAAACAGCTACATCAGCAACTTTAGGATGCATAACCAAAACATCTTCTGTTTCCTTAGGATAAATATTCACGCCGCCAGATATAATCATAAAAGCTTTTCGATCGGTTAAATACAGATAATCATCGTCATCTAAATAACCAACGTCTCCTAAAGTCGAGTATCCTTGTTTTGATCTTGAACTTTTAGTTTTTTCTGGATCGTTATGATATTCAAATGTTTGTGAAGTAGGCCCTTCAAAATAAATAGTACCCTCTTCTCCTTTTGCAACATCATTTCCATCATCATCTAAAATGTGAATTGGGCCTAACAGAGATTTACCAACTGTCCCTTTATGTTGTAACCACTCTTCAGAATTACAAGCAACAAAACCATTGAATTCTGTTCCAGCATAATATTCATGAAGAATCGGCCCCCACCAATCAATCATCTTTTCTTTTACTTCTGCTGGACAAGGTGCTGCTGCATGTATGGCAACTTTATGAGAACTTAAATCATATTTATTAAAAATTGATGGATCACTTTTTAGAAACCTAACAAACATTGTTGGAACCCATTGGGAATGAGTAATTTTATATTCTTCTATTAATTTTAGAGCGACTTCAGGATCAAATTTTTCCATCACAATGGAAGTGGCTCCCAATGCTTGAAATCCAGTATTAAATCCTAGTGGAGCTGAATGATAAAGAGGAGCTGGAGATAAATATATTGAATCTGAATTTGCACCATACATTCCTTCAACTACCCTAGTTAATCCTAAATCTTCCTCTTCGGCAGTGTAAGGAAGAGGATTAAGAGTAATTTCTCTGCTTACCCCTTTTGGCTTTCCTGTTGTGCCAGAAGAATACAACATTGTAGAACCTTGACATTCATTATCAATTGGATGATTTGGGAATTTAGAAATAGCTTCTTCTAAAGACTTGTAATCTTCATTACCTCCATCAACCATAAATTTATGGACGCCTTTTAACAAAGGCGTTAATAAAGATGCATTTTCTTCCAAAAAATTTGAGGTAATAAAAACTTTTGCTCCACAATCTTTAACAATATATTCAACTTCTTCTGGTTGTAATCTCCAACTTATGGCGGTGTATCGTAATCCACTCCTGTAAGCTGCGGCAGCTATTGGAAAAAAATATTTATGGTTTTCCATCATAAAAGCCATACTATCTCCAGGATTTAAATCTAAAGACCTAAATAAATGAGCCATTTGATTAGAAATTTCATTTAGATCTTGATGAGTTATTATTTCTCCACTTCCAGCCATAATAATTGCTGGTTTGTCTTTAAACTTAGGTCCATTTACTCCCGGGTGCATTTTTTCTCCTTAATTGATATAAAATATTAATACTATCTGATCAAAATTAACAATGAAAAATCTAAAAAAACTTCCGGTAATTTGTTCAATGGGAGGATTGAATTCGGCTGGACGTACCTCAGGTCATATTGGTTACAAAAGATTAATTTACCAAAGCTTAGTTGATTCTGAAAAAAATGAAGTTTTGAAAGATTTAATGTCTCTATCAAAAGAAACTAAATCTGAGAAAGAAATACTTGCTGGCAGTTTAATAAGACAAATTGATAAAACACTTGATCCATCCGGTCTGATGACCGAAGAGATTGGAGTCAATGCAGGAGCACAATTACCAGATTTTTACGAAATAGATAATCTATACAACTCTAGACAACATCCTAGAGGAATCAAGATGACTGTTTTTGGAGTAAACGATGCTTTAAACAACTTAGGTATTGACTGGCAAAAAGAAATACAACCTTTACTTGATCCAAATAGAGTGGCTGTTTTTGCTGGGCCAGCAATCGGTCAATTAGACGAAAAAGGACTTGGTGGATTGATGCAATCAAGATTACAAAAGAAAAGAGCCAGTTCTAAACATCTATCAATGTCATTAATAGAAATGTCAGCTGACTTTATTAACGCTTACATATTGGGTTCTGTTGGGAAAAGTGGTCAGGTTGCTGGTGCCTGCGCAACTTTTTTTTACAATTTAAATGCAGCAACAAATTTAATTAAATCTGATGATATTGACTTTGCAGTTATAGGTTCAGCAGAAGCGCCAATTAACCCAGAAGTAACAGATGGTTTTTTTGCTACAACCGGCATTGCTGATGATAAGAAAATCATTGCCATGCAGGAGAGACATGGAGAGGCAACTGATTCAATTAATTTTTCAAATGCTTGTCGACCTTTTGGAGATAATTGCGGTTTAGTGTTAGGAGAATCTTCTCAATTTGCAATTGTTACCTCTTTAGAATTTGCAGTAAAAATTGGTGCTGATATCTTATGTGCAGTTCCCAATGTCTTCATAAATTCTGATGGGATAAAAAAATCAATTAGTTCTCCAGGAATTGGAAATTACATAACTATGGCTCAAGCATTTTCAAAATATAAGAAAGACCATACTGATACAAAACAAACTTGTGTTATTGCCCATGGAACGGGAACCTTTCAAAACAGGAGCACAGAATCTGACGTTTTAAGCAAATGCGCAACTTCATTAAATATGAACGATCTAAAAGTTACTGGTTTAAAAGGTTATCTCGGTCATACTATGGGTCCTGCAGGTGGAGATCAATTGGCATGCGCTTTAGGGATATTTAGTCATGGCATTATTCCTGGTCTTAATTCAACACCTAAACTTGCGGACGACGTAGTAACTGAAAATTTAAATTTTTGCATGCAGAATGAGGAAATTAATATTCAGGATTTAGATGCTTTTTTCCTCAATGCAAAGGGCTTTGGTGGAAACAATGCAACTGCAAGTATTTATAACTCAAATTTTGTCACTTCTTTATTACCTCAAATATTCACTAAAAATGAGATTAATTCTTATGCGAAATCTTTAGAAGCTGTTAAAAATAATAGATTAAGCTATCAAAATAAATGTCTTTCAGGAAATTTTGATCTTTTGTACAGAGCTAACGAAGATCTTTTGGACCCTGCAAGTGATATAGAAATTTCAGAGAATTCAATCAGATTAAAAGATTATCCTGAAATTAAAATCTAACTATCTGTCTAAAGGCTTATCCATTGGAAATAATCTTCGAATGAGGAACACTAAGGGCAATAAGTAGATATACCATTTTGGGAAAAGCCTTTGAATTAAATCATAAGCATGAGCATCAGCGCCGACGAGAATCCTTTTATTCTTTTTCTTGATATTTCTTAAAATAATTTTTGCCGCAGTGCTAGCATTAATCGGTGCTTTTTCTTTAAATAATTGACCAGCTTCCTCAACAGTATTTGCTTTAGTTCCAAATATATTTGGTCCTTCTTCTTGAGAATTGGAGTCAAACTCGAATTTCCCATTTTTCGCTCCAATGTTGGCAATGTTCGTGCCAATATGCCCCGGATGAACCGAATAAACTTCTACATTAGATTTTTCCATTTTCATTTCTAATGCCAGACTTTCAGTAAACCCTCTTACTCCATATTTTCCTACATGATAAATTGATTGATTGGGTACACTAAGCAATCCAAATATTGAAGAAGTATTTACAATAGCTGCTTCAGGTCTATTTTTAAGATGAGGCAAGAACGCCCTTGTGCCATTAATAACTCCATGTAACAGAATTCCCAATCCCCATTCCCAATCTTCATCGCTAGATTCTTCAACTGTAGAAGATAAAGCTACTCCAGCATTATTAAAAACCATATCAACCGACCCATGCTCCTCTATAACTTTTTCAGGAAGGTTAAATACGGCTTGTTTGTCGCTTACATCGACGATATGTTTTGACACGCCTACATTATATTTTTTTAATAATTCTGCAGTTTCGTTAAGCGTTTCCTCGTTAACTTCTACTAAGGCTATACTCGCACCAGATGATGCTAGCTCAATTGCAAGTTCTCTGCCCATTCCAGAACCTGCTCCGGTAATTACTGCAACTTTATTTTTAAAATCTTTCATTAATTAATGATGCCTTCTTTAATAAATATTTCTAGCAACTGTTCTATATCTAAACCTTGAATAGTATATTCAGATCCTTTAACTTTTGAAAACAAATCTTTTCCATAAGATTCGAATTTATAACTACCGCTACAACTAAAAGGCTTATCCAGATCAACATAATTTTCAATTTGTTCCATTGATAATGTTTTCATAGTTAATTCTGCGATAGCAGATGATTGCCAAACTATTTTGCCATTTAAACAAATAGCCATACCACAGTTTTGATAGTGAACATTTCCGGAAAGCTTTTTCAAAGAGTTAATTGCATTTTCTTTATTGCCAGGTTTATTTAATATCTCATCACCTATACTACAAACCTGATCCACACCGACAACATAGTAATCTTTAAATCGATCGCTAATAGTCAAAGATTTTTCTGTTGCAAGCTGAATAGCCAATTCATAAAAATCATTTCCTTGAAAATTTAACTTTATTAATTCTTCGTCTACTTCAGATTTAATAAACTCACAATCTATTCCAAAAGCACAAACAATTTCCTTCCTAATAGAAGAACCGGTTGCAAAAATTAATGGCTTAATTAGTGTTTTGTTTTCTAATGACAAATTAGTTATCTGAACTGATCAAGTTCATAAACTCTGATCGAGTGTTGGCATTTTTTCTAAAAGTACCAAGCATCCTGCTAGTGACAGTGCTAGTTTCGGTTTTATGTATACCACGAGTTGTCATACACATATGAGCAGCATCGATAACTACTGCTACACCTTTAGGATTTAAAACTTTTTCTATAGTATCTGCTATTTGGGCAGTCATAGTTTCTTGTGTCTGAAGTCTTTTACCAAATAAATCTACCATTCTTGCTAGCTTGCTAATACCAACAACTTTCTTGTTTGGTATGTAACCTACGTGTGCGACTCCAATAATTGGAACCATGTGATGTTCACAGTGAGATTCTACTCTAATGCCTTTAACAATAACCATCTCATCATAACCTTCAACTTGTTCAAAGGTTCTAGATAAAACCTCAACAGGATCCTCTTTGTAACCAGCAAAAAACTCATCATATGCTTTTATGACTCTTTTAGGCGTATCAACTAATCCTTCTCTTGATGGATCATCTCCAGTGTAGGCTAGAAGAGTTTTAACAGCCTCCATAGCTTGTTCTCTTGAGGGTCTGAAATTTATAATTTTTTCACTTTTTTTCATAATAAGGATTGTAATTTAACAGATTGTTATAGGTTTTTCTAAATTTTGCTAATTTTCTTATTAGGGTATAAATATTTATCAGTCTGGAAATGGGCTAAAGGGAAAGGGTTTTAAGTCAGAACTATAAGTCACGAAATCAATTATTTGACTTAAATAATTTCTAATCTTTATCGATAAGCTCAGTAAATTTTCGTTAGGTTTTTTTGTAAAAATCGTAAATAAAAATTGAACACCAGCTATTAACCATAAAATTATATCGGTAAAAGTAAAAACAAATAAAAAAATTATAACTAAAACTAACCTCAGCCATATAGAAGTCTCTTTAATATTTTCAACAACAATCTCGGGGTTTACCGAGACAACTTGCTCAGATTTATTTTCTTTATTTTCAGTATCGGACATAGTCAACTATCTTTATTATCCCCCTCAATAAGAATATCTGCAAAACAATCTTGTGCTTTTTCATTGTTAAATATGATTCTATGTAAAATATCAATTATTGGCATAGTAAGATTAAATTCATTTTTTTTCTTAAAAACCATCTCTAAAGTATTGATCCCTTCAACTACTTGATTTACCTTTTTTAATGAAGCCTTAACATCATCTCCTTTTCCTAAATTAAAACCAAACGAGTAATTTCTGCTATCTGATGAGCTAGAAGTTGCAATTAAATCACCTACACCTGACAATCCAAGAAGTGTTTCTGGATTCGCATCCAGTGATTTGAATAGTTCAGACATCTCATGAAGACTTCTGGTTAAAATCATAGCCTTGGTATTAAATTTACTTCCCATTCCATCAGCTAGTCCCGCAGAAATAGCATAAATATTTTTTAAGGATCCAGATAACTCAACTCCTTTTTTATCTTGAGAAATAAAAACTTTAAAAGAGGAGTTGTTAAAAAATTTTGATAATTCTTCTGTCCTTTTTAAACTATCGCCAGCCAGAACAGATGCTGAAGTTTGTCCTTCTAGCACTTCTTTTGCTAGATTTGGACCTGACAGGACATAAGTATCATTACTTTTTATATTGAACTCTTTTTTTAGGACCTCAGAAATCGTAGAAAAAGATTTTTTATCTATTCCTTTGGAAGCAATAATATATTCTTTATTAAGTAAAACTTGTGAATCTATTCCTTCCATTATCAATGGTATTTCTTTTGAAGGTATTGCAATAATCCATAAATCTGAAAAACAACTAAATTCTTTCAAATTTTTAGTAATTTTCACATTTTCATGAATCTTAAATTCAGGGTGATAAACTTCATTAATCCTTTTTGAGTTAATTGAATCGTAGACTTTTTTATTTCTAGTATGCATTAAACATTCGTGTCCATTGTTAGCTAACAAATTAGCCAAAACCGTTCCCCACGAGCCAGCCCCCAATATAGAAAACTTTGATTTCATAAAATATGTGTTTTTTATCAAAAAAAAAATTATAGTTTATCTTAATATTTATTATGAATTCTTTGAACATAAAATCTATTGGCTTTTGGATAGGCTTATCACTTTTTCTTTTAGTCATTTTTATCCCTAATCCAGAAGGTTTGTCTAATGAAGGCAGGCTCACTCTTGCAGTATTTTCTCTAATGGGTGTTTGGTGGGCATTTGAAGCTTTACCCTTACAAGTTACTGCGTTGATGCCCCTCGTTTTATTTCCACTATTGGGTGTAATAGAAATAGGAATTATCAGTAAGGAATATATGAATAAGGTTCAGTTCTTATTTGCCGGAGGATTTATTATTGCTATAGCAATACAAAAATGGGGTCTCCACAAAAGAGTAGCTTTAAATATTTTAAGATTAAGTGGTCTAAATGCCAATGGCATTATTGCTTCATTCATGTTGGCTAGTGCTTTATTGAGTATGTGGGTTATGAACACCTCTACTGCGATTATGCTTTTACCGGTAGCAATTTCGGTAATCAAAGTAATTACTGACACAGTAAAAGAGATCAATGATGAACAATCTTATAATTTTCAACTCTGTTTATTGCTTGGTATTGCATACAGCGCTTCTCTTGGGGGTATTGCCACTCCTATCGGCACATCCCCTAATGGAGTACTTATTCAATTTGCTAGCGATAACTTTGATAAAGACATTGGATTTGTAAATTGGATTTCTTTTGGTTTGCCAGTGACCTTAATTTTGGGGCCATTAGTATGGTTTTTACTTACTAAGTTTATTTATCCAGTAAATTTTAAAGCATCTCCAGCAGCTAAAAATAAATTGGACTCAATGCTCAATGAGCTTGGATCGATGTCAAATGAAGAAAAAAAAGTAGTTTTAGTTTTTTCTTTCACAGCCTTCTGTTGGATTTTTAGACAACTCTTAGATGATTTACCAGGATTGTCATTACTTGATGATTCTGTCATTGCAATGATAGGAGGAATTTCCCTGTTCTTTGTAAATCAAAAAAACAAACAAGAAAAACTTTTAAATTGGGATGATGCTCAGAATGGTTTTCCATGGGGTTTGATTTTTCTTTTTGGAGGAGGAATGGCTCTTGCTTACGTTGTAAACGATTCGGGATTGGCACTTTGGATAGCATCTTTAATTCCTTCTGAAACTTATTTTTTTATTGTTTTATTGATTGTAATTACTATGGTTATTCTTTTAACAGAATTGACTAGCAATCTCACCACCACAGTTACTTTTTTACCAGTAGTTGCTAGTGTTGGAATCAATTTGGGTATCGATCCTATGTTATTAATTCTCCCCTTAACTTTATCGGCTAGTTGTGCGTTTATGCTTCCTGTAGCAACGCCTCCTAATTCTATTATTTATGCATCGGGGCTTATACCAATTCAAAAAATGGTTAGAGCTGGAATATTTATTAACTTGATAAGTATTTTATTTCTTTTTCTTTTAGCTTATTTCTTTATTCCGTCTTTAATTTGATAATTGAAAGCAAGCTAAAATCTAGTAAAATCTTTCCAAGAGTCGCAATTGATAGAATTAAAACAGGGTCTCTATTTTTGCTAATTTAAACAATCCCTGACAGGAGGTGATCCAAATTAATACAAACAATTTAACAGGAATATCAGGGGGGACTGCCTGACTAGGGTTTTCCCTATTCCGACTAAAGGACGCTTCGGCCGCCTTTAGAAAGATTTAAGTTGAGATACTTTATCTTGGAATCCTGCCTCAACAGAGGCAGGATTTTTTTTAAACTGACAAGTTATGTCCTGAACAAGCTGTTAATCCACCATCGCAAGTAATCGTTTCTCCAATTGTGAAGTTTCCAGCTCGAGAACATAAATAAATAGCTAAACCTCCAATATCCTCCATAGTACCAATCCTTTTCACAGGGCTCCTTTCTTCAAGAGGGCTAAAATCATGAGCAACCGCAGAACCTAACATTCGACTTGGAAATGGTCCTGGTGCAATTGCATTAACAAGAATATTCTCGCGAACTAATTTTGATGCTAAGTGACGAGTTAATTGATGAACTGCTGCCTTTGATGCGCTGTAAACATAATTTTCAAAAGCTGGAGTATTTATTCCGTCAATTGAACCAATATTTATTACTTTTGATGGTAGCTCAAGAGTTCCGGCTTTTCTCAATAATGGTAAAAGTTTCTGAGTAGTAAAAAACATTCCTTTCACATTAAGATCCATTACTTTATCCCAACCTGTTTCAGAAAAATCATCTATCTTTTCGCCCCAAGCAGCTCCTGCGTTGTTTATGAGAAAGTCTAATTTGTCCTCTCTAGCTTTAATTTCTTCAGTCAATTTAAGTATTCCTTCCATAGAACCTACATCAGCAGGTATTGAAATACATTCTGAACCAAATTTTTCAGATAACTCTATTGCTTTTTGGTCGCACGGATCTGCTTTTCTCGCTGAAATATAAACTTTTACTCCATTCGATAAAAAAGCTGCCGCAATCATTTCTCCAATACCTCTGGAGCCTCCGGTTACTAAAGCCACTTTCCCCTTAACATCAAATAATTTGTCTATTTTCATTGTATTTCTCCAATAATTAACTATTTAAATTCTTAAAAGCCTGTTTATCTTCGCTTGCATCTTTTCTGAAAGCGGAAAAAAGCCCCAATGATAAATCCGGTAATTTATTATCACCCATTCTTTTAATTTGTTGATAAAACCATGCCTGAGCTCCAAATGCATTTAACGCCTGAATTAGTCTAAAAGGACTTGATGGAGATAATATCCAAGGTCCTAAGGATAAAGTTTTCTCATATATAGGAAGATGATCTGTTTTCCCTTCAAACATCTCTTTGATCGCGTAAGGATTCGCACATAACGGTCTTCCGACGCCAACGATTTCACACGCACCACTTTTGATAGCATCTTCCATTCCTTGTTTGGTCCTAAATCCTCCAGTCACCATCAAGGGTATTTGAATATTTTTTTTAATTTTGTCTGCATACTCTAAAAAGTATGCTTCTCTTGCAATTGTGCTCTCTTTTCGAGTTTCGCTTCGATCTGGATTTATACTCACGTTATCAAGTCCTAGTAAACGAGGTTGTTCATAAGTTCCACCAGAGATTTCGATATTGTCTACCCCAGCTGACTCAACAATTTTTGCAACTTGGATGGAATCCTTTGGAGAAAAACCTCCTTTTTGGAAATCTGCAGAGTTCATTTTTACTGATATAGGAAAATCTTCACCAACTTCTTGTCTAATACTTTTTATTATTTCAACATGAATTCTAGATCTATTTTCTACTGTTCCGCCCCACTCATCTTCTCTTAAATTAATATCAGGAGATAAAAACTCGGAGAGAAGATAACCATGAGCAGAATGAATTTGAATTCCAGAAAACCCAGTTTCCCTTGCGATTTTGGCAACAAAAGTAAACTTTTTAATAATTTCCTGTATTTCTTCTGTTGTTAGGACAGAGGGAATTCCATAATTTCTTCCAGGTATCTTTAATTGAACAGATGAAGGTGCTTTTGGGGATTGGTTAATTTCTCCAGGAGTTTGTCTACCCGCGTGAGAAATCTGCATCCATAAATGCGTATTGTTTCGAGTGCCCTCTTCAGCCCATTTTCTCAAAAGCGGCAGTTGCTCAGAATATGACTTTTCTTCTATACAAACATTAGCAGGTCCTTCTAGATGATCTTTATCAACCTGAACATTTCCAGTAAGTAAAATTCCTATGTCGCCATCAGCCCATTTTTTGTAAAGATTTAGGTGTCTCTGATTAGTAAAATTATTGGAAAAAGCTATTCTTTCTGTCATTGCAGCTTTACAAATTCTATTTTTAATTTTTGCTCCGCAGGGCAGTGTTATTTGTTCTTTTAAAATTGTCATCTTTATAATCTCAATATTTTAGGTTTAAATTCTGCAATTTCACTTTCTTCAAAATTTCCATATGCTGCTATGATAATTAGATCCCCTACATTAGCTTTATGAGCCGCTGCTCCCATCATGGAAATAGTTTTTGATCCAGCTTCAGCTTCAATTGCATATGTTATTAATCTTTCTCCATTTGTTAAATTGTAAATATGAATTTGCTCAAAAGGCTTTATACCAACTTCTTTCATATAATCGGAATCTATGCCACAAGATCCGTCGTAATCTAACTGAGTATGAGTAACGACCGCTCTATGAATTTTTGATTTAAGAATGATAGTTTTCATAAAAAATTTTTAAAAATCAATTATATAGATTATAAGAATTTTATAAATTTATTATTTTTTCTATTGAATTAGAGGACCCCTTTCCTAGATGGGTCTGAAATAAAATTTAAGATGTTATGGCGGACCGGACGGGGCTCGAACCCGCGACCTCCGCCGTGACAGGGCGGCGTTCTAACCAGAACTGAACTACCGGTCCATTTAAAAAAACCAATTATACATAGTATGAATTAAAAGTAATCCAATTGTAGATCTTATAAAATATTGCTTTATGCCAAAGGTTGGGCATGATTTACTCTGAATGACTTAGTTTGGAGTTTCTCATAACTTTTAGATTTAACTGTTGAAACATAATGAAAATGAACATCAACAAAATTAAGAGAAACTTCTAATTCAACATACCCCTTGTTTATTCCATTCGTCCAAACTAGGTCTTGATTAGATTCAATAAAAGATTTATCAATTTCGGTAGTCATTTCTCCGAAAATATCAACAAAGTTTGGAGAAGAAATAGAAGGCGCGCCTATTTCTATTCCAATAAACTTATCGTTGTTATCTCTTAAATTAGAAATCCAAGAATTATGAGAATCACCAGCCAAGATCAAGTTTGACTGAGAATTTTTTATGATTTCAAAAAACTTTTCTCTTTCTTTAGGATACCCGTCCCACTGATCGGTATTGTAAGGAATTTTTTTTCCAGCAAGCATTACGTATTTATGTACATATGAGGGTAAGTTTTCGAGTTCTATAAATTTTAGAATTGTAGGAAGATATTTAGGACCAATTAAAATCTGTTGCCCAAATATAGACCATTTGTATTTAGTGTTGGTGTTGATTTTAGATTTAATCCATTTAAGTTGAGTTTTACCTAATAAATTTCTTGGTTTTTTGAGGTCATTCTTGTATTTTTTTTCTTTGAAACTATCGATTTCAAAATATTTTTCAATATCAAGTTGTTTGTCTCTATTGAAGTGTCTTGTATCAAGCATCAATAAATTTATTAAATTTCCAACTGTAAAATTTCTCCAGATTTGTTTTTTATTCTTATTCTCTCTTATCGGCATCCATTCAAAATATGCTTGAGTCGCAAAATCTTTCCTTTTATTGAAAGACCCTTCATCTGAAGAGTGGTTTTGTGCGCCTTCCTTCCAAGTATCATTAGTTATTTCATGATCATCCCAAACTACAATCATGGGTTTATTTGCATGAAGTGTTTTAAGATCTATATCTTTTCTATATGTCGCATGTCGTCTTCGATAATCATCAAGAGACAATATCTCATGATTAGGATCTACGACTCTATCCATATGGATTGCATTTTCTGAAGCATATCCATCCCAAGCGTATTCGTATAAATAATCCCCAAGATGTAAAACTAAATCTATATCTTCATTTTTGGCCATTTCTCCATAAGCATTAAAATATCCCGCTGGATAATTGGAACAACTACAAAAAGCAATATTAAATTTTTCAGGGTTTTCTTTTGGTAAAGTTGAAGTTATCCCAATATCAGAAATTGAGTTTCCAACTTTAAATCTATAATAGACTTTCTTTCCATTAAATCTGGTAGGAATTTTTGCATCAACCTTTACTGTATAATCACTTTTATAGTCAGTAACACTTATTCCAAAAGCTATAAGGCTCTTAAAACTTCTATCATTAGAAATTTCCCATTCAACCTTGATGCTTGTTTCGATATCTAACATTAATTTTGTCCATAGAATCACATGAGTATTTGTGGGATCTCCACTCGCAACTCCGTATTTAAATTTAACTTTGTTACCATTTAAAACTTGAGGATAAACCTTAAAAGAAAGTGCAAAAGAAAATAACAATAAAAATTTAAGAAATTGTCTTCTATATTTATTCATTTTAAAAATCTAACCTTTGAATGTGAAAAATATTTGAAACATAAGAAAATTAAAGGAAAAATTTTAAATGGTGGGCGATACAGGACTTGAACCTGTAACTTCCACCTTGTAAGGGTGGCACTCTACCAATTGAGTTAATCGCCCAGAGAGGTTCGTATTATACCCAGACTTACTAAAATCTAAATGGACATAAATAGTTTTTTCAGGCATATTTTTGAATCAATTTAACAAAAGATGCCTAAACTAGAATCACAACCATTTGAATCAAAATTAGATACTTCTGGCGAACAATTTAATAAAAATAAAATTTCTATGCTCTCAATGCTAGAAGAAATTGATGTTCTTTTAGATGAAGCTGAACTTGGAGGCGGAGAACATCACAAAGAAAGATTATCTAAAAGAGGAAAACTCCCAGTAAGAGAGCGAGTATTTCATTTTTTAGACCCTGATAGTCCATTTCTTGAAATAAGTGGTCTCGCCGCTTATAAATCCGACTACCCAGTGGGTGGAGGAGCAATTGCAGGAATTGGTGTTAGTGCTGGTATTGAATGCATAATTTTTGCAAATGATCCGACTGTCCTTGCAGGTGCAATGCATTTCTATTCAGTAAAAAAATGGATGCGAGCCATGCAAATTGCACGTGATAGTAGATTACCATTTATTCAATTCGTTGAATCTGCAGGTGGAGACCTCAGACCAAGAAGTAATGCAGTAGTTGGAGGAACCACCCACTTTGCCGAATCTGGAAGACAATTTTATGAAATTACAGAATTATCTAAACTTAATATTCCTACAGTAACCGTTACCTTTGGAACAGCTACAGCTGGTGGAGCTTATCAACCCGGCATGTCTGATTATAATATTTTTGTCAAAGATCAAGCTGATGTCGCACTTGCCGGCCCTCCACTAGTTCAAATGGCTACTGGTGAAATCTCTTCAAGAGAAGATATTGGAGGAGCGAAGATGCATGCAGAAAAATCAGGACTTGCAGAGTATCTTGCTGATAATGATTTAGATGGAATAAGAATTGCTCGAGAAGTTATGTCTCACTTAAACTGGGAAAAAGAAGGAACAAAGCCAAGATTTTCAATTGAGGAGCCGCTTCATAACCAAGACGACCTTCTAGGTTTAATTGAACCAAGCTTAAAAACTCCTTTTGACATAAGAGAAATCATTGGAAGAATTGCGGATGGATCAAAATTTGAGGAATTTAAGCCGCTCTTTGGTCCAACAATTATTTGCGGCTTTATATCAATACATGGATATCCAGTTGGAGTATTGGGTAATAATGGCATGCTATTTCCAAATGCTTCTCAGAAAGCTGCTCATTTTATTCAATTATGTAATAAGAGAAATCTACCTTTAGTTTTTTTACAAAATATTACTGGATTTATGGTTGGAAAAGATTATGAACAAGACGGTTCTATAAAAAAAGGCGCCCAAATGTTAAATGCAGTATCTAATTCGGAAGTTCCTCATCTTACAATAATTGTTGGAAATTCTTACGGAGCTGGAACTTATGCGATGTCTGGAAGAGAATTTGGCAACTCATTTACCTTTTTATGGCCAACGGCCAAAATCGCTGTCATGGGAGGAGAAGTTATTGCCGGTGTTATGTCTATAGTTAGAAGAGGCCAAGCTATAAGAAAAGGTATTAAATTTGATGAAAAAAAAGATACAGAAATAGTAAAAGATCAACAAATAGGTCATGACAAAGCATCAGTAGCATTAAAAGCAACAAGCGTGCTTAGTGATGATGGCATTATCGATCCCAGAGATACTAGAGATGTGCTTGGTATCTGCTTATCAGTTGTGAACAACAAAAAAGTACAAGGCTCAAAAAGTTTTGGCGTATTTAGGCTATGACAATAAAGAAATTGTTGATTGCTAATAGAGGAGAAATTGCCTCTAGAATTATTAAATCTGCTCATCAAATGGGTATTGGCACCGTGGCAATTTATACTGATCCAGATGCAAATTCACCCTATGTCAGAGAAGCAAAAGAAGCGTTTAAACTTGATTCATCTTACCTAGACGCAAAAAAAATAATTGAGATTGCATCTAATGCAAATGTTGATGCAATTCACCCAGGTTATGGATTTTTATCCGAAAACTCTAATTTTGCGAATTTGGTGTCTAAATCAAATATTAAGTGGGTGGGTCCTTCGGCGAATGCTATAAAAAAAATGGGTGATAAGTTAACAGCAAAAAAATTATCCGAAAAAGCTAGCGTTCCAACTTTGCCTATGACTAGTGATCCTAAAGAAGCAAAAAAAATTGGATACCCTCTTTTAATTAAAGCTGCTGCTGGAGGTGGTGGTAAAGGCATGAGAATTGTTAAAAGCCAGAAAGATTTAAAAGAATCTATTGCCTCTGCTCAAAGAGAAGCTGAAGGAGGATTTGGAGATAAAAGAGTATTTATTGAAAGATATATTGCTAAATCTAGACATATAGAAATCCAGATTTTAGGAGATTCATATGGGAATATTGTTCATTTAGGAGAGAGGGAATGTTCCATCCAACGACGACATCAAAAAGTTGTTGAAGAATCTCCTTCCCCAGTTGTGGATGAAGAACTTAGAAACGAAATGGGAGCAGCTGCAATTAAGATTGCATCTTTGTTGAAATATGAATCTGCAGGAACAGTTGAATTTTTATTTGACGAAAAAACTAAGGAGTTTTGGTTCCTTGAAGTGAACACAAGATTGCAAGTCGAACACCCAGTTACAGAAGAAGTAACCGGTATAGATCTTGTAAGAGAACAATTAAAGATTGCAAATGGAGATCCATTGGATTTTTCTCAAGAAGAGATTGAATGGTTTGGATCTTCAATTGAAGTAAGACTTTATTCAGAAGACCCTGGAAATAATTTTTTACCTGTAACTGGAAAACTTATTGCTTTTGAGCCAACAGAAAATCCGCTTGTTAGATGGGATACTGGTGTAGAAACTGGTTCTGAAATTACTCCAAATTTTGATCCAATGTTGGCGAAGGTTATTTCATATGGAGAAAATAGAGTTGAAGCAGCGAATAAATTAGCTTTAGCTTTGGAAAATAGCCATTTTGGAGGTCTTAAAACTAATAGAGATTACTTAATTTCAATACTCAGATCAGATGAATTTCTCCAAGGCAATACTACTACTGATTTCCTGGAAAAAGCTAAAATCAAAGACGAAATAAATTTAAGTGAAAAAGAAATATACTTTTTAGCAATTGCCGCTTCAATGTGGATTCAGGGAAAAAATAGATTCGAATCGGAAGTTTTATCTAATTTATCATCAGGTTGGAATAACGCAAGACTTCCTATGCAAGAAGTTAAATTGCAATATAAAGATAAGCCGCTAACTGTTAAATATAATAATAATAGAGAAGAAATTTTTACAACTGATAACAATAACTTGGCAAAAATAAATTCATGGGATAAGAATTTTATTGATATTGAAATTGATAACGTACGAATAAGAAGCAAAATTACTTGTGAAGATGATTTGTTGCTTATTCAGTCTAAAAGCGGAGATGTGCTCTTTAAAATTCTTCCTAAGTTTGAGACAGTAAAAAAAGTATCTATCGATGGAGGGTTAAATGCTCCAATGCCAGGTAAAGTTGTTGAAGTAAAAATAAAAAAAGGAGCAAAGATTAAAAAAGGAGACACTTTAGTAATCCTTGAGGCAATGAAAATGGAACACAAAGTATTGGCTCCAAGTGATGGAAAAGTTAAAGAAATATTAATTCATAAAGATGAGCAAGTAGAGAATGGAGCAACTTTAGTTGTTCTAGATTAATGCTCCCACGATCTAGATATTTCGAGTGGGTAATCAGTTAATAGAGAAAAAAATTCATCAGGATCTATAGCTCCTTCTGGCGCTAAAACACCCTTTTGATTAATTTTGTTCTCTAAGAATAGCTCTAACCCAAAAGCAAGAGGAAAACCCGTTATCGCTCCCATTCCCCAGGGATTAACTAATTCTTCTTTAGATAAAGTAACAGCTACAGTTGCAGCTTTTTGGTTTTTAGTGCCTTGCGCTAGTCCATAAATTGCTGGCAATCCTTTAGTTTGTTCCTCAATTGATGATGTTGTTCCAAAATTTCTCTCCAACCATTCTAAAAAAAGTGCTCCGGATTTAAAACTAATAATATTTCTATCTACTAACCACCTTAAGATTTTTATAATGTTAATGTTACTCTCTTTAGCACCATGGCAGACATTAAATGAATCTTTTATATTTTTATAATGATGAGGGAAAGAAATAGCTTCTGGGTG